>NZ_LHPH01000061.1:0-1214 GCF_001298125.1 Pseudoalteromonas porphyrae | reverse complement strand
ACTGCAAGCAACCAGCTTGTTGACTTTACAGAGCAAAATCCCGATACAGCGACTATTTCAGGGCGTGTGTATTTTGATGAAAACCAAGATGGCACCATTGCAGATAACGACACGTTATTAACGAATGTCGATATTACCTTAACGGGTAAGGATATCTTCGGTTCAGACATTAACTTTACCGCGCAAACAAATGCGCAAGGTGAATACACGTTCGCTGATTTATTTGCCTCAGATGCCAATGGATACACCGTGGCGCAAACACAACCCGCGCTTTATAAAGACGGTGTTGAGCGTAATAGCTCGGGTGCTATTGCAGGCTCTGATCTAACGGATACAGTGACTGTTGTGCTGACGACAAGCAACGAGCTTGTTGACTTCACAGAGCAAAACCCAGATACAGCGACTATTTCAGGGCGTGTGTATTTTGATGCAAACCAAGATGGCACCATTGCTGATAACGATAAGTTACTTGCTGGCGTAGCGATTACCTTAATAGGTAAAGATATCTTCGGGACTGACATTAACCTGACAACGCAAACAAGCGCGCAAGGTGAATACACGTTCGCTGATTTATTTGCCTCAGATGCCAGCGGTTATAACGTCACGCAAACTCAACCCGCGTTTTATAAAGATGGTGTTGAGCGTAATAGATCGGGTGCTATTGCAGGCTCTGAAACAACTGATTCGGTCACAGTTCAGTTAGTGGCTAACAATAATGAGTTAGTCGATTTTACTGAGCAAAACCCAGATACAGCGACTATTTCAGGGCGTGTGTATTTTGATGCAAACCAAGATGGCACCATTGCTGATAACGACAAGTTACTAGCCAATGTAGACATTACCTTAATAGGTAAAGACATCTTCGGTTCAAGAATCTCGTTAACGACGCAAACGAATGCGCAAGGTGAATACACGTTCGCGAATTTATTTGCTTCAGATGATAATGGTTACACCGTGGCGCAAACGCAACCTGCGCTTTATAAAGACGGTGTTGAGCGTAACAATACAGGCATGATTGCAGGCTCTGATCTAACAGATACAGTTACCGTTGTGCTTTCTACAAGCAATCAGCTTGTTGACTTCACAGAGCAAAACCCAGATACAGCAACTATTGCAGGGCGTGTGTATTTCGATGAAAACCAAGATGGCACCATTGCTGATAACGACAAATTATTAGCCGATGTAGGCATTACCTTAACGGGTAAAAATATCTT
>NZ_LHPH01000060.1:0-1293 GCF_001298125.1 Pseudoalteromonas porphyrae | reverse complement strand
TGGACCCACCTGATCCCATGCCGAACTCAGTAGTGAAACGAAACAGCGCCGATGATAGTGTAGCATTTGTTATGTGAAAGTAGGTCATCGCCAGGCTCCAAATAAAGAAAGCCCGACTCATAGAGTCGGGCTTTTTTACGTCTGCAGGATATTGAAACAGCGAGCAAGGTGCAAGGTGGCGAGTGTCGCTCAGGCGCTCATCTGAAAGCAGTACACCCCCATATATCGGTTGTCGCGATAAATCACGAGCTACATCGTACTGAGTTAATACCAATCTGCATAAAGATTAAGTCAATTTTATCCAATCTCTCATTTTTAACCGTACGAGGAACTGAGATGGATCCATTCCATGCTTGCGATACCTGTTCGACTATTTCTTCAGAATCATTAAAGACACGATCAGGTAGGTATTGTTACCGTATTCAACTCTATATTTGTTACCACCCCTACAGATCACTTGATATGAGTTCACCTGAGTTTTTTGAAGTGAATTTTACTGCGCTATTTTTATCGGTTAGTTATTCAAGCCATCAAGAGCTTGAGTAAAGCGATTTGGGTTCGCGATAAAACTGTTTAAATACAGCTCATTTTAATGAGGCCCAAATTCTGATAATAAGGGGTGGATTAGAAGATCTATTTAAATTTCATTACTTAGCAGATTTATATTAATTGTTAGCTGTGTTTGATTTTAAAAATACAATAATAAATCAATGTTTCATGCATAACGAATATTACGATTTCATCGTTTTGCAGTGCATGTTATCCACAGATGTTTGTGAATAACATGTCAGTTTCTTTTGTGTATCTTATGAAAGCGAAATAAATGCAAGATTAGTGATAATAACGCTTGCGTAAAATCAACCGCGCCCTATAATGCGACCCCTCTGAGACGGCAGACAGCAACGCTTAGCGGGGCAAGAGTTAATCAGTGAGTCGAGTAAAACTTGAGTTTGAATTTTTATAAAGTTTAAATTTAAGTGTTGACAAAAAAAGTGGAAAGCGTAACATGCGCAGCCCTAGCGAGATAAAGTTTAACTTTAATCGCAACGTTCTTTAACAATATAAAGCAATCATCTGTGTGGGCACTCGTACAGATTGAGTTCTAACAGCCGAACTTAGTTTACTAAGCAAGGCAAAAAATTTAGAGTCTCAATGTGATTTCTCGAAAGAGAAACTGAGTGACCAACAGAATAGTTATTTTTAATAATTATTCGGCACAGTCAATTCAATATCGAAAGATATTAAATAAATTCAGAATTCATTGAGCAGGTTCTTCATTCYTTATTGGATGAG
>NZ_LHPH01000059.1:0-1299 GCF_001298125.1 Pseudoalteromonas porphyrae | reverse complement strand
GCCTCTGCCCCGCAGGCAATGGTATGTGGCGAAGCGGGGTTAATGTAAAGAGTCACAATCAAGAATACACGCGATTCTGCGGTTACTTAAAAGATTGCAAAGTATGCCCACTGCAACAGCAATGCATGCGAAAGCCACCAATAAAAACAGGGCGGCAAGTACAGTTTAAAAATGATGAATCACGTAAAAAGCTAAGCTATATCGACAAAATGAAAGTTAAAATAGACAGTCCAATGGGGCGACGGCAGTTTTTTATTGAAGGAATGGCAAACGACTAGGCTGTATAGAGCCTGCTTTCCTCTAAATAAACAGCGGAATATTACAGTCAATAAAGGCATGAACAAATTGACCTTACGCGGACAAACGAAAGTGAATGCGCAATGGCAACTGTATTGCCTTGTTCATAATCTAGAAAAGCTGAGAAACAGGCTGCATTAAAAAAGGGGAGCCTTTTTAAACCGAAATATAGCGACTTAAGCACCTGTAACTCCCTCTAAAACAGCCATTAAAACAACCGCACATTCTTTTTTATATTTTATGTAAACTAGCGATAACTGATTGAACCAAAATAGGAACTCGGCTATGGTTGATTCATCAATAAAAATAAATTTAAAACGAGTTAATCTACAGGCTCGTTATACGCTATTCATAATTTGGAAGTATCGTGGAAATAATTAGAAGTAAAGAATTCAAATCTGAACGCGCTTGGGGTGCAAAAGACATCGCAAATATGAACGGTATTACGACGCGCTTGCATTGGACTGATCAGCCTTATAAGTGGCATGTAAATGACGGCGAAGAAGTGTTTGTTGTTTTAGATGGCGTTGTTGAAATGTTGTTTAAAGAAAATGGAATTGAGCAATCATCGGTTTTAAGAACAGGTGATATATTTTATGCGTCTATTGGAACTGAGCATGTTGCGCATCCGCGTGGTGAAGCTCGAATATTAGTCGTAGAATCGGAAGGAAGCGTATAACAAGTCGTTTAAACGGAATAAAAACAGTTGGCCATCGCTTCGCGATTATAGCCAACCATTTTTATCCGCTTAACGAGGCGTTGAGGTTGTAGAATTACTCTTTTTAGGAACTGGTTCTGCACATTTGACTTGATTGCTTTTTAACCTTGAATCCACTGGGTTACTGTGATCTAATAGATATTATTCACCCACGGTAAACTGTTATGGCCAACTACAAGCCTGACTTATCCTGCCAAAATAAATTCATTCCTATCAATTTTTCTGAGCAAATTTTGCCGGGTACATTTGAATATGCGCTTTGTTATATTGTCGAAAATAAACTC
>NZ_LHPH01000058.1:0-1462 GCF_001298125.1 Pseudoalteromonas porphyrae | reverse complement strand
GCTTTTTGCTGCCTAACGGTGAATTTTTCACTGACCGATTTACCTTTGATGGCTTGCTCAATACCATAGAGTTTGCGAATAAGGTTAAGTGCTACATCCGCTTTAACGGTTTTTTTATTATTGCCTTTGGCCTCGATGAACTTACGGCGTATATGAGCTAAGCACGCAACCAGTGTTGCCTTCGTTTGCTCGTATGCTTTGTAGCCGTCAACGTGCATGTAGCCTTGATAACCGTCAAGAAAATCAACTACACAGTGGGCCGCGCGACTATTATGATAATCAAACAAGACAATATTAGTGCCTTTACCCGGCTTATCATCGCCACAACAATACAGCCACATATAGCTGGTCGCTTTCTCTGCGTTAATAACGTTTAACGAGGTTTCATCGCCATGAATAACCGCTTGAGATAACAAGATTTCTTTTAAGCGCTGATAGAGCGGTGACAACAATTCAGCACAGCGTAACATCCAGCTCGACATGGTTTGCCTGCTCAATTCAATACCGATATCAGAAAATAACGTTTCTTGGCGATAAAGCGGCAAGCCAAACTGGTATTTACACATGATTATTTGGCTCAGTAAACTGGGCGTGGCGATACTTTTTGGAATGGATGTTGCGGGCATTAGGGCGGTTTTTACTACACTTTCAATCCCTTCACGCTCACAGTGACGGCACGTATATTTAGGGCGAATAGTTTTGATAACCTTGATATGCGCTGGCACAAATTCGAGTGTTTCACTGCTGCTTTCACCCATTTTGTGAAGTGGGCTTTGACAGCAATCACACACTTTTTCATCCTCATCAAGGTCAACAACCACCTCGACTCGTGGTAACTGTGCTGGCAGTGGCCGGCGTTTCGGTTTGGCTTTTTCTTTCTTTACTAAGGGCGATGTGGCCAATAGCGCTTTATCATGTTCATCAAGAATGTCTTCTRCTTCATTGAAGAGCTCTCCAGCACCGGGCATCTTTTCAGATTTCTTCGCGTACTCTTTGGCAAGCTTCGCGTTATAAGCTTGCAGTAATTCGTGAATTTGCGCATCTTTTTCAGCAACGACTTGTTGCAACTCAAGCACCATGCGCTTGAGTTGTTCTAGGTCGTCAGGAAGTAAGTGTGCATCAATTTTCATGTTCGCAATTTAACAGAATTTGACGTTGTTTTCTTGTTTGACGCAAAGATAAAGCAGACGGTGTGGCAACGATCATTTACTGTCAATATGATCGATTAGATCATCGATTGATACTGCAATTCTTCATGACCAAGTACATCATATCCCGACAACAACCAATCCAATTGCCCAGGACTGAGTTCAAATTCTTGCAAACTGACTTTGCTTGGCCATTTGAACTTTTGTTTTTCTAAGCGCTTGTACCACAAAGCAAACCCCGTTTTATCCCAGTAAACCAGCTTGAGTTTATCTTTCGATTTATTGCAGAACAAAAATAATGCGCCAGTATAAGC
>NZ_LHPH01000057.1:0-1575 GCF_001298125.1 Pseudoalteromonas porphyrae | reverse complement strand
GGTGTGATGAATTTAGATATGGCGACAAATAAAATAGCGCGAACGAGTTAGCAGCCTTGCTTGCTGCATCAAATCAATGAGTTAACCTGCTTAACTGTTCAGGCTAGTCGCGGCTGTGCGTGAGAAAAATATCCTTGCTTAACGGTTAAACATTAGGTTTAATGAATAGATAATAAACGCTGAGCAATGCAGGGAAAGCTTAAATTATAATAGGTAATCTTATTAAATTAGCTGATTTAGCTAGAGCCTCTAAAAAGCAAATTCCCATAGCATAAACAACACCAACTCTATACACCGAGCAGGTAGCGCCTCAGTCCAACAAGCGATTATGCAACACAAACTGCGTGTTGCATAAATACTAAAGTGTTATGTGGCAAGGGTTATCGCTAACTATGATTTCAAAACTAAAACAAGTGTTGGCTGAATGGATAGCGGAAGGCTACATCGAAGGCGAGTTAACTTTAGAGCCTGAATGGTATGTTCTTTGGCAGCCAGACGAGTTAGAAGAAATAAATCAAGATTATCAACTTTGTGAGTTTGCTCCTGAGTTTATTACTTTTGGTGGTAATGGTGGTGGTGAGCTTTTAGTGATAAACGATAAAGAGGAAGTGTTCTATATTCCAACTATCGGTATGTCTCCTAAAGCGGCAATTAAGATTGCAAATAACTTAAAAACATTTAAACAATCAATGTCAAAGTGAAGCCACATAATCGGGTAGCCGGAGGTCTCTAACCTCCAGCCCCCACACCACCCATCATGCGGGTCCGCAATGGGCGGTTCATCTCCCGTAATGAATATTGATCCAAATATCTCTCAATGACACTAACCCTTGTGACGCTAAGTAGTTATTGCCTAGCGCAATGTTAATTCCTTTTGTTTTTGAGCTTCTACAAGGGCCTTTACTGGTGATACCACAGGCTATGGCGAGTCGCTCGCTAACACCCAATTTCATTAAACTGCGTACTTTAGTGCGGGCTATTCCTTAATAAAGAGCGCCACTGCCGCCAGTAGCACATTCTTATCCTACGGCGGATCCAATGATCTAAATCCACTGTTAGTTGATAAGCGTTGGCTATTAGGTAGTAGTGTCCCCAGCCACGTAAATACTGTGTGAGTTTATGAATTTGTAGGGTCATTGAGATCCCCCAGTTGCGGTTAGTGAGTTCCCTGACACTTGCTTTAAATTTCTTTAGCGCCTGTTCGTGAATTTGCACTTGACCGTAACGAAAGGTAAACCCGAGAAATTTCGAGCCTGTTACTGGACCGACTCGACTTTTCGATTCGTTCACTTTGAGCTTTAATCGCTTAGTGATGAACGCAGTAATTTCCCGTTGGATTATTAGCCCTTCGCTTTTCGTTTTTACTAAAATGATTATGTCATCAGCGTAACGTGCAAACTTAAGGCGTTTGTAGGTTAGCTTCTTATCTAATTCATCGAGTAAAATATTGGAAAGTAAAGGGGATAATGGCCCACCTTGAGGGACGCCTTTGGTTGACTCAAACCACAGACCTGTTTCGCGCGCCCACCTTGAGGGACGCCTTTGGTTGACTCAAACCACAGACCTGTTTCGCGC
>NZ_LHPH01000055.1:0-1760 GCF_001298125.1 Pseudoalteromonas porphyrae | reverse complement strand
CTAACATTTTAGTATTTATGCGACACGCAGTTTGTGTTGCATAATCGCTTGTTGGACTGAGGCGCTACCTGCTCGGTGTATAGAGTTGGTGTTGTTTATGCTATGGGAATTTGTTTTTTATGGCCTAAGTGATATCAAACCAATTTCATTGGCGTGTCTATCGTATCTAAGCTATCCCTGCATTGCTCAGCRTTTATTATCTATTCATTAAACCTAATGTTTAACCGTTAAGCAAGGATATTTTTCTCACGCACAGCCGCGACTAGCCTGAACAGTTAAGCAGGTTAACTCATTGATTTGATGCAGMAAGCAAGGCTGCTAACTCGTTCGCGCTATTTTATTTGTCGCCATATCTAAATTCATCACACCAATAAATCGTAAGATACCCGCCTTGCATGACTGGCAAGGCCAATGCGGTATTAATCGTTCTTGCTCTGCCTTCGGCTTCACCACTTTGAATGGGGTTATTGATGCTTGAGCCTTTATTAACCCTAACTTTCGCTTGCGACACGCATTAGCTAAAAAGCCATAGTGGCGAATGCGCATAAACCCTTTCGGCAATACATGTTGTAAATAACGCCGTAAAAATTCATCACAACTCAGTGTCATGACTTTATCGCGGTTGTTATCTGCATAGTCGCGATATTTAAAGCTCACTGACTGCTCATTCGCTGACACTAATCGCGATTCTGACATTACGCCTTTTCGGGTATAACGCGCAAGGTAACTCACTAGCTTTTCACTGTACGTTAAACAAGCTTTGCTATACACGCACCACTTTGTTGGCGTGTTTATCCTCGCGAATGAACTATCACATTCATTGAGCGCCGCCAGCATTTTTCCTCTAAAAACCGTCGATAACGCTTTTACGGGGTACAAATAACCTTTTTCTATTTCATGCCAGTGCGCTTTATTTAGCGCCCCTGCGGGTATCAAACAATGCAAATGGATATGCTGACTTAAATTTTGCCCCCACGTATGCAGCACGCTAGTCATACCTAACTGGCCATGCTTTTTCCGTTTCGCAAATTTACTCAGCGTTTGCCATGTCGCTTTAAATAAACACTGATACAACGCATTTGGGTTATAGTGAGCAATGATATTCAACTCATGAGGGAGCGTAAAAACAAGGTGGAAATACCGACACGGTAATAAATCTTCCTGCTGTTTTTGCACCCATTTAGCCGTGGCCATGCCTTGGCAACGTGGGCAATGACGGTCTCGACAACTACACCCAATCTTTTGCGACTCACCACAGCTATCACATTGCCATGCTTGGTAACCTAACTGACCCGTTCTGCATGATTGCAGGTGCTGACAGACACGCAGTTGTTGATAGCTCATCGTATGATGTTGCCGATAACTCTCAAGATTTGAGTTTAAAATATCAGCGAGATGCAAAGCGCTCATTGTTTAGCCCAACCTGCAAGCAAATCAATACCGCCATGCCCTAACTCAGGTAACCAGTGTAAGTAACTTTGCGTGGTTTTAATATGACTGTGTCCAAGCTGATGTTGCAGTTGATGAAGTGGCATACCTGATTCAAGTTGATGTGTTGCATAAGCATGGCGTAAGGCATGTGGATTACAGTGCGCTAAACCACACGCTTGTGCGTGTTTTCTCAATGGCTTCCTGAAGGTCGATGCTGACATAGGTTTATCCATTAACAATCGCGAGTAAAACATCCAACCCGTTGGGTGATACATTTTCCAGTAACAACGTAATTGATTCAGTACACTATCTGATACAACTACGTAACG
>NZ_LHPH01000054.1:0-1819 GCF_001298125.1 Pseudoalteromonas porphyrae | reverse complement strand
AAGCTGTATTCACCGACGCCATCGCCTTTATCTTCTAACAATACATTCGCGCCGTTAAATCCTTGGTCTTCAACGTCTGAATCATTCGCTAAAATGGCCACACTTGTTACTGTGTCTTCATCGGTAGTCACCGCATCATTCGCAACAACCGGGCGGTCATTCACTGCACCTATGTTAACGGTGACTGTTGCGGTGTTTGATACTAAACCATCACTGTCTGCAATGGTGTACGTGAAGGTGTCTTGGCCTACTTCATTACTATTTGGTGTGTATACAAAAGTCCCTGCGGTTTCATCAATAACCACTTGCCCTTTACTTGGCGAGCGAACCACGGTAATTGCGCCTGTTGGTATTGTATCTTCAACATCGGTTGCTTGTGCTTTGAGTGCTGTCGCGTCAGATGCCGTATCTTCTTGCGTACTAATTACTATCGTAGCCGCAACCGGTGCATCATTGACAGGGGTAATATCGATGGTCACTGTTGCGGTATTTGATGTATTTCCTGCCGCGTCTTTAACTGTATACGTAAAGCTATCAGTGCCTGTTTCGTTTAGCGCAGGTGTATATGTCGCAACCCCATTGGCAATGGTCACATTACCTTTTGTAGGCGCCACTAACACGGCAGCAGATGCAACGACCATATCGCCTTCGGCGTCTGTGTCGTTATTGGTCAGACTAAATGTTACACCAGTGTCTTCATTGGTCTGCGCGGTATCATCTTGTGCTACTGGTGCATCTGCTATTGCATTGATTGTCAGGGTTGCGGTGTATAAAGGTGATAACTCACCTGAACTATCTTTGATTTGATAAGTAAAGCTGTCGCTGACATCCTCCCCACCATTATGAGCATAACTAAAGCTACCGTCCGCTTGCGCTGAGAGTTCACCAAATTGCGGCTCACTTACAATGACCAAAGATAAACTATCTCCACTATCGGTGTCGTCATCAGTGGCGTTATTTAACAATCCATTGGCACTTGTCACCGTCAGCGTTTGTGCTTCATTCAATGTGAATGTTGCATTTTGTCCTACCGGTGCATCGTTGGTGTTTGTCACTTCAATTGCAAAGGCCGGTAAGCTTACGCTCGCAGTTCCATCTGATGCACTTATTACGATCCCTTGCTGTATACCGACATGTTCATCTGCTGGCGTACCGCTGAGCGTGCCAGTATTAACATCAAAATTGAGCCAGCTTGGCTTATTACTGATAGAGAACACAAACACACTGTTATCAACATCACTGATTGTTGGCGTGAATAAATACGCACTGTCTTCTGCTACGGTTGTACTCGGTGTGCCCGATAGAACTGGGGCGTCATTGATATTAATAACTTCCAAGTTAAAGGCTGGTAACGCAGTGCTTATACTGCCATCACTGACGCTGATCACAATGCCTGCTTGCGTGCCTACATCATCATTTGTCGGGGTGCCACTAAGCTGACCTGTCGCTGCATCGAAGTTTGCCCAACTTGGCTTGTTCGTGATGCTAAAGCTCAGCGTATCACCGTCCATGTCTTGTGCGCTTGGTGTAAAGCTATACGCTTCATCCTCGTTCACTTGCGTTGCGGGTACCCCACTGATACTTGGTGCATCATTGGTATTGATTACCGTAATGCTAAATGGCGCTAAGCTTTGCGTTTGCGTGCCATCACTCACACTGATAATTATATTGCTGTAACTGCCTACTTGCTCATTCAGCGGGGTGCCGCTTAATTCGCCCGTTGCGCTGTTAAAGCTTAACCAACTTGGTTTGTTACTGATACTAAACGTTAAGGTGTCGTTGTCTGTATCACTCGCTGTAGGGATAAATTGATAGCCGC
>NZ_LHPH01000053.1:0-1946 GCF_001298125.1 Pseudoalteromonas porphyrae | reverse complement strand
TGTCATTCCCCAACGATTTAGATTATGTGAATCACAATGGGGGCAATGAGATATTGATTCTTCATGGTCGGCAATGGCTTGACCTACTTGGTTAGTGGCAATATTTGATTCAACTTCGTGGCGAAGCTTTTTAAGTTGAGCGTAATTTAAGTTGGTAATGTGATGTAGTATATTTTGAAACTGCTTGGAAGCCATGTTGCACCTACCGTTATTAGGTTTCAGTATATTAAATATAGTTCACCAACACTTAAATACAACATAGCCATTTATATACAGTATTGGCGTTTTTCCTCCTAAGTCAAGAAATGAGGACCTTTTCCTCTTTTCTGTATTTTAATAAAAGAATAGCCTGACTTAAAGTTTAAAGCTGGCAATGTGTTACAGGATTTGTTATTAATATGAAAAACAATTAAGGGGACATGCATTGCTCATAAAAAGAGGAAAGTGTCCTTTGATAAAGTTGTTATGTGCAAAAGGTATGTCGTGGTATATCATCATCTAATTGAGAAAATATTTATATATTTCGCAACTACTCTTTTCGCGATTCTTGTTCTATTTTTCCCTTTTGCTATCTCGTACTTTGCCTTTGAAAATATAGATGGGATTAAAATTAATTTAGCGTTTAGTTACGGTATGTTAGCTTTTTTATCTATTTGTTGGCTTTATGCTATTCGCTTAGTTTATTTGGGCTGGATGGTTATTAAAACCATAAACGCGACCATAGATTATAACGTTAATGGCGTTACCATCACTCAGCAAGAGAATGTAAAATCATTTGAATGGCATAAACTAGCTAAACCCAAAGAACTATTTGATATTAGTGGGTTGGCGTTACGGGACTCTTCAAATGAAATTGTTTTTATAATATCGGCAAATGCGGTTGGTTTTGATAAGTTAAAAACGGAATTAAACAGTAGGTTAAATTGCACATAACAAGCAATTCAACAAGGACAAAAAACAGTTGGCTTTTGCTCCTTCGTCGCTATTTTAGCCAACAATTTTTTGCCTGTTAATTGGGCGTTAGTTTTATTTCGATTATCGAGTGTTAATAAAATCACTCTCACATATAAATTAAATTACTAAGTAATGGAGTTACAAATGCCAAAAATTGCACAGTATAAAGAAAAGCTACTAAATGAATTTGAAGCAAAATCAGATGACTGGACGTATGGTCACTTTGAGTCTCGCCTTGGTGAGCTTCGTTCAGGATCAAGTTATCATGATGCAAAAGGAATTATAATAGACGCTCATAAAGCTGGAAAATGGCCAGAAACAGTTAAGAGATACCTTCTTACAAATTACAGAACTCATGGCAATGTTAGTTGTGAATTCAATTCTGTTTTTAGTGATGTTTGCTCAGCTTTATCACCAGCAGAAAAGTCTACCTGGGGTATTAACTGGTAGGGTATCAATATAAAAAACTAACAAGTTGCTTAAACGGAATAAAAACAGTTGGTTATCGCTCCGCGATTTTAACCAACCATTTTTATCCGCTTAGCAAGGCGTTGTGGCTGTAGAATTACTCTTTTTAGGAACTGATTCTACACATTTGACTTGATTGCTTTTTAACCTTGAATCCACTGGGTTACTGTGATCTAATAGATATTATTCACCCACGGTAAACCGTTATGGCCAACTACAAGCCTGACTTATCCTGCCAAAATAAATTCATTCCTATCAATTTTTCTGAGCAAATCCTGCCAGGCACATTTGAGTATGCGCTTTGTTATATTGTCGAAAATAAACTCGACTTGTCGGGCTTTGACGCGTGGTATAACAACGACAAAACAGGCGCGGCAGCGTATCCGCCCACGGTGATGTTAAAGATTATTTTACTCGGTTATGCGCATGGATTAATTAGTAGCCGCCGAATAGCCAAGGCCTGTGAGAACAATATTTTGTTCATGAGTGTGTCGGGCGATATTCAACCTCATTACACATCGATA
>NZ_LHPH01000052.1:0-2436 GCF_001298125.1 Pseudoalteromonas porphyrae | reverse complement strand
CACCTGATTTATCATTTTGTAGAGCCGTTTTTAAATTAGCTTAACTGATCATCATCAGTCAATTTATTTAACTGTTTTCGTATCGATTCTCCTTTTAAGTTCAACTTAATCGAACCATGAATTAGCCTATCTAAAATGGCGTCAGCATGGGTTGATTCTCCGATCATCTCATGCCAGTTTTCCTGCGGGAGCTGACTTATTATTATGTGTGATTTATACCCATATCGCGCATCGATTAATTCGAGTAAGTCACCTCGTTGCTGCGCACTCAGTGGTTCAAGCCCCCAGTCGTCTAAGATCAGTAGATCATACTTTATTAGCTTCGCTAGTAATTTTCGGTAACTACCATCTGCTTGTGCTAGAAACAGGCTCTCAAGTAACTCTTTTAATCGAATATAGTAAACACTTTTTCCTTGTAGGCAGTGCTCATGCCCTAAGGCACATGCGAGGTATGTTTTTCCACAGCCTGTTGCCCCAGTGATTAAGATATTTTGGTGTAAGTTCAACCAGCTATTTTGGCTTAAGTTACGTATCTGTGCTTTTTCTATATTGCGTGTCGGCGAGTAAATCAGTTGATTTAACTGAGCCGGTAAGCGGAATTTAGCATGTCGCACGAACCTGTCGATTTTTCTTTGCTCACGCGTGTCAATTTCATGTGTTAGCAATAAACTGATGCGCTCTATAAAGCTTTGCTCTTGATATAGATTTGGCTGTTCAAGCTGCTGCTTGAGTGCTTGCTTTATACCCGATAACTTGAGTAGTTGAAGTTGCTGGTTAATGGTGTCTATCATGATTCATTTCCTTAATGGTAATACTGTGTGCCGCGTATGTTGCTATGTGTAATTGGCTTTTCTGGCTCTGTTTGCTGTGTGGGTAACGGTTGTTGATCCAACCCTTTTTTCAGCATCTGCTTAATTGATTTGAGTGTGGTCGTATTCATCACGATGGCGCGATAGCATGCTTGCTCAAGCCGTTCTTTTGAATACGTTTTAGCTAAACTTAACAGCCCTAAACAGACGCGATAAGCGTGCTCGGGGTGACGCCGTCCACTGAGTTGTAACTCAACAACTTGGTGGGTATACTTCCCAATACTTAATGCCCATGAGCGTAAATTTATCGGTGACTGCTCATGCTGTTTTTGATGCGCCAGAGGCATATGATGAGGCTGTGTTGTATGCCCACCTAAACGATGTGAGCGCGGATGCTGTGCGATTAAGGTATCGTCATGATAAAGCTGTACTAGCTGATTGGTTATGTGTGCGCGTAATTGTTTCTTAACCCACTGATACGGCACACTGTAATAATGTTTTTCTATTTCAACATGATAATCAATGTGTACTCGCACCGTTTTGATTTGTGTATAGTGATAGGGCTTTTCAGGCAATGGCTTTAATGCGCTTTTATCCACCATATCAAAGAGCTGTTTACGTGACTGTTGATATTGCTTCATCACCTTATTGTTCATTACATCAAGTAGCTTTGCTATTTCTTGATTTAGGTGCGCTAAACTGTAGAAGGTTTGGTTACGCAAGCGTGCCATGATCCAACGCTCAACAATTTGTACACCGACTTCAGCCTTCGATTTATCTTTGGGTTTATAAGGTCTAGCGGGTATGACAGCGACGTTATAATACTCGGCTAATTGATGATAAGTGGGGTTTAGATCAGGCTCGTAGCGACAGGGTTTACTAACAGCACTTTTTAAGTTGTCGGGAATAACAAGTTCAGGCACACCGCCTAAAAACGCAAAACAACGGGCATGACTCATCACCCAATCTTCAAGTTGCTGGCTATACGTTGCCTCAGCATAGGTATAATTTGATGCGCCGAGCACGGCAACAAACACTTGAGCAGTGCGTGTCTCCTGTGTTGTAGGGCACGTGATGGTCAGCGTGGGGCCACAATAATCCACAAACAGCTTTTCACCGCCTTTATGATGCTGACGCATCGACAACCGTTGTTTTCCTAACCATTCCCGATAGGCGCGGCAGAAGTGGCTATAGCTGTAATAAGGTTCACCGACTTCCTCACGCAATTCATCGAATACTAACTGCAACGTCAAATGTTTGTGCTGCTTTAAATCCTTATTGATGGTGAGCCAGTCAGGTGTTGGATATCTTTTCTGACGGGTTGAGAAGTCCCTGATTTTTGTATTAAGAAAAGTACCGTGTTGTTTATCTTCAGGTAACGGCCATTGGTTTAAGCCTAACTCATTGGCCTTTTTAACGTAATTAGCGACGGTCCCAGGGGAGATATTTAAGCTTCTAGCAATCTCTCGATGGGATAATTTTGCTGAATATTTCAGCCGTAAAATAGCATGTAATTTACTCATAGATATAGGTCTTGTTGACATTATTGTTATCCTCATCAAACGATTTAGATAACGGTTTAACATACCTACAAAAATGATAAAACGTGAACTCGGTAACGAGTGGC
>NZ_LHPH01000007.1:0-386245 GCF_001298125.1 Pseudoalteromonas porphyrae | reverse complement strand
TGGTATTTAGGCAAGGCAGCGCCTATGCAGTGTGGTTGTTCCCCATAAATAGGCGATAACGCAGTATAAATGCCAAACATGCGCTGCCCAAAGGGTTCTTCCTAGGGGCGATTGACTCTTTGTTACCTACACGGATGTAGGTAAGGGGCGTGAGCAGGACGCGGAAGCTTTGCTCGGTTTTTACTTAGCCCGCTAGGTTACAAACCTCGCGCCGCGATTAAATCGCCCCTAGATTGAACAAATTTCAAYCCACAAAGGTCAACACGCCCTAGTTGTTCTAAATAAAAAATTTTTAACGACGTTATAGCATGATTTAATTCGTTAAATTGTTCAAATATTTATGCTGATTGGTATTATACAGAGCTGTGCATAGCCTACTGACAAAAAAACCCAGTAACATTACTGTTACTGGGTTTTATAATATGGTGCGGTTGGGGGGACTTGAACCCCCACGCCCTAAAGCACTACCCCCTCAAGGTAGCGTGTCTACCAATTCCACCACAACCGCATTTTTAAAGCTTTTGCTTTATGTGTTAAACTTAGTGATTTACGCGAGGTCTGTAAATCGTTTAACAAGTAACTAATTATTAACTAAAGAATTAATTAGGTACGTGAGTCTCTTCTTTTGTTTCAGCTTTAGGCGCATCAACACTAACAGGTACAACCGTCTCTTCTTGTGATAGGTCATCCCACTGGTCACCACTTTTTATTTGACCTGCGGTTAAGTTACCCAGCACAATACTTAGTACAAAAAATATTGTAGCTAAGATTGTTGTTGTTTTAGTCATGAAGTTACCAGCACCTGACGAACCAAAAACGGTTGCAGAAGCGCCAGCACCAAATGATGAACCCATGTCTGCACCTTTGCCCTGCTGAATTAATACCATTCCAACAAGCGCTAAAGCCACAACTAAATAAACTACTAATAAAATTTCGTACATCTTACACGGTCCCTTTTGCACTTTCGCAGATAGCAGTGAATAAGCCTGCTTTTAGACTAGCGCCACCAATTAGGCCACCATCTATATCTGGTTGTGCAAATAATAATTCGCTATTTTTTTCATTTACGCTGCCACCATAAAGGATGGTCAACCCTTGTGCTAAATCACTGTTTTTATCAGCAATTTTATCACGGATAAATTTGTGCACATTTTGTGCTTGTTCAGGCGATGCAGTCTTACCTGTGCCAATGGCCCAAACGGGCTCATATGCTATCACAGAATCTTTCAGTGCTGCTAGACCTAATTTATTAATTACCGCATCAATTTGTGCAGCAACGACTAATTCAGTTTGACCTTGTTCGCGTTGCTCTTCGCTTTCTCCAACACATAAAATAGGTGTTAAGCCCACTTGTTGGGCGCGAGAAAATTTAGCTGCTACAGTGTCATTGCTTTCGCCATAAACATTACGGCGTTCAGAGTGACCAACTAACGTATATTCGCCACCTAAATCTTTAATTAATTGCGCATCAACTTCACCAGTAAATGCACCAGCTTCATTTTCTGAAACTGTTTGCGCCCCAGTTGTTACACCCGCTGCTGTTAGCATTGGTAACAATGGATAAGGTGGAAAGATCACAACGTCGATCTTATCTGATTTTACGTTGTTGATTGCGTCAGATAATTGCTGTACTAACTCTTTCGAGCCGTTCATTTTCCAATTGCCTGCGACCATTGGCTTGCGTATTGCCATTTTTCCACTCCACATAAGAAAGCGGGCGAGATAGTAACTCGACTCGCCCAAAGTTACAAGAGGTTATTGTTCTTAATCAGTTTGTTTGCTCATAGATTCAACAACTGCGGCAATTTTTTGTGCGCTATCCAGCACTATTTTTTCTTGCTCAGCTTCAACCATAACGCGAATAACAGGTTCCGTACCTGATTTTCGTAATAGAACACGACCTTTACCACCAAGTTGCTCTTCAACTTGCGCAACCGCAGCGATGACTTCTGGTGCTTGCGTTGGATCTGTTCCTGCCTTGTAGCGTACGTTGATCATTTTCATTGGGTACTTAGTAAAGCCAGCCCCTAAGTCTTTAAGAGTGCGGTTTTGTGCAACCATTGCTGCCAACACTTGTAAGCTTGAAATAATACCATCACCGGTGCTGATCAGATCAAGGTTTAGTACATGTCCTGAACTTTCACCGCCAATTTTCCAGCCTTTTTCTTGTAAAAGCTCCATAACATAACGATCCCCGACTTTACTTCGAGCAAAATCAATACCTTTAGCTTTAAGCGCATTTTCAAGCCCCATATTAGACATAACAGTGCCGACAACACCGCCACCTAACATATCATCTTGTGCAGCTTGGCAAGCAATAATATAGACAATGTCATCGCCATCAAATACACGGCCGTTATGATCAACCATCATCACACGATCGCCATCACCATCGTAAGCAATACCAACATCGGCATTATGTTCAAGCACTTTACGTTTTAATGCATCAACATGCGTTGCACCGCACTCTAAGTTGATATTTACACCATTGGGTTCACATGCATGGCAAATGATCTCTGCGCCTAACTCGCGCATTACAGATGGTGCAATATGGTAAGTTGCGCCATTAGCACAATCGAGTACTATTTTTAGTCCCTCAAGCGATAACCCTTGGGGAAATTGGCTTTTGCAAAACTCAATATAACGACCATCAGCACTTTCTAGGCGGCGCGCTTTACCAAGCTTATCTGATGCCACACACGTCATTGGCTCATCGAGCATCGCCTCAATTTGTAGCTCAACCTCATCACCTAATTTTAAACCGCGACCGCAGAAAAATTTAATACCATTATCATGATAAGGATTATGCGATGCACTGATCACAATACCTGCTTCTGCACGAAAGGTCTGAGCTAAATAAGCAACGGCAGGTGTAGGCATTGGGCCAAGTAAAACCACATCGATACCCGCAGCAATTAGCCCCGCCTCAAGAGAGGTTTCTAACATGTAACCTGATATACGTGTATCTTTACCAATTATGACTTTTTTTGTGCCATTTTTTGATAGTACTTTTCCTGCTGCCCACCCAAGTTTAAGGGCAAATTCTGGCGTAATTGGGTACTCACCCACCATGCCACGGACACCATCAGTGCCAAAATATTTTCTAGTTTTCATTGTGTGTTCCTTTTTTACAGGCCTGCCATACAGCAAGTACATCTGCGGTTTCTTTTACATCGTGTACGCGTATTATTTTTGCGCCATTTTGCGCTGAAATTAGTGCACCAGCCAAACTGCCTGCTAGGCGTTCACTGGTTTCTCTATTTAATAAGTTGCCAATCATCGACTTACGCGATAGTCCAGCTAAAACAGGTAGGCCAAAGCAATTAAACTCATCAAACCGTGCGAGTAATTCATAGTTATGATTAAGGCTTTTACCAAACCCAAATCCGGGATCGAGAATAAGTCGCTCACGCTGAACACCCGCTGTTTCACATGCATTAATACGTTGTTTGAAAAAGTCATTAATATCTGCAAATAAATCGCCATACTGCGGATTAGTTTGCATTGTTCGCGGCTGACCTTGCATATGCATTAAGCACACTGCAACATCAGGAAACTGTGCCACCGTTTCCAATGCAAGAGGCTCTTGTAGAGCGCGCACGTCATTGACAATATCTGCCCCCGCTAAAATAGCTTGGCGCATTACTTCACTTTTACTGGTGTCTATTGAAATGACGCTACGATTTACTGCATTATCACTGTGAGCTCGAATGGCTTCTATGGCGGGGATCACGCGGGCTAATTCATCTTCGAGACTGACATCTGGCGCGCCAGGGCGTGTTGACTCACCACCAATATCTAAAATAGTGGCCCCATCGGCTAATAAATCTTGGGCTTTAATGACAGCGCTGTCAGTTTGGTAGTAGCATCCGCCGTCTGAAAAAGAATCAGGGGTGACATTCAGAATCCCCATAATTACGGGGGTGTCGAGGTGTAAATTGCGACCTCTAGGTAAATTAACTGTGGTCATCTATCACCTTCAATACATCCATTGCATTGATATTTGTACTTTATTTTATAAGTTACAAAAAAGCCCCGACAATCGGGGCTTTTGGTTTAGCTATTTTAACTGTTATTCAGCTTTATCATCAAGATTTGTTTCATCTTTTTGTGCTGGTTTTTCATCTTTTTCAATAACAGGCTCTGCTTTTGTCTCAGCTGGAGCTGGTTTTTTATCAGCCGTGTCACGACGATCATGTGCATCACGTGGTTCACGCACTGGCTGACGCGCCATTAAATCATCAATCTGCTTCGCATCAATTGTTTCATACTTCATTAATGCATCTTTCATTGAGTGCAATATATCAATATGATCTTTTAAGATTGCTTCGGCGCGTTGATAGTTACGATCTGAGAGTAAACGAACTTCAGTATCAATCACTTTTGCTGTTTCATCCGACATGCTCATAGAACGACCACCGCCGCCACCCATGTACATCTCGTTTTGATCTTCAGCGTACAATAGTGGCCCTAACTTTTCACTTAGGCCCCACTGTGTAACCATTTTACGGGCAATATCCGTTGCGCGCTCAATGTCATTACTTGCACCCGTAGTTACTTTATCTTCACCATAAATAAGCGCTTCGGCAATACGGCCACCGTAGAGACTTGAAATCATTGACTCAAGCAACTCTTTAGAATGACTAACACGATCTTGTTCAGGTAAGTACATAGTTACACCAAGGGCACGGCCACGAGGTATTATCGATACTTTATAAACTGGATCATGCTCAGGTACCATGCGGCCAACAATTGCGTGTCCCGCCTCATGGTAAGCCGTCATTTCTTTTTCTTTCTCGCTCATCACCATGGTTTTGCGCTCTGCGCCCATCATGATTTTATCTTTAGCAGCGTCAAATTCAGCCATGCTAACAACACGTTTATTACTACGTGCGGCATATAAAGCAGCTTCATTTACAAGGTTTGCTAAGTCAGCGCCAGAAAAGCCCGGAGTACCACGTGCGATAACAGATGCCTCAACGTTATCACCTAATGGCACTTTACGCATATGTACTTTAAGTATTTGCTCACGGCCACGTATATCAGGTAAACCAACCACCACTTGACGGTCAAAACGACCTGGACGAAGTAAAGCGGGGTCTAATACGTCAGGACGGTTAGTCGCTGCAATAACAATAATACCTTCATTGCCTTCAAAACCATCCATTTCTACAAGCATTTGGTTTAGCGTTTGCTCACGTTCGTCGTGACCACCGCCCATACCTGCACCACGTTTGCGACCTACGGCATCAATCTCATCGATGAAAATAATGCAAGGAGCTGCTTTTTTCGCTTGTTCAAACATATCACGAACACGAGAAGCACCAACACCAACAAACATCTCAACGAAATCAGAACCTGATATAGTAAAAAATGGTACTTTGGCTTCACCGGCAACAGCTTTCGCTAATAACGTTTTACCCGTACCAGGAGGTCCGACCATAAGTACGCCTTTAGGAATACTACCGCCTAACTTTTGGAATTTAGAAGGATCTCGTAAAAAGTCCACTAACTCAGTCACATCATCTTTTGCTTCATCGCAACCTGCAACATCAGCGAAGGTCGTTTTAATTTGATCTTCACTCATTAAGCGCGCTTTGCTTTTACCAAACGACATTGCGCCTTTACCGCCACCACCTTGCATTTGACGCATGAAGAATATCCATACACCAAGCAGTAGTAACATCGGGAACCATGAAATCAAGATACTTACTAAAAATGATTGCTCTTCAGGCTTAACGCCTTTTACATTCACATCACTTTTTAGTAGATCATTTAAAATATCTTTATCGTAAATAGGCATAATGGTTTGAAATTTCTCACCATTAGACTTAATACCAGTTATTGTGCCACTGGTACTTTCAATAGCCACTTCTTGTATAGAGCCATTTCTAGCATCTTTTACAAATTGACTGTAACTAGTTTGACGATCTATTTGATCGCCGCCATTAAAGCTCTGAAATACTGACATTAGCACAACTGCAATGACCAGCCAGAGTATTAGATTTTTCGCCATATCGCTCAAGGGGTTAACCTCTTGTATCCAATTAATTTAAATTCAACTAAACGCCTGACAACTGTACTACAGTTTATAGCCTGTCGCTACTATAAATACTTCACGAGAACGAGCACGAGAAGCGTCGGGTTTACGGATTTTTACAGCTTTAAAGCTGCTTCGTACATTTTGTAGGTATTCATCAAAGCCTTCACCTTGGAATACTTTTACAATAAATGCACCATTTTTCTTTAATACTTGGTGACACATATCAAGCGCAAGCTCAACTAAATACATGCTTCCAGCTTGGTCAACGGAGCTATTACCGCTCATGTTAGGTGCCATGTCTGAGAGCACTACATCAACATTTTTTCCGCCAATACGATTTAATAACGCATCTAAAACAGCTTCTTCTCGAAAGTCTCCTTGTAAAAAGTCAACGCCTGCAAGTGAATCCATCGGCAAAATATCGCAAGCGATCACTTGCCCTTTCATGCCAATTTTTTCAACTAAGTACTGTGACCAACTACCTGGCGCAGCGCCCAAGTCAACAACGGTCATAGCTGGGCGTAATAATTTATCTTTATTTTGGATCTCGTCGAGTTTAAAAATCGCACGAGAACGCCAACCTTTCTTTTGTGCCTCGTGAACATAAGGATCATCAAAATGTTCCTTCAACCATCGCTGTGAACTGGCCGAAAGTTTTTTATTCGTCATAAATTAACACGCAACTAATTAGTAATATTCTCTAGATGGCGTTAGAATACCCTTAATTCAAGCCATATTCAGCAAAATTTGTAACAACATGAAATTATCGAACAAACAAAAGCAGTTTTTAAAAGGTCAAGCACACTCTCTTAAACCAGTCGTTTTACTCGGTTCAAACGGTTTAACGGAAGGTGTTTTAGTAGAAATTCAAAGTGCATTAGAAATTCATGAGCTTATCAAGGTAAAAGTACCTACTGATGACAGAGAAACTAAAGCATTGATTTTTGAAGCAATTATTCGTGAAACTGGCGCTGAAAAGTTACAGTCAATTGGTCATGTTATTGTGCTTTACCGCCAGAGTGAAGAAAAGAAAATTCAATTACCGCGTAATTAGGCTTTTCCTTCTTTGTAAAAAAAACCAGCGCTCGCTGGTTTTTTTATGCCTGAAAAACACAGTTAAATAATTTTCTAAATTGTATGACTTTGCTTAAAACCCCATCTTTAGATCATTTAACGTATAGCCCTGTGACTCCTTATTTAATAAAAAATAGCGGTCAAATTCACTTTCAGGCATTTTTTCCAACTCTACTGAATTAAATAATTGCGCTAATTCTACGGTTGTATTGCTATGGCCAATAATAATAACTGTGCCACTTTTAGTGAGTATGTCTTGTTGTAGAGCAACCAACTTGCTTGGATCGTATGTAGCTATTTTTACTTTAAAGTGATCAGCTAATGGTGCCGCTGTTTCAAGTGTACGGTTATAGTGGGTGCTATACAGCGTAACGGTCTTTGACGTGTTAATTAAAGAATGTAATTGCTGTGCTCTAATTTCTCCGCGTGCTGATAAATGTGGATCTTTATCTGTTAGCTTTTCACTATGACGAAACAAATATATTTGCTCTGGTTGTGCATTTATATAAGCACTGAAAAACACTATCAATACACTTAATAAAATTTTCATCGTATACCTTTAAAGTTTAGGAGTTAACTGCGCTTGTTTATAAGCTAATACACGATTAATAAAGTCTGTTGTAAGCTCGTTAATTAACCCTGTTTCAGCATTTAAAACTAAGCTGAAACCAATATTCATATGTGGGATCACAACTAAATCACTTCGATAGCCTTGTACCCACCCACTATGATAGTAAATTGTTTCATTATCATAATTATATACACGCCACCCTAAACCATAATATGCTTCTTTTAGGTGTTTTTTCCATACTCTACGACGCAGCTCTTTTTTCGTTTGGGTATAAGGACGCGTTTGTCTGGCGAGTTCATCTTTGGATAACACACTTGGGTAATAACCTAGTTGTGCTTTTAACCAAATAGCCATATCACTGGCACTTGCATTAACACCTGCCGCAGGAATAACTTTATAGTAATTCTTTTTAAGCTTTGCTGTATGCCACTTTTTACGGCCACGCACATGAGGATGTGCATAGTTTCCATCAGCGACCATTGACTGATAACCAACGCTGGCATTTTTCATTTGTAGCGGAGAAAAAATAAATTCATTTAACCAGCGCGAGTAACTCATTTGAGTACTGCTTATAATCACCTCATCAATCAAACTGAACATGACATTTTGATAGCCATAGCATTGCCCAGGTTGGCAAATTGGTTGCACGCTTAACAGCTTCGCGACTATGTCTGGATAGTTCATCCGTGATTCTATTAAATTATCATAGGCGTTTGGCACTAAGCCGCTAGAGTGACTTAACAAGTGAAATACTTTTAAGTTATCTTTATAGCTAGTATTCGCAAATTCTGGAATAAACTTACTTACGGGGTCATCTAATGAAAACTTTCCTTGTCCTACTAGTTTTGCTGTCAACGCGCCTGCAAAAGTCTTTGATACAGAGGCTAATCTAAATCGAGTATATTCATTTACTCGCTGGCCATTTTTTAATTTAGTTACACCGAAACCTTTAACATATGTATTATCTGGGCCATTGACTATCGATAACGCTCCGGCGGGTATACCTTTACTTTTTAATTTGTTCTGCAAATGTTTGTTATAGTCTTTAAGTAATGCTTGCCATTGTTCGTTGGCTGCGTTCACTCGGGGGTGAAAAAACACCATCGACAGCAGTAAAATAAAAGAATAAATTAATGGGACTGAGTACTTCATTTTTTATTATTTTAATCTATTTAGGAAGTTTCTTAGTTCATAATACCATGAACTTTTAACTAGACTCACGTACAATGCGCCGATTAATTGATTTTATAAGGGTTTTACAGTGCTAATTCGTTTTTTTTCAATCGTTTCTTTTATTTTAATTACAACGGGCTGCGTTACTTCACCAACCCCTGCCCCGCTTTTAGCAATGCCAGAAAAACCGCAACTAAAAAGTCAAACTTATCAGGTTAAATACGTAACAGAGCACGCATCCCCCAAAGTAAAATCAGTACAATTACCAGCCCATAAATTAAAACGCAATCAAAGCATTAAAATAGTTGCTGATAAAACAAGTGTTACAGATACACTAAAAAAACAAATTAGCGATGCGTTAGAGATGATTAATCTGCGTGTCACAGAGCAAAATAATAGCGACTATATACTCTCAATTCACCAATTAGATTTAAGCTTTCTTGATGATACTCAATATCAGGTGTCAACACCTAAAACCCCTTACCCTCTATTTAATGAAATTGCAGCCCAATTCCCTTCTCAGCAATGTGCAACAATAAATGCACAAGTGAGCATGCGATTAACACATAAAGCATCTGGTGATGTTGTATGGTTTGGTAAGTCATCGATTGACAGCGCAAGTTTTCATCGTGAGCCATTAATATACACTTTTAACGAAGAACAAATAATTAGCAATGAATTAGATATTGCAACATTCATACATGCACAAAATACAGAGCAAGCGCGAATTGCACGTGCAAAGCAAGACATTAGTGTGCCTAGCTATCAAACTATCTCAAAGCTAACCAGTTTAGTT
This sequence comes from Pseudoalteromonas porphyrae, assembly GCF_001298125.1. NCBI lineage: Bacteria > Pseudomonadati > Pseudomonadota > Gammaproteobacteria > Alteromonadales > Pseudoalteromonadaceae > Pseudoalteromonas > Pseudoalteromonas porphyrae. Next base: position 376,588 of record NZ_LHPH01000007.1, on the reverse strand, counting down.
AAAACTCAGGGGCCGTGTAATCGCACAGAAGTAAGCGCCTTAACGCCTATGATGCACTACTATTTAAGTAGTATTTTAATTGATAAAATTAAAGTTCAGTAAACCACTGTGATAAATGGACTATTTAACCTCTAATTATGGCTCTATTATTAAAATCAATAACGCAGTATAAATCTTTTAAACCAAACCCTTGGGCGTTTTTTGAGGTGATTTGAGTATATCCCCCTCGGCAACTACAAAAGCGCCGAGGAACGCCTACTTTAAAAATAAATACATTTATTGCACTCAAATACATTTTTTTACAGATTTAAATAACTATTTGACAATATAATACAGTTAATTACTGTTTATTTATTTGGATAACGGATGCGATTGGTACAAAATCCACTACAAAAGCTGATGATATTTGTGATCAGTGTGTGTTTATGGCACAGCCCGAGTTATGCAAGTAATCGTTATTATGCAGACAATACCCTAGAACCGACGGCAGGTTTTGCCTGGGACTGGAGCGCTGGCGCTGGTTATTATATCGAAGATTCCTACTTAGTTGGTATGGATTCATATAGTCACGGCGTGTTACTTGATATTAACCTAGCCCTATCTTACGAACGCTTTTATTTAGACATTGATCACAGTCAACTCAGTGGTGGTGTCATTATTGGTTATAGCCTGATAGATAAATTTGATTGGGGGCTGGATATTCTTGGCACCAATATACAAGCGGGCTTTAACGAAACAGGTCTAGATCTATACGCTGAGGGCACTATTAAAGAGCTCGATGGTATTAAAAGTCGTCGATATGATTTTGATACTGGCCTGCGCCTTACCCGACGATTTGAAAATTCACAGATTTCGTTTGAATACTTACATGATATTTCTAGCGCGCATAATGGCTGGGTCGTAAATACTTTTTTTAGCCATATTTTACCGTGGCAAAACTGGGAGTTTCGAACCGGCTTAGGCTTTAGCGCATATTCTGCTGATTTTACAAATTACTATTTTGGCATTACCCCAAGTGAAGCAACCCCAACTCGTCCCGTTTATCATACGGGCACATCAACAAGTATGATATTTGAATTCCACGCCGAATATCCGCTTAATCAGCATTGGGTATTTTTAGGTGGTTGGCTATCAACGTGGTTTTCCAATGAAATAGTTAATAGTCCAATTGTATCTCAGGGGTATCAGCATAAAGCGATGATGGGCGTGCGTTATGTATTCTAAAGCTTCAGTAATTTTATTATTGTTGCTGGGTATTAACCCGTTATATGCAAGCGACACAAAGCCATTAGATAATAGCTTAGTAGCCCTACCCGATACCTGCGTAGCATTACGCGAAGGACGCAAATGCTACGCTGATGTTGAGCTAAACTGGCAACACAGTACACTCGGTAATTATTGCTTACGTGATGCAACATCTAAGCACATTATGCAATGCTGGTTAAGACAAAGTAATGGGAAGTTCAATTATGCATTTGACTCGATTGAAAGCATTTCATTTGAACTAATTAATAGTGATACAGGCAAAATCATCGCATCAGCACAAGTGCAGCTGCAGTGGGTTTATCAAAACCGCCAAAAGAAACGCCGCTGGCGCCTTTTTTAAAAAAGAGAACACTATGGACAATTACGGCACAATCTTACTTGTTGAAGATGATCAGTCACTCGCTCAGTGGGTCGCTGAATACTTAACTGAGCAAGGCTATACCACACAAATTTGTGTTCGCGGCGATCAGGTCGTCGGTCATGTTAAAGAGCTAAAACCTGATTTAATCTTACTCGATATTATGCTGCCAGGCCAAGATGGGATCAGTGTTTGTCGAGAGCTACGCCAGTTTTATCAATCCCCTATCATTATGCTCACTGCAAGAGATGATGAAATGGATGAAGTGATCGGGTTAGAAGTAGGCGCCAGTGACTATATAATGAAGCCAGTCAGACCTCGAGCACTATTGGCTCGTATCAAAGCAGCATTGCGACTAAGCAATGATAATAGTGAGAATAAGGTTGATGATTCGATTATCCAAGTTGGTTTATTAAAAATAGACACACAGTCACGAAATGTTTTCGTCGATAATGTTGAGCACCCTATCTCTAGTGCTGAATATTTACTACTGCAATACTTAGCTAGTAATGCAGGCCAAGTTGTATCTCGTGATGCTGTATTTAAAGCAACGAAAGGCCGAGAGTACGATGGGTTGGATCGCAGTGTTGATGTGCTTATCTCTGCGTTACGAAAAAAGTTTAATGATGATCCGCAGCACCCGGAAAAAATCAAAACCATTTGGGGACGTGGCTATTTACTCGTCGCCAGTGCATGGTGATGCGTCAGTTAATTTTATTATGTATTTAACAAGCCCATGAAAAAGTTTTATCTTTCTTTACTTGCCAGCGCCTTGTTATCTATTGTGATACTTGGTTGGCTAATAGATGCATTTAGCCAGCAAACTCACCACACTGAAGATGAGTTTGCTCTACAAAGTAAAATATTAATGGGGTTTAGCCAGCAGATTATAGCTCAACCTCTCGATAAACGTGTTCGCTTTACCCAAAATCTAGCAGAGCAATTTTCATTACCGCTAACCTATCGCGCTACACAGTCACTCGCACTCCCGGCCTCCTTACTTACCCAAATGCGTGCGCCTGGTGGGCTCATCCTTGAAGATCAACAAGGCTTTTATTTACTCTACACAAATACACAACTTTCACCATTTCATTTAAAGCTACGCCTAGAGAAGCTGCATCAACAAGAACAACATAATGACATGTTACTTACCTTACTTTTTTATGCTGGTTTATGTGTTTTTATGGGGTTTATTATTGCACCATTAGCAAATCGTTTAGGTGTTGTGAACGACGCAGCTAAAAAGTTTGCAGTAGGTGATTTAAGCGCACGTATTAAGGTATCCCACTTTACTTATATAAAAGATGTAGAGCGTACATTTAACCGTATGGCGAGCCAAATTGAAAAACTCCTTGATGAAAACAAATTAATGGCGTCTAGCTTATCTCATGATATACGCACTCCTATTGCCTGTTTGCGCTTCGGTTTAGATGCTGCGATTGATTGTCATGATGAAGATAAAATAAAACATTATTTAGCTCGCATGGAATCGGATTTAGATCAAATGGAATCCATGCTTAAAAGCTATTTAGCATTTGCAACCTTAGAGCAACAAGCAAATCAGCTTACCTATTCAAACACATTAATGAATGATTATTTAGCAACAATTATCAATCAATTAGCTCCTAAATTAGCCAATCAAACTATTGATTTAGAATTAGTCAGCGATAATGAAAATTTAACAGCGGATCTGCATTGGTTAGCGCGTGCCATTACTAACTTACTTAACAATGCCTGTGATTTTGCGCATAGCCGCATTGTGTTAACGGCAAAACGACAAGGGCACATAATCACATTTATTGTTGAAGATGATGGGCCGGGAATAGCCCAACAAAATTGGCATAAAGTCTTTAGCCCTTTTTTTCAAGAGCAAAATCACCGTAATAGAGCAGATCAAAGTTACGGCTTAGGGCTTGCGATTGTTGCTAAAGTCGCTGATTGGCACCACGGCACTATTAAACTTGGCAAAAGCGAACGACTCGGCGGTGCTTGCTTTACCTTGAAAATACATAACCACGAGTAAATGTAATTAAAATGTTACGCTTTACAGTCATCGTATCTCTGTTTATATACCTATACAACAAACACTTAATAGGTAAAACATAAAGGGACAAGCTCACTGATTGATGCAAAAAAGTCCAATGTTACGTTTTTAGCGTTTATTCACTAAAATAAGAGCTTTTTATTTTTTTGCATTTACAGTAGATTGTCAGCGCCGTCACAAAATAGAGAAGTAATAATAATTATGAGCGCAGTAAGAGGGGAGTTTAGCTCCCGTTTTGGATTTATAATGGCCGCCGCGGGTTCTGCTGTGGGGCTTGGAAATATTTGGGGCTTCCCCACACAAACCGCAAGTAATGGCGGTGCCGCATTTTTAGTTGCCTACCTTGTGCTGGCTTTTTGTTTAGCCTACCCTGCATTAATGGCTGAATTAACAATTGGCCGTCATGGTCAAGCAAATGCCGTAACTTCTTTACGTAAAATATCGAATGATGGCTGGCAAAAACACTTCGCTTTTGTGGTCGGTTTTGGTGGCATAATTTGCGCTGGTTTAATTTTAAGTTTTTATGCCATTGTGGCCGGCTGGATGATCAGTGCGACACTAGAACCGGTGGCTACACTCGCTGGAAGTCAAACAGCTTCAACATGGCTAAGTGAGCAATCACTTTCTCGTGATTTACTGTTTACTGCAGGTTTTATAATCTTAACTGTAGCAATTATTAGTAAAGGTGTAGAAAACGGCATAGAAAAGTGGTCAAAACGCTTAATGCCTGCATTACTTTCCATTTTATTTGCTTTAATTATTTATGTAATGATGCAAGATGGCGCCATGACAGGTCTTAAAGCCTACTTGGTCCCTGATTTCAGTTCTATATTAGACCCTGAGTTACTCGTAAGTGCATTAGGGCAAGCCTTTTTCTCATTATCACTCGGTACAAGTGTAATGATAATTTACGGCTCTTATATCAGTAAAAAAGAAAACTTAGTTTCTTTGGGTGCATACGTAACACTTATTGATGTATTTATTGCTTTTGTTGCGGGCTTATTAATTATCCCTGCGATGTATGTAGCTCAAGCGCAAGGTGTTGAAATATTCTCTGCGACAGGCGAGCTATTATCAGAAGACACCTTAGTATTCCAGGTTTTACCTGCCTTATTTGATGGCATGGGCACTATTGGTTTATTCGTCGGCTTTGCATTTTTTGCTTTGATGAGCATTGCAGCCCTAACATCTTCTATCTCAATGTTAGAAGCACCGGTTTCATATGCCGTTGAACGCTTTTCATTAAACCGCCTTAGTGCTACCTGGCTAATTGGCGCCATTATTGCAGTGGTCAGTTTCACTATTATTTTAAACTTTGGCACTTTATTCGGCTTTGTTATCGCATTGACAACTAAATTTGGCCAACCATTGCTAGGTTTAATGTGCTGCTTATTTGTTGGTTGGATTTGGTATCGCAACTCTTTACTAACTGAAATTCAACAAGGCTGCCCAGAAGTTGCTAATGGTATATTTTGGAAAATTTGGCCATGGTATATTAAATTCATTTGCCCAATAGCAATTGGTTTAGTGTTTGTAAGTTCGTTATTAGGTTAATTCAACGTAATAAAAACCGCTCATCAAACTGAGCGGTTTTTTAAAATCATATCTTGGTGTTCAATCCCATCTTCTAAATACACTCCACCCGTTTTTTCAAAGCCAAATTCACTATAAAAGTCGAGTAAGTATGTCTGCGCGCCTATATAAATATCCCGCGAAGGCCAGTGCTTTAAACAACAGTGAATCGCCTCTTTGACTAATATAGCAGCCAGCCCTTTACCTCGCTGAGACTTTTCAATTAACACACGACCAATAGCACTGTATTGCTCATTTTTGGCATAACAACGCGCATATGCGTACAAGCATGGCTCTTCACTCCAAAAAAGGTGTTGTGTATCAGGTTGAGTGTCTACGTCATCTAATTCTGGATACGGGCACTGCTGCTCAACAACAAAAACATCAACTCGGCCGCGCATTATATTAAATAATTCAGTACTACTTAGCTGTGAAAATAACTTACTTACTAATTGCATCAAAGTGCTCTTATAAAAAAGCCCAGACGATGCTGGGCTATTCATTAAAATTACTAGGGCGTGTTGACCTTTGTGGATTGAAATCTGTTCAATCTAGGGGCGATTTAATCGCGGCGCGAGGTTTGTAACCTAGTGGGCTAAGTAAAAACCGAGCAACAAAGAGTTAATCGCCCCTAGGAAGAACCCTTTGGGCAGCGCATGTTTGGCATTTATACTGCGTTATCGCCTATTTATAGGGAGCAACCACACACCATAGGCGCTGCTTGTCTAAATACCAAATAGACTGCTGCAAAATCAATCACGAAAGGTCAACACGCCCTAACCTACCTTTATGTAAGCAGGCGCTCTAACTGATCACATAATTGTGATAAATTCACGTGGTCATGTTCGATTGTTAAATCTACGTAGCCATCACCTCTAAACGCCCTATCTAATTCGATTAATACATGCGTTTTATGAGCTTCAGGCACAAATGATAATTCAATTTCTTTAAGGCCAAATAAACTGCGGCTATTGGGTCTATATTCAAGTTCTTGATAGCACCCTGATACTGAAGCAAATGTACTTGCGCGTAAAAAGCCTTTTTCCACGTCAGCTTTAACTAAACTAAAGCCCAATTTATCCATCGCTTGCATAAACGTATTTACTGCATCATTGGGGTATATATGCAGATGATCCTTATCTGTTGGATCAAGCGCTAAATCAATATCAAGCCCGGTCTCTAACCACACATGTGATTGATTAGAACCCGCATTAATTTCGGTGATGGGGGTTTCAGAGTGTAAGCGAGCTTCAAAAGGTATCTGTTTTTGCTCGCCCGGCTCCAATGTGCCTATATCGGTTATACGCCACTTATCTATTATATGATTCGTAAAATAAGCACCGTCTTCACCTTCTACTTTTACCTTGGTGACTAATGCTAAATCTAAACCGGCAATTTCTTGGCTCACGTCACCTGCTGTAATAACAATTTGAGCATTAAATATTTGCCCTGGTTGCAGGTGTTCTGTTTCAAGAACAGTATCAACTTTTGCAGCACCAATACCTATTGATGCAAGAATCTTTTTAAACATCTATTTCTCCTTAAGCCGCCTACTTCTACAAAGTGCCACTTAAATTCCTTTGTTACTGCATCTTAACCACATTTAAAAGCTGCTGTCAGCGAAAATGTTGCTATTTATGCCGTTTTTACACGAAAAAACAATCATTGCATGATTTTTAAACATAAATAATACACTACTCGATCAACTAACATACGAAATATGGCTTTATTATTTTCAAATATAGTGATCTTTCGCTACACTGACCCTCTACATGAAGTGATGTTAAGAATTATGGAAATAATATTTTTTGCCACAGCGTTTGTTTGTGGGTTTGTCGTTTATCAACTAAAACTCCCACCGTTAATCGGCTTTTTAATTGCAGGGTTTGCGCTAAACTTATGCGGTTTTCAAAGCACTGAACTACTAAACTCAGTAGCCGACCTTGGTGTTACTTTATTGCTTTTTAGCATTGGTTTGAAATTACGTGTTGCTAATTTACTCAAACCTCAAGTATGGGCTCCAGCTTCAATACATATAATATTGAGCAGTGCTCTATTTTGTGGATTAATGTTGTTCCTTGGTTATTTAGCATTACCAATGTTTGATGAGTTAAGCTGGCAAAGTGCTTTACTCGTCGGTTTTGCTTTTAGTTTTTCAAGTACTGTATTTGCAGTGAAAGTGCTTGAGGAGCGAGGTGAAATGGCTAGTTTGCATGGTAAGATAGCTATTGGTATTTTAGTTATGCAAGATATTTTTGCCGTAATATTTCTCGCTATAAGTACAGGGAAAACACCAAATGGCTGGGCACTTGCTTTATTTGTTGCTCTTCCACTACTTCGCCCTGTTATGTTTTGGATTTTAAATCGCTCTAAACATGGTGAGCTCTTACCTCTTTTTGGTTTCTTTTTTGCTTTAGTCTTAGGGTATAACGCATTTGAATTTGCAGGGCTTAAAGGTGATTTAGGTGCATTAATTGTAGGCATGATGTTCGCGCCTCACAAAAAAGCAGGTGAACTAGCTAAGTCACTACTTAATTTGAAAGAAATACTGTTAGTCGGCTTTTTCTTAACGATTGGTTTAGGTGCTGAGTTGACCGTTAACTCATTATTGATAGCACTTGTTATCATTATGGTACTTCCGATCAAAGTATTTTTATATTATGTACTGACTAATGCATTTAAATTGCGAGCACGTACTTCGCTTTTAAGCGCATTTACGTTAACCAACTACAGTGAATTTGGTTTAATTGTATGTATGGTTGCTGCAACAAGCGGTTTAATAACCAATGAATGGCTGGCTGTTATGGCTATTGCGGTATCTATAACATTTATTATCGCCTCTCCTTTGAATAAACGCTCTAATGAAATTTACGTAAAAATAGAGCAGTGGCTATTGCGTTTTGAAAGTGACACTCGATTAGCTGAAGAGCTGCCTGTTAACCTAAATAATACAAGAATAGTTATATTTGGTATGGGTCGAATTGGCACAGGTGCTTATGAGACAATCAATTTAACACACCCTGGTGTTGTAGCTGGCGTTGACATAAAACCAGAGGTTGTTGATAAACATGTTCGTCGTAATCGAAAGGCATTACTTGCAGACGCTACAGATCCAGACTTTTGGCAACGTGTAAATCACTCTAATGTTGAAATGATTATGCTAGCAATGCCTAAACATATGCAAAACATATTTGCATTAGAACAGTTGCGTGCCTCAGGCTATCAAGGTCAGGTTACTGCGATTGCAAATTACCCTGATCAACAAAAAGAGCTGGAAGATATGGGTGTTGATTCAACTTATAACTTCTATTTAGAAGCCGGTAGCGGTTTTGCTGAACATGTGAAACAAAAATTATTTTCTTAATATAAATTAGGTTCTTAGTACCACTTTAGGTACTGAGAACTATTTTTATTTATATATCATTAACTTACTTCTAGATGGCCAAAGTCTCAATAAAAACCTCATCAAATATCGGTCAAGTTTATTTACAAAGCTTTACATGCAGATTGGCATTTACTCATCAAAACAGAGTAAACTGCATTCGTTGACTAATTCGTAAGTATCTATTTTTAACATAAAAAGCTTTTTTATGTGTTTGCATACGTATTCAATTTGCTTTTTTTATTTCGTTATTAATAAGGTTTCTAGATGAAAAATAAGTTTCCCTCACAATTTCAAGCCGTAGCTGATGATGTCAAAAGTCCACGTTTAATGGAACTTCAAAATCGTCTAGATGAACTACAGAGAAATGGAATGACAGCGGTGACAATTCGCACCATACTCTTCCAAAAGATGCTAGATGCCTATCAAGTACCAAGTGATCATTTTTTGCGTGACAGTGAGACACCTAATCGCATAGATGATCCATCATTGTTAAGTAGCCTTAAAAAGCTTGGATTTTCTAAAAAGCCACAACACCAAATTCATTAAAAACCCTGAGGGCCTACTCCCTCATTAAATAGGCTATTTCTTGCCCGTCATGGCCTATTTTCCTCCTCTTTTTTGTAATACACTTTAGTTAAAACGACTCAATAAAAGTTAACCATGGATTCTGAGCAGCTTAAAATAGCGATCAACACAAAAATGCCCTTCGGAAAATATGCAGGCAGACCACTACTACTTTTACCTGAACCTTATTTAGTCTGGTTTAAACAACAAGGCTTTCCTGATGGAACCCTCGGGGCTCAACTTGCAATGATGTATGAAGTGAAGCTAAATGGTTTAGAGCAGCTCCTTATGCCTCTATTAATAAAAAACAAAAACGACCCCTTATAGAGAAATAAATTATTGAATATTGAACTTAACGTTTCATTGCAGGTCTATTACTTTGCTATTTGTTGATTTTTGGTTTTAAAGATAAAGCACCGCCTAAGGTGCTTTTTTTTGTGCAAAATTAGTTAGGATTACATAACCGACGTTGAGGATAATAACTCTCTTTGTAACGGCTCTTGAGGCGAAAACTAAGCTATTACTCCTGAAAAACTCAGGCTGAGGAGTTAAATGAATTTATATATTCTTAAATCAGCCGATTAGTAAATCTCTAACTTAAATCAGTGATGTTCAATTTGTTGCACGTCTAGGTAGGTAAATCGTCAATTTAGCACCGCCTAATGAGGAGTGTGATATTTCATATCTCCCTTGATGCCATGAAACTATCTTAGCGACAATAGCGAGACCCAATCCAAATCCCCCTGTTTTTTTATCCCGACTTTTATCTAATCGTGTAAATGGTTTAAATACCGTTTCCCACTGCGCTTGCTCAATTCCAGCACCATCATCTTCAACGCTTAAAATAACGAATTCAGTCTCTTCAACTAAGCGAACCAGTACTTGAGACTGTCCGTGTTTTAAAGCATTACCTATTAAGTTTTGGACAGTGCGTGCAATAAAATGACTATCACAACCATAAGTGCATGTCGTTGGTAGCTGTACGTCAACTTTAATATTTGTGGCAAAATCAAGTTTGGTAACAACACTATTTATTAGCTGGACTAGGTCGCATTGTTGAACGCTTATATTTGGCTGTTGAGTATCTAGACGCGCATAATCGAGCATTTCTTTCACTAATGACTCTAACTCTAAGATATCGAGCTGCATTGTATCAATGTAATCAAATGCTTTTTCATCAGTCACTTTATCTTCGAGCATTGCTAAGGCAAATTTCAAACGTGCTAATGGCGTTCTAAACTCATGAGATACTGAGGAAGTAAGTTCTTGTTGAGCCGCCAACAGGTGTTGAATGCGTTGTTGCATAGCACGTAAAGTATCTGTAATTGGCAAAAAAAATGATTTGGACGTTGCATTCAATTCAAAATCTTGTGACCCGCCGACCGCTTCACATGCCATCCGTAATTTAGCAAAGTCTCGCCATAATAAAAAACTCCATAGCCCAACGGGGATCCCTACAACGCACAATAATAATAGGTAAGGCCATACTGATGAAAAAGCAGGTGCGGATACACTAATAGGCCCTACTTGCAGTAACTGCTCATTTTCGAGCTCTATGTACCACACTGCGCGCTGCTCTTCATCGAATAAATAAATATGGTGGTGCTGCGCAAGCTCAATAGCTTGTGGTTTGGGAAGCATTAAATCTTTTTTATCGACGATGTGGGTATTAAAACGTGACGCTAAATTGGTAATGCCTTCTGTAGTCTGAGTTAATAACCAAAGTGACTCGCCAAACTCTTTATCAAGAGACACTTGTTGCTGTGTTTCTTCATAAGGCCATAATTGCTCTATCACCCCACTCACTAAAAATAAGGAAACTATTATATACGCATATAAACTTACAAATAGCTTCCCCATTAACGGTTACATCCCCCACGCATCTGAAACGAATAGGTAGCCTTGTCCCCATACGGTTTTAATACGGTATGGTTTATCACTGTTGTCGCCTAATTTTTTACGGATACGTGATACTCTTACGTCAACTGTACGATCTAATCCGTCATACTGACGACCAATCATATGCTGATGTACATGTTCACGACTAAGCACTTCTCCAGCATTAGAGGCTAATAGCCAAAGTAGCTCAAATTCATGTGAAGTGAGTGTGATTTCATTATTCTTTAAACGTACAATACGACTGGTTTTATCTATGCTTAAATCACCAAATTGTAGCTCTTCAGGGGCTTTAACTACGGCCTGGCCACGGCGCAATAACGCATTTATACGCGCAAGTAATACTCTAGGCTCTGCAGGTTTGATTACATAGTCATCCGCTCCGAGCTCTAAACCTAATACTTGATCGAAATCTTCACCCTTTGCGGTCAACATCAAAATCGGTAAACTAAATTTATCACGTACTTGACGGCAAACACTAAAGCCATCTTTACCTGGCAGCATCACATCCAAAATAATTAAGTCTATCGGGTTATTCTCAAGAAAACTAAATACTTCATCGCCACGATCGAGTACCGCAACTTCAAGGCCATTATTTTCCAGATAATCTCGTGTTAATTGTTGTAAACCTAAGTCATCTTCAACAAGTAAAATCTTTGCCATTTGCAGCTCCAGAATTAAAAAAAACTCCACGGGGAACGTAATCTACGTCGAGTGGTTTTAGCACGAGTGCTCTGTACTTCGATACGTGCTGTAGCTAATAGTTCATCCGTATGAGGGTCGATCAAAGAGTATATAGTTGCTACCTGAACACGGGCTTTATGATCTAATTTAGCTATTTTAACTTGTTGCCAACATTGCAATTTACTACTTTCTTGATATAAACATACATCCATTTTCTTTGGCATATTTAGCGTTAGCTTAAGCTCAAGATCGCAATATTCTTGTTGTTCGGAAACCACACAGACTTTTGGTGACAATGTTAAAATGTCTTGTTTTGCAAAAGCTAACTCAGACCATAATGCAAAAATCACGATGTACAAAGAAAACGAAAAATACTTCATATTAAAAAATATGATTAAATCCTATAAAGGCGGTAATGGAATATTTTTTTTCAAACAATGGACTCTCATGTAGAGCCGAATAATCATAATACGCAACATGAAAGCGCAATGAATTATTATTGCCTAAAGGCCAACGGCCATCAATTTTAGCATAAGGTTGCCAACTACGGCCTACCTCTATCGCAGCTGAGTTATGCTCTTGTTCACTTACACCATAAAAGTACGTATTTAAGCTTGCTGATTTATACCAAACGCCTAAACTCGGCTTTAGCTTTAAACGGCCGATAGTCTCATGCATTTGCCACTGAACTGCGGCTCTATTTCCATCATAAACCCCCGTGATATCAGTTAATACCTGTAGTGAAAAAACATGCTTATCTTTAACATAGTGATAACTCAAGCCTGCATCTAACGCCCACTTGCGTTTATCAAGATCTGTAATTTTCACTCGTGGTTGCTGATTTTCTAATTGGTTTTGTTCAAATACAACTGAGTTTTTTGAGGCTAATGCAAAGACATTGGTAGGGTGCCATTTCACAAAAAAACGTGTTTCGGGGTTAAGCTCTGTTATTAAATTAAAAATATGCCGAGAGCTTTCCTCAAGGGTGTAACCTAATCTGCCATTATCGAAAAAGAATTTTTCACCGTAAAAGGCAACTTCTGGGATTAATACTACAGGTAAATTATCACCGCCGTGCAATGGATTAGTGATAACCCCTAACCCTGTGTTAAGGCTAATATGCCATTGCTGCGTTACAATATTTTTATCATACCCGCTCTGCTGTTCAGTCGCTGAAGCTACTGAAAGTTGGCAATAGATACATATTAACGCAAAAGTTTTAACTATCAGCTTCATGTCAGTTTATAAGCCAAAAAATGCTTTATTCTGGCCATAATAGCAAGGTATTAAAAACTAATCCCTAGCTGATTACAATCATTCACACTTTTGATACATATGGACTTATTTTGGGTAGAAACAAGCGAGCTAATTCACATTTTCAAGAGTTTGAGCAATCTCCCACAGTGCATTTAATGCAGCATCGGATAACCCTTTTCGTAATACAGCTAAACCAATCTCAAACCCTGCTGGCGCTTCGTTTTGATCACTGATCACCTGTACACGGTCTTTTAACGGGCTGTTATCCAATACAATTTTTGGCACCATCGCAATACCAAGTCCTAAACTAACCATTGATACCATAGCCTCATGCCCCGCGACCTGAGCATAAATCTTTGCATTAATACCATGTTTACGCCACCATTGCTCAAGCCTTTGGCGAGTAAAACCCTGCTCAGGAACAATAAATTCTAATTCAGACCACGCTATTTTATCGCTAGACAAAGCCAGCTTTTGGGTAATCAAAGATGGAATGCGCGGGGCAATAAAAACCAAAGATGAGTAACCTATACTTGCAAACGCTATTTGTGGTGGCAATTTATCGGGTTTAGCAGCAATAGCCATCGCCTCTTGTCCATCTAACACTCGATTAATAGCAACGGCAGGATCGCCCGTGTTTAACTTTATTTCAATATGTTGATGCTGTAACCGTAACTGCTCTAATATTTGGTGTAAAAAGCTATACGACGCAGTTACTGAGCAATAGATGCTGACTTTACCGTAGATGGTCTGCTCTGGATTTCGTACATTCGTTCGAAAGCGTTGCCAGTTTGCTAAGGTCGCATTTGCGTAATCAATAAATGACTCCCCTTCACGTGTTAATTTAACACTGCGATTATCACGTATAAATAGCTCAACCCCAACTTCATCCTCTAACTGTTTAATATTACGACTTAATGTAGGCGCACTGATATGGCATAACTCACTAGCGCGTGCAAAGTGCAAGGTTTTAGCAAGCGCTAAAAAGTAATGTAACCGTTTATGATCCATATTCTCTCCATGTAAGTGATGTACACATTTCACATTTCACTTTTTGAAATACTTTAATTCAAATATATCATTTTACGCAAGGTGAATGTTTCATTATGGTGGTTTTAAGCACGGCAATAAACGCCTGCATCTAACAAATATGAATATAGGATACTAACAATGGCGAATTATTTTAATACTCTTCCTTTACGTGAGCAGCTAGCTCAGCTTGCACAATGCGAATTTATGGATCCAGCTGAATTTGTCGACGGTGTTAATGCACTTAAAGGTAAAAAGCTAGTAATTGTTGGTTGTGGTGCTCAAGGCTTAAACCAAGGCCTTAACTTACGTGATTCTGGATTAGATGTATCATACACATTACGTGATTCAGCAATTAGCGAACGTCGCCAATCATTTTTAAACGCATCTGAAAACGGCTTTACTGTTGGCACTTACGAAGAGCTAATCCCAACCGCTGACGTTGTTTTAAACTTAACACCAGATAAGCAGCATACAGCTGTAGTTAGCGCTATCATGCCAATGATGAAACAAGGCTCAACCCTTGCTTACTCACATGGTTTCAATATTGTTGAAGAAGGCATGCAAGTACGTGACGACATTACCGTTATTATGGTTGCACCTAAATGCCCTGGTTCTGAAGTACGTGAAGAGTATAAACGTGGTTTTGGTGTCCCAACATTGATTGCTGTACACCCTGAAAATGACCCTCAAGGTCATGGTTTAGCACAAGCTAAAGCTTATGCTGCGGGTACTGGTGGCCATCGTGCAGGCGTTTTAAAATCATCATTTATCGCTGAAGTAAAATCAGACTTAATGGGTGAGCAAACGATCCTATGCGGCATGTTACAAACGGGTTCAATCTTATGTTTTAATAAAATGATTGAAAACGATATTGAGCCGGGTTACGCATCTAAACTTATCCAATACGGCTGGGAAGTCGTAACCGAGGCACTCAAATACGGCGGCGTTACTAACATGCTTGACCGTCTATCAAACCCAGCAAAAGTAAAAGCGTTTGAATTGAGTGAAGAGCTAAAAGTCATTATGCGCCCGCTTTATAATAAACACCAAGACGATATCATCGACGGTACTTTTTCACGCGTGATGATGGAAGATTGGGCTAATGATGACGCTAATCTACTAAAATGGCGCGCAGAAACCGCCGAAACTAATTTTGAAAAAACCCCTGCCGGTGATGTTGAAATCACTGAGCAAGAGTTTTTCGATAACGGTATCTTAATGGTTGCGATGGTTAAAGCGGGTGTTGAACTTGCATTTGAAACCATGACTGCAGCGGGCATCATTGCAGAATCAGCGTACTATGAGTCATTACATGAGACGCCATTAATCGCAAATACTATTGCACGTAAAAAGTTATTTGAAATGAATCGCACTATTTCTGATACAGCTGAATACGGTTGTTATTTATATAACCATGCGTGTTTGCCACTACTTCAAAACTTTATGAAAAATATCAACACTGATGTTATTGGTAAAGGTTTAGGTGAGCAAAGTAACCATGTTGATAACCAAACACTGATTGAAATAAATAAAACATTGCGTGAGCACCCTGTTGAGATTGTTGGCACACGATTACGTGGCTACATGTCAGCAATGAAAAAAATTGTTTAACCCTGGACAATAAACGTTTCGCTTGTTAGAAACCAAGCCCACATACTTATGTTTGTGGGCTTTTTCCTTTATAAAAAACACTTCCCCACCACTACTTATTTCATTTAAAGCAACTATTAGCCATGATCAAAGGGTGTGCTAGAATAAAGCCTTATATTAGTTGTAAATTAAGACTCATTGATGACACTAAACCATTTATCAATTACCAAAAAAATTACCTTGCTCGGTATTTCTATTACTTTCGTTGTTGCGGCATTTATTGGTGCAACGTCGATATACAGTGCGAAAAATATAATAGAACACCGAATGATCGAATCTGAATTACCAAGTAAATTACAAGCCATTAATAATTATATCTCTCATGATATTAATGAATTAATTAGTGCCGCAGAGCAGCTTTCAAGTAATGAATTTATACTTGATTGGTCACAATCTACAGATACGAATGATCGCCTGTTACTCAAAGAATTAAACCGTTTAGTGAAACAATACGATTTAGCCACCGCGTCTTGGGCAAACAGAGAAACAGCGCAATACTGGAATCAAGATGGTTTTTTAAGAGAGTTAACACAGCAACAAGATGGTTGGTTTTTTGCTTTTAAACAGTCTAAGCAGCCCTACTCTATTAGTATTTTCCAAGAATCATCAAATGATGTGAAAATGTTTGTTAATCATCAACAAGTCAATGGCACTGGTTTGGCTGGCTTAGCTAAAAGCATTGATGATATGCAAACTCTACTGCAAAAATTTAAAATTGAAAAATCTGGCTTTGTTTTTGTAGCTGATAAAAGTGGCCTTATTCAATTACATAAAGATGCAAGTAAAGTCGCGAAAGAAACACTCGATAAACTTTATCAAGGTAATATTTCTACACAACTATTGAACAATCTGCCATTCTCAATTCAAGAAATTAGCTTTCAAGGTGAAAATATACTCCTTGCAGCAAGCCCAATCAAAAACACTGAACTATATGTTATTGCCCAAGTCCCCAAGAACGAAGTGTTTGCCAGTATTGATAAGCTTAAGTGGCAAATAATTACATTTTCGGTCATTATTGGATTACTAGCGAGCGTATTTAGTTACCTCCTTGCTCGTTCACTCTCTTCCCCACTTTCAAACATGGCAGAGCTATTTACTCGCTTAGGCTCTGGAGACGCTAATCTTGCTTATCGCTTACCTGAATCGTCGCAGCCAGAATTAACTGATTTAACCAATGGCTTTAATCTTTTTATTACTAAAATAGAAACTGCAATAGCCAACGTTGCCAGTGAAAGTCACGATATACGCCAAAGCTCACAACATGTTTTCGATCAAGCGCAACGTAACTCGCTGGCATTAGATAATCAAAAAGATCAGACTATCTCAGTTGCAGCAGCAATTAACCAAATGGGCGCGACAGTTCAAGAAATTGCAAGTAGCGCAGCAATGGCCGCTAAATTGACCGAAGATAGTAAAGCAAATACACAGCAAAGCCACCAGCAAGTTGCGCAAAGCCAAGTAATGATATCGGCTTTAGCTAATGATATTGACCTCATTATTACTCAAGTTAATGTGTTATCACAAAAAACCGTTGCAATCGCCAGTATTGTTGACTCAATTCGAGGGATTTCTGAACAGACAAACTTACTGGCTCTTAATGCCGCGATTGAATCAGCACGAGCAGGCGAACACGGCAGAGGTTTTGCTGTTGTCGCCGATGAAGTCAGAGCATTAGCAAATCGTACATCACAATCAACAACCGAAATACAAGGTATGATTGAGGAATTGACACAAACTTCAACAAGTGTTGTTAACAATATTGCTCAGTCTAAACATAAAGCACAAGATAGCGTTGAAGCCATGCAAAGCTCGGTATTGTTACTCACCGCAATCACTAATACAGCCAATGAAATAAACGATATGGCAACACTCATCGCCACTGCGACTGAAGAGCAAAGTAATGTGGTTGCTGATGTCGGACGTAATATCGAACAAATCAGTGAGATCAGCGATAAAGCAATGCATGAACAAATAACCACTGAACAGGCAATCAAAGATCTGGCAAATAGCGCGCAAATTTTGGATAGACTTGTCGCCACGTTCGAAAAACACTGACATAGTTTATAATTTATCCATAGCCCCAACTTCAAAATAGACTAAACTTAATTAAGTTGTTTATTAGTTGGGGTGTAGTATGACTATTTCTAATCACTTATATTTTGCAGCCACTTTCTTCGCTACTTTACTATTAACTGCCTGTCAAAGTATTCCTAACGATGTCCCCTCTCCTCCAAATGAAATATTTAAAAACCAAACATTTACTCTGTCTGATGTAGAAACACCCGATGAGATATTTAGACTCAGTGATGACATGATGCAGCAGCTAGATATACAGTTTCCACCACACAAAAGAAATTTACAATCAACACGTAAGCTCTTGACGTTTTTATTAGATAACGGCGATGATTCACTTTCATACCAATCAGGCGCAACCCTTATTGCAGAACACACTTTTCGCGACTTAAATGCAAATTGCTTATCGCTATCGATTTTAGCTTTTAGTATGGCTGAGTATTTAGGCATGTATGGGCAGTTTCAACAAGTTCACATCCCTGAGTACTGGTCATTAAATAAAGGTTACAACTTACTCACTGGGCACATTAATCTTGCAGTTTCACAACCTCGCAATAAAGAAGCCAGTATTCACTACGTTTACAATTTAGCGAACTCATTAATTATTGATTTTGATCCAAACTCTCGCGGTGAAAAGTTTAAAACAACCCCTATTACTAAAGCTCGAATTACTGCGATGTTTTATAACAATAAAGGTGCAGCAGCAATGCTCAATCAGCGTTATGATATTGCCTATAGCTACTATATTGCGGCTATAAAAGCGGATACCCAACATTCTGGCTCGTGGGGGAATTTAGCCGTGCTCTTTAGACTCAATAAACAATATGATAATGCCGAGATTGCCTATAATTATGCCTTCTCCCTAGATAGTAATAATAATACTGCCCTAGGTAATTTAGCACTGTTATACCAAATCACAGGTCGCCAAGCTGAGGCGCAAACGATCTTGTCACGTCTTAATACAAAGCGCCAAAGTAATCCTTATTATCATGTGTCTTTAGGTAATACTGCATATCATATTAAAAATTATCAAGATGCTATCAAGCACTTTCTATCTGCTAAGCGTTTAGATAACAAAATTCATGACAGCTATTTTGGCCTTGCCCGTACTTATTACCAACTAGGTGATTTTAAGCAAGCTTATAAACAACTAGGCCTTGCTAGAAAATATGCAGATTTTGATCATGATAAACAACGCTATCAAGGTAAACTTCGTGCTCTAAACAACATGACTGCGAAGGTGAATAATCATTAAAGCTCATATATTTATATTACTTGCGGTCTTGCTATTCCCTTGCGATGTAAATAGCGCATCATCTCAACAGTTACTTGATGATTTAAGGCACTTAAGCTCTGCGGTATTTAGTGGTCGAAAAACAAACACCTCAGGCGCTGAGTTAAGTGCGCTTTATCTCAAAGATAGATTTGAGTTATTAGGATATTCAAGTGAGTTGCAAACGTTTAATTACCAAAGTAGTCTTTTTTCGCGCAGTACGGGCAATAATGTTATCGCTACTCTTACTTCTAAAAATAGCACCTCATCCACGGTTGTCATTACTGCCCATTATGATCATCTTGGAAAAAAAGGAACACAGTTTTACCCCGGCGCAAATGATAATGCCAGTGGTGTGAGTGCACTTTTGTATTTAGCTAAACGGCTAAAAATAAACACGCCAACGTTTAACATTATATTTGTTGCTACTGACGCCGAAGAGAACGGTTTACACGGCAGTAAGTATTTTGTAAGCCAACTTCCGACTGGCACTGTACTTTTTAATATAAATTTGGATATGCTTGCTGTGAGTGCCCGTAGTAAAACCTTATATGCATTTACTCTGCCTAAACTTAAAAAAACGATTGAGTCGCAACTAGCGACTATTTCATCGAATGACCTCAGAGTACGTGTAAGTAGTAGCTCAAAGCACATGAACCGCCTGCTTAGAGTCGATAAAATAGATTGGCGAAAAGCCAGCGATCATTACTCCTTCGCAAAAGCCGGTATACCCTATGTTTACTTTGGTATGGGGGACGATCCTCATCATCACAAAAAGACTGATACGTTTGCAAATATTGATCAGGATTTGTATGTAAAAAGCGTAATATATATTGAACGGTTCATTCGCCAGTTCGATTTCTCGCAGCTGTAGGCAAATGGCCAACTTGCATAAAACGCTGTTTTTGCTGTTTAGATAACTTTTTGACTTTAATTTCTAATTTAGTTGCGGCACTGCGATCCCCGATCTCTTGCTGATAAATAAGTGTAAGCGGCCCTTTTCCTCTTAGGTTTTTAGCGCCTTTT
Organism: Pseudoalteromonas porphyrae; assembly: GCF_001298125.1. Taxonomy (NCBI): domain Bacteria; kingdom Pseudomonadati; phylum Pseudomonadota; class Gammaproteobacteria; order Alteromonadales; family Pseudoalteromonadaceae; genus Pseudoalteromonas; species Pseudoalteromonas porphyrae. The sequence continues at coordinate 356,508 of NZ_LHPH01000007.1, read as the reverse complement.
CCCGCTTGATGGCTTGCAAAGCGCTTACTAACATCTGTAGATATGCCCGTATACCAATGCCCAAAACGTGTTTGCACGATATAAAGGGACCAAATAGAGCTACTCGCTATAGCATTATCTTTAAGAATAGTTAAACTTTTATCGGACTCTGTGGTCAAAATTGCGCTCCAAGCATAGATACTAAGAATTAAGTAACAAACAATTACTCAAAAGGGTTTTACCTTAGGTGACTAATCGGTATCATGCAGTCTATAAAAAATAAGGATCCAAACAAACAATGCAGTCGTTAAAAACTTTTTCTCTTTGGTTTATCGTTGCCCTTACACTAAGCGCAACAGCAGGTTGTTCAAGTTGGGTTTATCGTATCAATATCCCTCAAGGTAACTTTTTAGAGCAAACTGATGTTGATAAACTTCGAATAAACATGACTCGTGAGCAAGTTGTATATGTTTTAGGCCAACCTGTTGCAAAAGATGCCTTTGATAAAAATACATGGCATTACTCTTACACCTTTAACCTAGGTCGTGACAGTGAACAACGAAAACTACTTACTGTTAAATTTAATAATGAAAAGCTAACATCGATAAGTGGAGATTATGAGCAACCTGAAGAGTTTAATACACCACTTGAGCAATAATACTTAATTGCTACTCGCAAATTTAAAAAAGGTTAGCACACGCTAACCTTTTTAGTTTCGCACTACTGTGTTCTATCTAGCGGGCGTCCCCCCGTCACTTTATTAGCCCGACCTTCATCTTTGGCTTTTTCAGCCCGTTTACGTCTTGCGTCTTTTGGATCTGCAATTAGCGGTCGATAAATTTCAACCCTATCTCCATCCTCTAGTACTTGCGTTAATTTGCAGGTACGATTCCAGACACCTAGAGTGAGTGCTGTAGCATCTATTTCAGGGCATTTTGCAATAATTCCTGACTTTATGACTGCTTGCTCAGCGGTTGTTCCTACTGGCACTTCAACTTGTAAACTTATTGCGCTGGTCGGTAGCGCAAAAACAACATCAACTGTAATCATAATCTTGGTCCATATACCTGTTTAGCACGCTGAGTAAATGCATTGACCATATTTTTCGCCACATCATTAAATACCCGGCCGAATGCAAGTTCAATTAGCTTACTCGCAAATTCAAACTCCAACTGAAGCTGAACCTTACATGCGGTATCATCTAATACCTGAAAGTGCCAACGCCCCTGCAAAGCTTTAAATGGCCCATCGACTAAACGTAAAGTCACTGTATTTTCATCTGTAAACGTGTTTTCAGTGGTAAACCATTTTTTTATACCTGCTTTAGATATCTCTAAACTTGCAGTCATTGTATTGTCTTGTTGTGCAATAATTTTTGCATCAGAGCAATGCGGTAAAAACTCAGGATAGGCATCCACATCATTGACTAAATCAAACATCTCTTTGCTGCTATACATTACTAGCGCACTTTTTTCTATTTGTGGCATACTCACTCCCAACTGTGTGGGCGAATTTTAGCAAGTTTTGCGTTTTTCCCCAAACTTTCCCGACGCTTTATTTATCATCGATTATTTACAGTAAAAATAAAAAATCGATGTAAAAAGCAGAGCTTTACGTATAATATGGGACACTATGGCTAAGAAAAATTCATCTAAATCGACAAGTAATACCATCGCGCTGAATAAAAAAGCGCGCCATGAGTATTTTTTACACGACAAGTTTGAGGCTGGTGTCGAACTGCAGGGCTGGGAAGTAAAAAGCATCCGAGCTGGCAAAGTAAATATCTCTGAAACTTATATTCACCTTAAAAATGGCGAAGCATTTTTACTTGGCAGTCAAATTCAGCCACTTAATAGTGCCTCTACCCATGTAATTTGTGATCCACTGCGTTATCGCAAGCTCTTATTGAGTCGGCGTGAGTTAGACCGCTTAATTGGTGCAACTGAACGCGATGGTTATTCATTAATCGCTACAGCCATGTATTGGAAAAAATGCTGGGTTAAATTAGAATTTCAACTCGGTAAAGGTAAGAAAATGCATGACAAACGCGAAGACGGTAAAAGTAAAGACTGGTCCCGCGAGAAAGAACGGTTAATGAAACACAAAGCTTAACCCTATAACGCCTAACACCCTGTTAGGCGTTTTTATTTTTATACCTTAAAACAAAAAACTTCATAAGTTAACCTTTCGCTCAAGTTGATAACATTTTGATTACATGGTATTGATATCACTGGTTTATTGAAAATATAATATCAACACTATAACAAGGACTTAAGGATGAAGAAAACAGTTTTATTTACACCAAATTTACTTACTTATACAACCCTAGCATTGTCGGTAGGCTTTTCTGCAACAGCTTATTCCGCATCAGAAACAAAAGAAGTTGAGCGAATTCAAGTCACAGGCTCACATATTAAACGTACTGATATGGAAGGGCCATCACCAGTACAATCATTATCGGCAGCAGATTTAGCCGCAACAGGCTCAACAGATTTAATAGGTGCTTTACAGAAACTACCTGTATCAGGTGCGGGTACTTTTAGCACTCAAGGTAATTCAAGTGATGACACTGCCAATGGTGGATCAAGTGTTGCACTAAGAGGCCTTGGCGCATCATCTACATTGGTGTTAATTAATGGCCGCCGTGTTGCTGTGAGCCCGTTTGCTAAAGATATCGAAACATCTTTTGTAGATTTAAATAGTATCCCAATGTCATCTGTTAAACGTGTTGATATTTTAAAAGATGGCGCATCTGCAACATATGGCTCTGATGCAGTTGCTGGTGTTATAAACATAATACTACGTGATGATATTGATGGGTTTGAAGTTGCGGCAAAAACAAGCACCACCGCTGACGGTGGGGGTGATGAACAAAATCTAACTTTACTTTGGGGAAGTAGCAGTAACACCAGCAAGCACAATTTCTCTATTGATTATTACAAGCGTGACGCTATTTTAAATTCACAGCGTAGCTATACAGCCACTGCAGATCAGCGTTTTCGCGGCGGTAATAACTCATTAAGCTCATCAGGATTTCCAGGTTCAGTTGAAGTTACGCGCGCGATGCTTACGGATGCTCAGTGGGCTGCTTTACCCGTTAGCAGAATTGACCCCGAAGGTAACCCCGTTAGGCAAACCATATTTGCAGATGTATGGGGTAATGACACCTGTGACGAATCACTTATCATCGGTGATATTTGCCGTTATGATTATGCGCCACACTCAACTCTTGTACCTTCTACAGAACGTATTAGCTTTAATTATAATGGAAGCCAAGAAATAACAGACAATATTGAAGGCTTTGCTGAATTTTCAGCTCAGCACTCATCAAGCTTCATTGAAGGCGCAGCAAGTCCAAGCTTTACAGAATTAACTATGATGGGGGATAATCCAAATCATCCTCTTTTTAATGATCCAAGCCACTTCCTCCACGGTGTAGATATTTCGATGCGTCGACGAACAGTCGAAATCGGCAACCGTCAAAAAGATGTTGATTCTGAGTACTATCGCGCTGTTTTAGGCGCTAGAGGCTCATTTAGTGACTGGGATTGGGAAGTTGCATATTCAGCAATACGCTCTAGCGCAGTAGAAAAAGGAGTTAATGGTTTCCCTAATATAATTCGAACTCAAGAAGCTATCGATTCAGGATTATGGAATCCATTTGAACCAAGCACCAACACTGAAGCTGCCCTTGCCTATTTTGAAACAACCACTACTCGCTCTGGCGCCTCAACAATGCAATCTATTGACGGCACAATCTCTGGTGAGTTATTTGAGTTGGGTGATGATATGGCCGCAATAGCAATAGGCTTTGAAGCACGTAATGAACGAATTGAAGATAACCCTGACGCACAATTTTTACGTGGTGAAATCTTTGGAACTGAAGCAACACAGGCAAATGGTGAACGTGATAACAAGGCTATTTTTGCCGAGTTAAGCTTGCCTGTACTTGAAACTTTAGAGCTTCAATTAGCATTACGTCATGAAAACTATAGTGACTTTGGCTCTACCACAGACCCAAAAGTTGCTTTTCGCTGGACACCTTTAGATAGTTTGGTTGTTCGTGGTTCATGGGGAACTGCATTTAGAGCGCCATCATTAGTACAATTGCACCTTGGCCGAACTGATGAATCACCAAGCGTTATTGATAAAGAGCGTTGTCGCCAAACTGGCGCTGAAGCTGATTGCGAGCCTACAGAATATACCGCAATTGTTGCTGGTAACCCTGACTTACAACCAGAGACATCAAGTAACTATAATTTAGGTGTTATTTGGCAAACTACTGATAACTTTAGCGTCGGTGTAGATTACTGGAATTATGATCAAGAAGATCTCATTAAGAAAATTGGCGCTCAAAAACTCGTTGACTGCTGTGGTAGCGATCAAGCTTTAGTCCAACGGGCACCAAGTCAAGGTGGTAATCTTGGTCGTATCTTAGTGATCAACGATACATTCGTAAACATAGGCGGGCGAGAAACGGATGGGTTTGATTTAAATCTTAATTATCGTTTAAATACCGATAACTTAGGTGAATTCAAATTCAATTATAATTTAACCTACACGCTAAATTTTGAAGAACAATCGTTTGAAAGTGATAAACAAGGTAATACGAGTATTGTCGCTGAAGACCTTAATGGTGAATTCCAACATCCAGAATTTAGATGGGTTGCAGGGGTTGATTGGAGTAATGAGAGCTGGCTTGCTAATGTTGGTATTAACTATATAAGCGGTTACAACGATTTACCTGATACAAACAATGATCGTTTTGATATTGATTCTTGGACCTCAATCGACACATCAGTCAGTTATGTAGGTTTCGATGAATTAACACTAACTTTAGGTGCATCAAACCTTACAAATGAAGAACCGCCACAGGCACCATCAGATTCTTTTGGCGTTGACAGTAAGACACATAGTGCTATCGGGCGCCAAGCTTACTTTAAACTTGCATACAAGTTCTAAATAAAAGCACATAAAAAACCCGCCAAATTGGCGGGTTTTTTATATTCTAAAACAAAGGCCTAAATTATAGGTCGCCTTCGTTCTCAGAAAGGAACTTAGCAACGCCTGCAGGGCTTGCGTCCATACCTTTTTTACCTTCAGTCCAACCAGCAGGGCATACTTCACCGTGCTCAGTATGAAATGCAAGTGCATCAACCATACGTAGCATTTCATCGATATTACGACCTAGTGGTAAGTCGTTCACTACTTGGTGACGAACGTTACCTGCTTCGTCGATTAAGAATGAACCACGAAATGCAACGCCAGCTTCTGGGTGCTCAACGTCATATGCTTTACAAATTTCGTGTTTAACGTCTGCAACTAATGCATATTGCACTTGGCCAATGCCGCCATCTGCAACAGCAGTGTTACGCCATGCGTTGTGTGAGAATTGTGAATCAATTGAAACACCAATTACTTCAACACCACGTTTTTGGAATTCTTCGAAACGCTTGTCAAAAGCAATTAGTTCAGAAGGACATACGAAAGTGAAATCTAACGGGTAAAAGAAAATAACTGCTTTTTTACCTTTAATTGTTTCGTGAAGATTGTAGCTATCTACGATCTCGCCGTTACCTAATACTGCTGCAGCGGTAAAGTCTGGTGCCTGGCGGCCTACTAATACACCCATTTTATTCTCCAAATATTTGAGTTTGCTTTTAATTGCTTACGCAATGCTTGCCTTTAATATGGCATCAAAAAATGAAATACCAAGGGTTTACATGCATAATTATCCAAATATTCTAGAGATAATAAGCTTAAATAGATAATCGTATTTTTCGATGCAGCCAATCGAAAATATTGAACATATTTTAATGCATAAAATGAACACAAAAAAACCCGCAAAAGCAGGTTTCTTCAATCTATCTATTTTACTGCATTAGTCCATAATATTTTCTGGCATGTCACCACGAATTTTTTGCCATACTTCACCAGTTTGATGACCATATTTACGTAGCAATGAAATTGCGCCATCGTGTTCACGCTTTTCGGCCAGTATAGTTAAGTCTTTATAAAACTGACGCGCTAATTGACGTGTGCCTGGATCAGAGAAGTAATGACAAGCTATTTTAGAGTAAAAACCTCTAAAGCCATTTAAAATTAACACATAAATACGGTTATTTCCGGCAACCGCTAATTCATGGTGAACTTTATAATCATAATCTGCAAATGCTTGTGCGCTATCTTCAAGCTCATCACTTTGTGATAAGATTTCAATCACACGATCTGGTGCATGTTTAATTGCTGCACGAGTATAAATTGCGCTAATATTAGTCCTAGCAGATAATAATTGATCTGTTAGCTCTGGCATTTTATCTTCATCAAGACGCGCAAGCGTTTCTAATATATTTAATCCTGAGGTTTCCCAAAAGTTGTTAACCCGTGTTGGTTTACCATGTTGGATCGTTAACCAACCATCACGCGCTAAACGTTGTAGCACTTCGCGTAAAGTCGTACGTGTAACACCTATTAATTCTGATAACTCACGCTCAGCAGGAAGAATAGAGCCTGGAGGAAAATCACCATTCCAAATTGATTCAACAATGTACTCTTCCGCAAATCCAGCTGGACTTTTAGCTTTAAAAATTCTCATTCAATTCCCACTCGAGTTATCACATTACATCACTTTATAAGTTAACTGACTGATTGTACCAGATGAAGCCAAACTAACAAGTAAAGTCAGTCAGTCAGAACGCCCTCATTTGATTTCCCACCCCAATCTATACTAATAATTAGGATTATCCATAAAAATATAACATCTTGCGTCTTTTACATATTAAAACACAGCGATCACGAAACGCGATATTTTCATCAAAGAATAAATAACAGCGTATAACTTTTTATAGCTACAAGTGATGTTTACCCTTGCGTGTGGTTTAGCGTCTACGTCATAATCTAACTACAGCGTTTTTAATTGGAAGTTTTATGAATTGGTTAGCTAATTTAGCACAGCAACGTACTCCATGGATATTATTGGCAGTGACTGCATTTATCTTTGAAATTGTTGCGTTATTTTTTCAATATAAAATGGGCTTAGAGCCTTGCATTATGTGTATATACCAACGTACTGCAATGCTGGGATTATTAGTTGCCGGATTAATTGGCGCCATTAAACCAAGCCATTTTATCTTTCGGTTTTTAGGTATTGTGACGTGGGCAACAGCCAGTATTTGGGGCTACCTGATCGCACGTGAGCACATTGATATGCAAACAACGACTGACCCATTTGCTTTTAGTTGTGAATTTGAGCCGAATTTCCCGCTGCCTTTACACGAATGGATACCAAATTTTTTTGCTGCAACCGGTGATTGCGGTAATATTGATTGGGAATTTTTAGGAATGAGTATGCCTGCTTGGATGGAAGTGATATTTGCAGCATTCAGTATTGTATTAATAACTGTTGTTTTCGCTCGTTTAATCATTAAGAAGAGTCTATGATGCCTGCTTTTTTATCAAGCCAGTTACCTCAACTTAAGCATCTAAAAGTGCGACAGCGACAAGATATAATCGCAATAGCACTTAGCATGCTAAGCCCAATGCAAAAAATCAGTCTACGTATCGCTAAGCTAACTCTATTAATTCCATTGTTTTTCTCACTCGTTTATATTGATGGCTGGCTGATGATACTTGCATTAATTGTCACAGGTATAAGTTATCCAATATTGACAACGCCCGTCGAAATACAATTTTCAAAACCTTTTTTAGCCGAGGCTATTAAACTATATAATAAAGAGAAACAAGGCGAGCAATAGCTCGCCTTTGTAATTAAAGCGTTACTTTTCCTTCTAATTTTGCAACGATTTTGTCACCAATACCTTTAACCTGAGTAAGCTCACCTAGTGATTTAAATTTACCCTGCTTAGTACGGTAATCAATAATAGCCTGCGCTTTTGATTTACCAATACCTGGTAATTGAACCAATTGGTCAACGTTTGCTTGATTAATATTAATAACCTCAGCTTTTTGAGCAATTTTAGCTGTAGCAGGCTTATTATCGACCGCATAACTTGGCAAGGCGACTGCAAAACCAAATAATACGACTATTAAAGTTAAAAACTTCATGTTTCTCCTCCATGATGTCCATTCGTGGACTCAGTTAATAGTTGATAAAGCGATCTCACTTTTTGACTGATTTTAATTAAAGCCATACTGAAAAAGTGTGACCTTTTAAATAAAGTAAATAGCGTCCACCTTGTCAACCGTACCGATAATAAAAAAATAAAAATGTTCACTTGCAAATAGCCGGACAAACATTTACTGTACATAAAAACAGTAATCAATCAAGGTGAATTATCATTCACCAAGCAAGTTGGCAGGAGAAATCATGGCTGTTGTTGTTAAATATGTTGTAGAAAGAAACGGAGTCGAGCGTATGACGTTTACTACTAAAAAAGAAGCTGACGCGTATGACAAGATGCTCGATATCGCTGAATCACTTGAGGCGATGCTAGAAAAGGTCGATGTGCCTTTAAGCGAGCAACAAATTGAATCGCTCGCACTTGAGATTGCAAAAAGCAAAGATGATTTCATGAATGTTTTGAAAGGCGCAAAAGAAGTACCAATTAAGGCTTCATCTGCTAAATCTAAAAAAGAAGCAAGTAGCGTTACTGATCTGAAAAACACAGAAGAAAAAGCAGCCAGTTAACGTTTAGCTAAAATACAAATAAAAAAGGAGCTAATTAGCTCCTTTTTTATTCTTAATTACACATTATGATTAAAGCGATTTCTCGACATCATCAAACAATAGCGTAATTTTTTCACTCGGCGCTGCTGTTGTTAAGCTTACAGCAACAATTGCAATACTTGATAAAATAAACCCAGGAACAATACCGTAAATTAACTTACTGATATGTTCACCATTAACCTCTATCGGCGCATAAAACCACACTAACACGGTTACAGCACCGACGACCATACCAGCTAATGCGCCCTCAAAGTTCATTCTTTTCCAATATAAACTAAATAGAACCAGTGGACCAAATGCAGCGCCAAAACCAGCCCATGCGTTGCTTACTAAGTCTAAAATAGAACTATCTCTATCATACGCTAAGTAAATGGCACAAATAGCAACTAAAGCAACACTAATTCGCCCTACTAATACAAGCTCTTTATCTGTGGCATCTCGACGAATAAATGTCTTATAAAAATCTTCTGTTAACGAGCTTGAGCTCACTAATAGTTGCGAAGATATTGTACTCATAATTGCCGCTAATATAGCGGCTAATAAAAAGCCTGCAATAAGTGGGTGGAAAAGTAATTCAGATAAAACAAGAAATATTGTTTCTGGATCATCAACAACGATGCCATTTTCATAGGCATATGCAGCTCCACATAAACCCGTAGCTACCGCACCTAACGCTGCAACTATCATCCAGCTCATACCTATACGACGTGCGGTAGGCATATCTTTGACGCTTCGAACAGACATAAATCTAACAATAATATGCGGCTGGCCAAAATAGCCTAACCCCCATGCCATTGCTGATATAATACTCACCAAAGAACCTGCCCCAATCCATTGCAGCATTTGCGGGTTAATACTGTTAAGTGTTGATGTTAAAGGCTGTTCTAGTAATGTATAAGTTACCGTAGGTACTAAAATTAAAGCAATGAACATAATACAACCTTGTACAAAATCAGTCAGGCTTACCGCTAAAAACCCACCGAACAAAGTATATAAAACTACAACACCTGTTGTAATATAAAGTCCCATTTCATAACTTAAACCAAATGAACTTTCAAATAATTTACCACCAGCCACTACACCTGATGAGGTATATAAAGTAAAGAAAACAATAATCACAACCGCAGACACTACTCGCAGTAAGTTACTGTTGTCGTTAAAACGATTTGAAAAGTAATCTGGGATAGTAATAGAGTCATTCGCTTTTTCAGTATAAACACGTAATCGCGGTGCGACCAAAAAGTAGTTTAACCATGCGCCGATAATTAAGCCTAACGCAATCCATGTACTGCTAAACCCAGTAACAAACATAGCGCCAGGTAGCCCCATCAAGATCCAGCCACTCATATCTGATGCACCTGCAGATAATGCAGCTACACTTGGTGATAAACTACGACCACCAAGCATGTAACCCGACACATCGCTGGTTGACTGTTTATATGCATACAAACCAATGCCGAGCATTACAATAAAGTATGCTGCCAAAGAAATAATCATTCCAGTTTCCAAATTCGCCTCCGATAAAGAAGTTTAAATCAGGCATTTAATCCTAATAATGACTCGCAAATCAATGCTATAAATAAGACATTATTGGTGTAAAAACCAACCTAGTGCTTGACTATATCATGCTAAGGGTAAATAACTCCAATTAGTACGACTAATCTAGCAACCATATGAGAACATTCTGATTTTTTGTGAAAAGCAGTAAATTTAGTGTATATCAATGGAAATTAATGACTATTTACCCTAGGATAAGATCTATACACTGGTACACACCAATACTATAGGTTTAATTTTGAAAATATAGTTAATGCTATTTGCTATGTTTTACCTTATATTGCTGATGTAATCGTTTAACTGATGTGGATCTGTTGTTTATGTATTTTTATGCTGCGCGCCAACCAATTCTAGACCGTGAAAAAAAACTTGTAGGTTACGAGTTACTATTTCGTGATGGCGTTGATAATGTATTTCCCAACATCGATGGCGATGAAGCGACCTCGCGACTAATTGAGGGCAGCCAGTTTAACTTTGGTTTAGAAGATTTAACCGATAACAAACCTGCTTTTATAAACTTTACACTCGACACATTGCAAAAAGGCTACCCTACTCTATTAGGCAAAGAACAAATTGTGGTCGAAATATTAGAGACAATTCAACCAGGGAAACGTTTACTTTCTTTAGTCAAAGACTTAAAAGAAAAAGGCTATACCTTAGCGCTTGATGATTATATTCACCAGCCTGTATGGCGTCATTTTTACCCTTTTATTGATATCATCAAAATCGACTTTTTGACCTGTGAACTTGATACTATCCATGAAGTTATTGAAGCAATTAAGCCATTCCCACAAATTAAATTATTGGCTGAGAAAGTCGAAACATACGAAAAGTATCAATTAGCACTTGAACTAGGGTTTACATACTTTCAAGGGTTTTTCTTTTCTAAACCTGAAATGGTACAAAGTAAAACACTGCCTCCATCAGAAATGGCACTTGCTGAATTACTCTATGAAACGTCGACTGTTGACTTAAACTTAAAGAAAATTACTGAAGTTTTTGAAAGAGATGTAAACTTATCTTACAAACTTCTGCGCTATAGTAATTCTGCTGCATTCAAGCGAAGAGCTGAAATAAATACCATAAAACAAGCCTTAATTGTTTTAGGCGCACAAGAAATTAAAAAGTTTTTATCGCTACTTTTTGCATCTCAAGTTGCCGCAGATAAACCTGCAGAACTAATTAGATTATCGCTCACTCGCGCACGCTTTACTGAGTTACTCGCAATAAATCATAATAAATTTAAAGATACAGGCATGGCATTTTTGACCGGTATGATGTCGTTAATGGATGCCATACTCGATGAAAGCATGGAAAGTGTTATGGAAAAGTTACCACTATCCAATGACATAAAATTAGCACTCGTTAAAGACGAAGGCTTGCTGGCACAATACTTACGTTTAGTAAAACTCTACGAACAAGCAAATTGGCAAGGCGCGAATGCAATACAAGAGCAGCTTGGCTTAGCGACAGATAAAGTGCCAGATGCGTACCATGACGCCGTAAACTGGGCAAACGAACAAATGAGAGTACTTGGTGAATAATAAGCTTTCAGCCTAATCATCTAATACCAATCAGCGTAGATATGGGGGCTATTTAATTCGTTAAATTGTTCAAATATTTATGCAGATTAGTATAAACATAAAAAATGCCAGCTTAGCTGGCATTTTTTATGTTTTCAATTACAAACTTTCTAAAAAGTCTTCATCAAAATCTTCAGGCTCTTTCTCAATTGGTGGATTACCATCATACAATTCATATAACTGACGTTGGAAATAGATATCCTTCATAAAAATATAAGGGTCTAAAGATTCATTCAGTAAGCTTTCTTGTGGAATTAATGACGCTCGCGCTTCAATTGCTTTAAAAGCAAATACTAGCACTGTTTGTGGTGTGGTTAAGGCTATCTCAGGTAATACAAAACCATCGACCACATCGCCAGCTAGATTACGCGCTGTTGATGGTCCCATACCTGGTAACATTAAATACGCACCATCGCCGACTCCCCACACACCTAGGGTTTGTCCGAAATCTTCATCTATAATATTTAGACCAAGAGAGCTGGCAACATCAAAAACACCAAAAATACCCACGGTTGAATTAACTAAAAAGCGAGCAATACTAATGCCCGCATTACCAGCTTTACCTTGTAATGTCGCATTAATAACATCCGTTGGGGCACTGATGTTATCTGTAAAATTAACTAAGCTTCGTCTTACAGGTGTTGGTGTAACAGCAACATACCCAACTGCAACAGGGCGAAGAATGTAAGCATCCAACACATCCATATTAAAGTCATACATTGGACGATTAAATGATTGCAGCGGGTCACGCTCATCCGCTTTTTCTTCTGGTACTTGTGCGCATCCCGCGCTCACTAGCAACCCTAATATAATCAAACTCTGTCTTAACATCTTTTATCCTTAAGGTATTAGCTCATCTATTAATAGAGTGTATTCGCTCGTTTCACTGCGCTGTAAAATACCTGATTTTCCTTCAAGCTCACCACTTGATGGCATTACAGAAGCGTCTTTTGAAATACGTGCTGTTAATATTATTTGCTCGGTACTTGAAAGCGTTAAACCTTCAACCATTGAGTTGTTATCGCTTAATTGGACTTGAAGAGGAAAACTATATTGCGTTAACTTTACAACTGCAAGCGGCATTGCAGGGCCACTGGCTGCTTTTGCAAATACAAATAAAGTGCCTTTTTCAGGTAAGTTTGCTATCAGTTGAGGAGCAAGCTCAATCGTGACGGAAATATTACTTGTCTCTGTACTTGCAGCAAACGACTTCTCTACAGGGGTGATCTGCGTGTTCTTGGCTGCAATATTTTGATCAATCTCTGCGATTCTCTGTGCAATCATATTATAACGACTATCTTGTTCATCCATGCTGTTTAAAAGCATCTCAAATGCAGCTTTTGCTTCCAGCCAATCGTGGCGTTCATAAGCAATAAGCGCTAATAATGAAATAGCATCAAGATTTGCAGGTTCATCTTTTAATACACGTGATAGCATTTGCGCTGCTTTATTCATACTAACATCGTCGCCTTGGAGCAACATTAACTGACTATAACTGATCAATACAGCCAAGTTTTCAGGGTTTAAACGCAGTACTTTATCAAATGATTGCTGAGCCATGTCATATTCATTTAAAGACATCGCAACGCGACCTAGTAACATCCATGCAACTTCATCATCACCACTTTGCGCAAGCTTAGTGCGTAAACCCAACGCGAACGCTTGAAGCTCATTCTGCGTTAATGGTTCACCTTTTTGCATCACTGCACGCTCACCATATTCAGGTAAATTTTCCATCGCAGCCTTCCAGCTTTCTAATTGATGCTGCGAACCTGTTGCGGTATAAAATATTAAGGTTAAGACGACTAAAAATGCACTGCCCGTCAACGCAAAAATACGATTATTTCCACGACTGAAGAGTGACTTTTCTGGCGATAGCTCATTTAACAATCGACATTTCAATTCAATAATTGACTCATCGTAACTTTGTTGTTCTATGCGCTGCTCAGCCAGATCTAAACTAAGCTCACCAAGTCGTTGCTCATAAATAGCAATTAATTCAGAGTTAGCATTATAGGTTAGATTCTGTATTCGCTCTTTGGTTAAAAAAGGCAAAGCCACAAACGCGATAGCCAAAAGCGTCAGTAGCACAAACGATGCCCACATTAAAATCATTTAGTTTTGCTCCTGACGCTGGTTTTTTGCAATTAACTTAGTTAATAACACTTCATCTTGATCATTCCATGTTTGTTTGACAGCCGCTTTACGTTGGCGAAACACAATGAAACCAAAACCAAAAATAACGATTAATACTGGTAATACCCACAATACTAACGTGGCCGGCGTAACGGGTGGTTCGTAATGAACAAAGTAACCATAACGATCTATCATATAGTCAATTACTTCATCTTTTGTTTTGCCATCTTTAACGAGCAACAGTACTTTATCACGCAAATCTTTTGCAACTACAGCATCAGAGTCTGCAATGTTTTGATTTTGACATTTTGGACAACGCAGTTCTTTTGTTAACTCACCAAAGCGCTGAGCTTGCTCATCATTGGCAAAAACGTAGCGGTTTTGTTCAGCGAGAATTCCTGTGCTGAATAATAAGAAAAAACTAATTAATACATACTTCATGGCTTTAACTCCTGCATTAACGGTGCAAATTTAGCACGCCACACGCGTGGATTAATATCCCCCGTGTGATGAAGCAAAATAGTACCTTTGCTATCCACTAAAAACGTTTCTGGTGCACCCGATACACCTAAATCCAATGCCAGTGTGCGGTTTAAGTCTAAGATATTAAATTGGTATGGGTCACCTGCACGACCTAACATCGTGCTGACTTCATCACGCAGTGCGACAATATCAAACTCACCATCAAAGTCACTGTCATAACTTTGTACGTAATAGAGCCCTATAATTCTGACGCCTTGTTCTCGTAATTGGGTAAGATAATCAAGTTCTGCTAAACACGTTGGGCACCATGTGCCCCACACATTTAATAAATAGACATCGCCTTTTAAATCACTTTCTTGCCAACGCTTTGAGTCTTGCATTAAATCTGGCAAATTAAATGCTGGCATTTGTTGACCCAAGCGACCCGTTTGAATCTCACGGGGATTAGCAAATAATCCCTGAAATAAAAACACGCATACCAGTGCGAATGCTAATAAAGGCAATAGCGCTAAAAATTTACGGTTCATACAACACCCTTCGGCTGTAATTGCTCGTCACTTTTTCTGCTTGTCCTGTAGCGTTTATCACCTAAAATCATAAACCCAGCCAACGAAATTAAAATACCACCTAACCACATCCATCTCACGTATGGTTTGTGATAAATGCGTAACGACCAGCCCCCATTACTGAGTTGCTCACCTAGCGCTAAATAAAGATCTCGAGTAAACCCTGCATCAATCGCCGCTTCAGTCATAAATTGCATGCCAATATCATACTGACGTTTCTCTGCGTATAATTTCGTTACGAGTGAGCCATTTTTCAATACGCTTACTACACCAGCATGACCACTGTAATTTGGCCCGCGAATGCTTTTTACACCCTCAAAGCGGTAGTCATACTCATTAAGCTGAACAACGTCCAATGGCTGCATTGAAACATCTCGTTCAACTGAATAAGCTGATGTTAAAGTTACTCCAGCAATAACAAAGGCAATACCAACATGCCCCAATACCATTGCCCAGTAGCTTAAAGTCAAACGTTTTAACCCTTTAATAAAGCTGCCATGAACAAGGGTTTTATCATATAAATCTGATGCTGTTGTGAACATAATCCACATGGCTAATGTCGTTGCTAATAATGTAAGGGGTGCAACATCCTCATAACTTAAAAATAGCCAGCCTGCGGTGACCACTATGCTTGCAACTGCTGCTATGAGTAATTTATTTTGTAAAAATGCCCATTTATTTTGCTTCCAACGTAATAGCGGCCCAATTCCCATTAGTATTGCAAATGGTACCAATAAAATTGCAAACATCTTATTAAAGAATGGTTCGCCAATTGAAATGCTGCCTAAGCCCATTTCTTTGTGGATCATAGGTAACAAAGTGCCTAATAAAACAATGAATGTCGCAACCACTAAAAAGATATTATTCAGCCATAATGCAACTTCTCGAGAGACTAACTTATAGCGCCCTTCACTTTTTACTTGCGATACTCTAAAGGCATAGAGCGTTAAACCACCGCCTACAACAATCGCTAAAAATGCAAGAATAAATAAACCACGATCAGGGTCTGTCGCAAATGCATGGACCGAAACAATAATACCTGAACGAACAATAAACGTGCCTAATAAGCTCAAAGAGAAAGCTGAGATAGCAAGTAAAACTGTCCATGATTTGAATACGCCACGTTTTTCAGTCACTGACAGTGAGTGTAATAACGCTGTGGCAACAAGCCATGGCATTAGAGATGCATTTTCAACCGGATCCCAGAACCACCAACCGCCCCAACCTAACTCCGCGTATGCCCACCAGCTACCGACTGTTATACCCAAAGTTAAGAAGCCCCAGGCAGTCATAGTCCAAGGACGTGACCATTTTGCCCATGTATTATCGAGTTTGCCGGTCAATAACGCAGCAATAGCAAATGAGAATGAAACAGATAAGCCAACATAGCCCATATATAATAATGGGGGATGGATAATCATACCGGGATCTTGTAATAACGGATTTAAATCACGGCCTTCAACTGGATAGTAAGGTAAGAGTAGCTCAAATGGACTAGACATTAAGAGCGTATAAAGCATAAAGCCTACCCCTAAAAAGCCTAGCACGCCAAGCACGCGAGCCCTGAGTATCCAAGGTAAAGAACCTGAACGCATCGCCACGACAGCAGTCCAACCAGCTTGCATGACTAACCACAATAAAATTGCGCCTTCATGTCCGCCCCATGTAGAGGTGATTTTATAATACCAAGGTAATGAACTACTTGAATGGTATGCGACATACGCCACAGTAAAATCATCGGTTAAACTTGCATAAATTAATGCTGCAAATGAGATTAAAACAAAAACGAATTGACCAATAGCCAATGAAGGCGCTGCACGCATTAGGCGTAAATTGCCTGTATGCGCACCCCACAATGGAAAAATACACAATAAAACACTCAGCACCATAGCGAGTGTTAAAGAAAAATAACCGATTTCAGGGATCATATTAATAGTCACTTCCTAAGTTGTACTTCGGTTTCTCGTGTTTAATTCCTTTTACTGCCTCAGCAACTTCAGCTGGCATATACTCTTCGTCATGCTTGGCAAGTACTTCAAAGGCTTCTATCACATTAGCTTCAACTAATAACCCTTGCGCCACAATCCCTTGTCCCTCGCGAAATAAATCCGGCAAAATACCTTGATAACGTATAGTCACTAAAGGCCCAGTATCAATTAGCTTAAAGCTCACTTCTAAGCTCGTTTCATCACGGACCACTGAACCTGGCACTACCATGCCACCGATACGTAATTTTTGGCCTATATACGGCAACTCTTTATTCGGTCCTTTACCTTCTATTAGTTCACTGGGGGTGTAAAATAAATTAATATTCTCTTGCAGTGCATAAAGCACTAATCCAATAACCGCACCTACACCAAATACAATTGCAGTGACTGCTAATAAACGTTTTTTACGTCTTGGGTTCATACTTGCTGCTCCTGTTTAGCCTGTTTTATACGTGCTTCACGGTCAACCTGTTGCTGAACAGACGATAAAATGCGTTTAGTGTCGTTTAACGAGCTGAGTAAAATACCTATTAAAATCAGCGCGCAGGAACCAAAAGATAACCAAACATAAAAGCCATAACCACCCATGGCTATAAAATCAGAAAAAGAATCAAACTGCATAACTAGCCCCTATTTAACAACTGACGAACCCAAGGACGGTGTTTTTCACGTTGTAAAATTTCATTTTTAAGACGCATTAAAGTTACAGTGCCGACGAATGCAGCAAACGCAACAATATTTAACATTAGTGGCCAAAACATACTTGGATCAATGGCATTAGTATTGAATTTAGTAATACTTGCTCCTTGATGTAGTGTGTTCCACCATTCAACTGAGAAATGAATGATCGGTAAATTTATAACTCCTACAATGGCAAGAATAGACGCAGCTCGACCCGCTGCTTTCTTGTCTTCAAAAGCGTGGTACAACGACAGCACACCTAGGTATAAGAATAATAAAATTAACTCTGAGGTTAAACGCGCATCCCACACCCACCAAGCACCCCACATAGGTTTACCCCATGCAGCACCAGTAATAAGTGCGATAGCTGTAACACATGCGCCCACAGGTGCAATTGCAATAACGGCAAGCTCTGCATTACGAAGTTGCCATACAAGTGCCACGATAGCGGCTATGGCCATAGAAGAATATGCTCCCATTGATAAAATTGCTGAAGGAACATGAATAAAAATAATACGATAGCTGTCTTTTTGTTGGTAATCAGCCGGCGCGTACGCCAAACCCCAAACCCAACCAACAATCATACACACAACCGTTATTACGGCAAAATAGGGCAGTAACGTATTACATAATTGATATGCACGATCTGCTTTAGCGTAGGGATGTAACCACTTCCACATATTAACTTACACTCACTTTTAATGCTGACGATATGGCAATTGGTGCGCTTAATATAGCAACGACTAACATCGCACCAAGGATGGCAAGCTGCCCACTATAATCCAGTGACATTGTACTGGTATCAATAGCAGACGTTGCAAAAATCAAAACCGGAATATACAAAGGCAGTACGAGCAAACTCATTAAAATCCCTCCCTTTTGTAATCCGACAGTTAAACCCGCGCCAATAGCGCCAATAAAACTTAATAATGGTGTGCCCAACAATAAAGTGAGCACTGTTGCGATTAACGCATTCGTGTCTAAATTCAGTAATAGCGCAAATAAAGGTGTCATTAGTACCAACGGCAGTCCTGTAATAATCCAATGAGCAACCACTTTTGCTAACACCGTAAGCGGTAGCGGGTAAGATGATGCTATTAACTGCTCAAGACTGCCATCGTGATAATCATCACGAAATAATTTATCCAACCCCAACATAGTAGATAACAGCGCAGCAACCCAAATAATACCAGGAGCTATACGTGCTAGAAGTCCTGGCTCAGGACCAATTGCTAACGGAAATAACGTAATAACAATTAAAAAGAATAATAATGGATTAACAATTTCTGCGCGTTGGCGAAAGGCTAACTGTAAATCTTTTTTACAAACAGCACTAAATAGCTGCCAATAAGAATGCTGGCGTATCATCAGTGTCTGTACTCCAACGTGACAGTTTGTAAATCATTAAAGTGGGTTGTTAAATCTTGGTGGGTAGTTAGTAAAATAGCCCCCCCCTGCTCTAGGTGGGTTATAAAGCGTTGCTGTAAAAAGGCAACACCAGCTTTATCTAGCGCAGTAAATGGTTCATCTAAAACCCATAACTTTGCGCTATTTAACCATAATCTAAGTAAGGCAACACGTCGCTGTTGTCCTGCAGACAACATTCGAACGGGGACATCTTCAAGGCCAACTAAACCAATTTTGGCAAGTAACGCATAAAGGTCTTGGGTATCGTTATAGCCTTGTATCTGTAACCAAAACTGTACATTTTCCAATGCGGTCAACTGACTATTAACGCCCGTTTTATGGCCAATAAATAAAAGCTCACGCGCAAATTCGTCATAGTTCTTAATTATCGACTTACCTTGCCATAAAACATCCCCCTCATCGGGGACTGAAAAACCCGCGATAATTCGCAATAATGATGTTTTACCTGCCCCGTTAGGGCCAGCTAACTGCATAATTTGTCCCGATTTCAAACTGAAATTAAGATCCTCAAACAAACAGCGCTCTTGCTTGATGCAGGTGACGGACTTAATGTGTAACAAGATGACGATTCTCTATCCCCAAAATTAGGTGTTAGTCTACCATAATGATAGGGTAATACGAATAATCCGATGAAACCGATTAATGATAATTTGATTTAAAATAATGAATAAACCTACACAGATATCTTTAGCTAACTCACTGACTGTTAACCAGCCTGCAGTCGGTGCTACGCAGCAAACAATCATCTCAGGTGAACAAACACTCAGCGCGAAAAATATCGTGTTTGCTAAAGGCTCTGTACAGATAGATATACTTGTTGATAAACACTGGCAAACGTTACGCTTAGCAACCACTCAATCTCCTGAGCAGGCGCAAAAGATTTCCAGTGCGCAAGTACAATTAAGTGCTGATGGTAAACAACTCACCATTTTACCAACGCAACTAAATATCCCTTTAACACAACATAAGCAGCTACAAAGTTTATTAAATTTCATAAACACTGGCAGTCAGTTAGACAATAAACCTTTCCCGGTTAATGTGATTACTGCGCCAATTGCAAAATTACTTATTAGCCAATTGCACGCCAGCTTACCGCTTAATAAAGAAGTCGCTCAGTTATTACAGGCAGAGCAACCTTTACAAGCGCTCATTAATGTCCAAGATAAAAACTTTAGGTTAACCGTAATTAATCGCTTTGCCGACAACCTCCATCAGCAACCTATTAGCCAAGGAAAACTAGCAACATGGCTTGCGAGTCTTGTTCCTCTAGCACAATTAAAAACGGTAAATAAAAGCGTACAATTAACTATTCCACAACAAAAAAATGCATTTAACATTCCAGTAAAAACTGAGCATGTACATCAACTCAGCAATACGATGCAAAAAGTCACTCTTGCAGCAGTGAATGAACAACTACAGATTAAAACGCATGTACCCAGTGTTGATCTTGTTTTAAAAAATTCTCTTACTCATACATTTAATTCATTACTCAGTGCTCAGCATTTAGCAAAGACAACTGCACTTTCGCAAGCAAATACGGTTACCTCAAGCCCTTCACTTTCCAGCAATAGCCCTATTAGCTCATGGTTGCAACATAGTTTCGCTGATTTAAAAACACGTATTAAAGATGCTGTGCAATACTTTGAAAATAAGCCGTTTACTAAGCCAAGCCCCTCTTTTAACAAAGACGAAATGAGTCAACCTCCATCACCGCGTACAATCAAAAAAATGGAATTGGCAACCCTATTACCTGAGTCATTGCGCAGAATTAACTTAACAGCCCTTGCTAATAATAATCTAGACCCACTACAAGCTGATATCAGTAAAGGGTCTTCGCTACCTAAACATTTTCATTCATCGCCTCCCTTAGTGCAATTTTTCCAACAAGTTAAAGCTGCGCTGAATACGTTAACAACACCAATACAGCCAGCGGTAGCAAACACTCAACATGCTGCCACTGAATTACCACTAAATAAATTAGACTCATTAAAGACTGTAAATACCCAGATGCCAACCTCTTCAACCAGTAACCGGCAAACAGCTGAGACGGGGCTATTTTTAACGCAAACAACCCCTAACTCACAAACAAAAATGGGGCAAGCTAATACGGACAAGGGATCGCAGATTACACCGACCGAAAAAATTCAGACTCCTGTGCTTAAAGAGCCTTCCATACCGTCTTCTATAAAGGATGACGCGACTGTTCGAATACCGAAAAGTGTGCCTATGAATGAACCTCTGATAACTAATTCAGCACAATCTCGAGATAAGAGTAAAATAAAAACACCTATTAATGAACTCGTTCAGAAACCCCTCCCCATCGACGAGAATAAAAATAAATCGACACAAACGAGTTCGCATTACGGCACAGTCAAAAACGTTGAAGTAGTAGAATCAAATAAAGTAACGCTTAAACCTGCTCATGCTCCTATACACAGCTCAATAGACTCAATGAAGCAAAGTCTTACTGCTAACATCAAAACAACACCACAAATGCATAACCCCTCAATACCGACGCTAAAAGCACCACTAACAGTATCGCCAATAGCAAGTCAATTAAGCCTACCCATTGAGGCAAAACTACTAGCCCCTTTATTAAATATGCCGATAGAAAAAACACCTCCTTATACACTATCGCATATATCACACAGTGAAAAAAATTTACTGTCTCGTCAAATACTCTCAGCAAAAATAGAGCAGTTAGCACAACCGAAATTTAGTGATAATGTTGATCTTAACCGCCTTGTTAATCAGGCCTTTAGCCGTATGATTGATAGCCAATCACATCAACCCTTGACCATTCAACGGGAAATCCTCAGTATAATTCAACCACAAAGCCTCCCCGCAAGTGCACTACACATGAGTTTTAGCCAAGCCATTGAGCACTTAACTGTTAGTATTTTAGCCGCACCGGCTTTAAATACGATCAGCGCATTGACGTTTAACGGCCAAAATTCTGTTGATGCATTATTGCAGGTGCTTGTACCAAACTTCAAAGCGGTTAATAGCCAAAAATTACAAGAGCAGCTGCTGCAAGCAAATAGCCAAGTCTTAGCGGCCGACTTGAGTCAAATAAAAACAGCACTAAGCCAAGTAACGACAACTCCAATAAACCAACAGCCAGATACCAACCCACTGGTGCAATTTTTACTGCCTATGCGGCTGCCACCAGAAGCAGCACAAACAGAAATATCACTTGGCCAATATAAAAAACCCAGTAAAGATAAGTTAGAGGCCAAGAATGTCTGGTTTGTACGTTTAAATTTTGACTATGCCACATTAGGTCAATTACAAATTACTGCGGAGTTAATGGATAAAGCATTAGACTGTAAGTTACTCGCATCTAGCCAAGAAATAACGGCTATGGCGCATCCGCATATAGAGAGTCTTCGGCACAAGCTCACAGCGCATGGTTTACAAGTGGGAGAGCTTAACCTTAGCCAAGGTGCGCCACAGCATCAGGCATTTTACCAATCCCACGCCATTATTAATATTAAAGTGTAGTTATGAGGTGTAGTTATGAATGAAGAGCCAAAACAAAAGTCGGCAATAGGCTTACTCTATGAAGCAGGCCGAGCACCTACCGTTAGCAGTAAAGGTTTTGGGGAGCTTGCAGATGAAATAATTAAAGCAGCCCAAGAAAAAGGTATTTTAATACATAAAGACGAAGCGCTGGCAAAAACACTGTCTCATTTAGAGCTTGGTGAAGAAATTCCAAAAGAGCTTTATTACGTTATTGCAGAGCTTATCGCATTTTCATATGTTTTAAGAGGTAAGTTTCCGCCAGGCTGGCAAGACTTCCACGGCAAATTAAATATAAAAGCTTAAAACCCTTTATTCATTGCTAATTGAATTTTCTGTCGCATGCTTGCTATTTAAATATAGCAAAATCTATGTAGTGTGATTACTTCATATAAAAAGGTGATAACACGGTATAACTACCAAACACGCACTGCTTGAACATTTTACTTAAGAGATATTGGCTTCTTGTAGCTCAATTCTTACTTAGCCCACAAGTCTCATGCCGTGATTAAGATTGAAAGTTCACTCATTAAAGTATCTGCAGTCCTTAAACTTATATAAATAAAAGGCGCTAACTAGCGCCCTTCTGTTGATGTAACGACATGAGTAACTCAGCTTCAGCACGCGGCAATTCGCATTCTCGAATGATCTCTTCTATATCTGCACCAAGTTCAACCATTTTCACTGCGCGTGAATAAATTTTCGCATCAGGGTCATCGTATTTTTGCGCATCTTGTTGCTGTGCAAGCTCTTGATTACGCTGCTCTACAGTCACCAAGCGCTTACCGATACTAAGCATACCAGTTCGCATTTCTGCAACTTCACTTCGCAAAATATTGGTTTGCTGTAGTACATCGCTCAATTTTTTTTGATGTAGAAATTCAATCTGAGATATTTTTCTATTCATGACATATAAAACAATAAAGCACACTAATATCAAAATTAGTGCGCCACAAACTAAAGAGAGTAACAACATAGTTTATCTGTAAGCGTTAAATATCGCTTAACTCATCCCACTCTTCATCATTTAGTAATTTATTTAAATCAACTAGAATGAGTAACTCACCATCACGGTTGCTTACACCTTGAATAAATTTAGCACTTTCTTCAGTGCCTATATTTGGTGCGCTGTCTATTTCTGAACTTCGAAGGTAAACAACTTCTGCAACGCTATCAGCAAGAATACCAATAACCTGCTCTTCCGCTTCAATAATCAAAACACGTGAGTTATCAGTAGTTTCCGCTGACATCAAACCAAAGCGTGAGCGAGTATCAATAACTGTCACTACGTTACCGCGTAAGTTAATGATCCCCAACACGTAACTTGGCGCACCAGGGACTGGGGCTATTTCAGTGTAACGCAAAATTTCTTGCACCTGCATTACATTGACACCGTAGGTCTCTGATTCAAGTTTGAATGTTACCCACTGCAATACTTCATCATTGCTATCGGCATTTCTACTGCTTGATAATACTCTTTTTTCGCTCATGCTATTACTCCGAATATCGTTACTGCTCACGGCTATCTAAGCCTTGCTCCAGTAATTGATTTAAATTTTCAACATCAATTAAGGCACACATTTTTTCTTTAATAACACCGGCAAGCCAAGGGCGCTTGCCATTTTTTGTCCGCCACTTAACATCTTCACTACGCAGTGTAATATTATTAACTAACTTTTCAGCTAACAACCCCCACTGGCTATCACCTAACGTGATCAGGTATTGGTAATTTAGCTTATCTTCTAATTCTTGTGTATACTTTTCAGGCATTACCCATCGAGCAGTATCCACAACATTTAGGTTTTCCTCACGGTTTAACATGACTCCTTTAAACCATTTTGGTTTCCCAAACAATTGATTCACTTCGCTTAACTGATGTATACCACCTAGCGCTTTTAACGGTACGGCAAGCGTTAAACCCGCCACTTCAAAGAACAACGCTTGAAATTCACCATCAAAATAATCCTCTTGACGTTGAATAGGGGTTTTCGGCTGCGTTGTACTAAGTTTCGGCTCAGTATTTGCTATACCTTTGATCTTAGCTTGGATCTGTGGTTTCTCAAGGACGGGGTTTAATTGTTCAGTAATTTCTTCTTCATGAGGCTTCACATCTTCAAGCGCATCCAACATTATAATTGGTTGTTGCGATGCCTTTGCTGGTAAATCTGTATTTTTTTGAGTTGAAGTAACTTGCTCAAGCAATTTAGCTACAGGCTGTAAATCAGTTGAATCTTCGTCCTCGCACAGTAAAGCCCCCAAATATTGGGTCATAACTTTTTCATTAGCAAATAACTGCTTGCTCATTAATTAACCTTGTTCAATCAAATAATCGAGTAATGCACGATAGGCGTATACACCACGAGATCGTGGACAATACTGAATGGGCACCTGTTGAGCAAGACTCGCATCACGAAATTTAGTATCTACTGGTATTACTCCAGGCCACACTTTTTCTTGATATGTTTGTTGCAGTGTTTTGTATGCTTCAAGAGAAGCATTAGTTCTCTTATCATACATTGTAGGGATAATGGTATATTGATACTGCTTTGATTGCGAGCTTTGCATTAACTCCATAGTTCGCATCATTCTATCCAGCCCTTTTAATGCTAAAAACTCCGTTTGTACCGGAACTAAAATACGCTCACTTGCAGCCAAAGCATTCACCATAAGAACACCAAGTACTGGTGGACAATCTAAAATAGCGTAATCATAATGATCACTAATTTTTGCTAAGGCTTTTTTTAATATCAACCCCATACCTGTTCTATTACCCATACTGCGATCGAGCGTCGCAATTGCCATGGTGGCCGGCAGGATATCTAAATTATCTATATTAGACGGACATAAAGCCTGTAAAATTTCTTCACTTTGCATCGAGTTACCCCGTGCAAAAATATCGTAAACACTGACTTCTAAATCTTCAGAGTCAATTCCAAAATAATAAGTTAATGATGCATGAGGATCAGTATCAATCAATAATACTCGCTTTCCCTGCAGCGCTAAAATACCAGCAAGACTGACAGCAGTGGTTGTTTTACCCACTCCGCCTTTTTGATTTGCCACCGTCCAAATTTTCACATCACACCTTATTTTTTTTCGTTGCGCGTTGTAATTCGTATTCCACCATGTGGTAATTGGATCACTTTAATAGTGTTATCGTCCGATGGCAACTCAATTGATTCAAGTTCGGGCTCTTCGATTGCTGGGCCACCTTCTACTTTCAGTATTTTTGGCGGTAATCCATATTTAGATAAGGCAACAACCACTTTACGATTTTCAGCGCGCCCTTGTTCTGTATCATTATCAGCAAATGGCGAATATTGACCGTAACCCTCAATTGCCATTCTGGCAGGGTTTATACCTAGGGCTTCTAACTCGACTAAAATAGAAGTTGCACGAGATACTGATAGCTCCCAATTAGAACGGTAAATTTCGTTCTGTATAGTCTCATTATCCGTATAACCACGCACTCTTATATAATTATCAACGGGCGCTATTATATCTTTAACGACACCGATCACCGTTTTCGCACGACTATGTGCGACAGCACTCCCGCTAGAAAATAGCATGCCTGAACTTAACTCAATAATTAACCAATCTTGATGTAATTCTAAACTTGCTTCACCATCACGAATTTCATCAATCAGTGCTGATTGCAATTTAGTTAACAAACTATCTAAGGGTTTGCCTAAATGTTTTTGTTTAATGTTACTAGTCTCACTTTGCCCATCGAGTAATTCGGGCCCAGCTTCTTGTTTTTGTATGCTTTCACCAAACAACAAGTCATTTTCTGGCGTAACGCGGTCAGTCAATAATCCTGTGCCTGTAACACCTTTACCTTCTTGACTATGTTGGCGAGCTGATTGATCAAACACCTGCTCCAATGAATCTGATAGTATTTGAAAGCTTTCATCTTTATTGATTGCTATTGCATACATAACAACAAAAAACGCAAACATAATTGTCATGTAGTCAGCATAAGATACAAGCCAACGCTCAGTGTGCTGATTGCTTGCTGCTGAAGAACGAAGACGACGGCGGATCATAAATATTACTCTTGCATCAAGTTAGGGCGCTCAACGCGATATGCTTCTAGCTTTAATTCAATATTTGCTGGGCTGTCACCTTGGCTCATTGCAATGATGCCTTCAGCTAATAGTTCATGTAAAAGCATTTTTTGTTCAACTTGATATTTTAGCTTATTCGCCATAGGTAAAAATAAAAGATTTGCCAAACCGACACCGTAAATAGTTGCAATAAATGCCGTAGCGACACCTGCGCCAAGTTTTTCCGGTTCGGTAATAAATGACATTGCCTGAATCAGGCCAAGCACTGCCCCCAGAATACCTATCGTGGGACTGTAGCCCCCTAAAGCCTCATAAACTCGACTTGATTCAAGTAGACGATCTCGCTCTAGTAATAAATCGATTTCAAGTGCATCACGAAGCTTATTCTCGCTTGCACCATCAATGAGCAAACTGAGGCCTTTCGCCGCATAGGGGTCCGGGTGGGTAAGAGCTGCATCCTCAAGAGCTAAATACCCCTCCTGACGAGCTTTATGAGACCATGCTTTTACTTGCTCAATCGCACTATCTATATCGCGTTTTGGCGGGAAAAAAACCCAATGGCTAATTTTTAAGGCTTTAATGAAAGTACTTGCTGGAGATTGCAACATCACAGCACCTAATGTACCACCGAGCACTATAACTAAAGCAGGACCATTGAATAAGGCACTAACAACGCCTCCCTCTAGTACATAACCAAAAGCAATCGCGCCTAACGCGATTGCTAAACCAAAAAAAGATAACTTATCCACAACCTATCTCTCGAACGATTCGCCCTGCTACTTCATCGAGCGCAAGACTTGCAGATGATAGACCTGCATTCGCAACGGCTTGTGGCATACCATAAACAACACTTGTTTTTTCGTCTTGTGCCCAAATAGTTGCCCCTGCTTGTTTAAGCATTCTAGCACCGTCGCGGCCATCAGCTCCCATACCAGTCAACACAACTGCTAATACATCACCTTGGTAAGCTTTTGCAGTACTTGCAAAGGTTACATCTACGCTTGGCTTATAAGTGATCCTAGCACTATCGTCTTCAAATACCTTTAATGTTCGACTGCCACCACGCCCCTCAATCAGCATTTGCTGACCTCCTGGCGCGAGGTAGGCGACACCAGGTAACAGTCTGTCACCTTGTTGTGCTTCTTTTACTTTAATTTGACACAACCCATTTAAACGAGCCGCAAAAGCAGGTGTAAACGCTGCAGGCATATGCTGTATCAGTAAAATAGGATGAGGGAAATTGGCTGGTAACTTTGTTAAAATTGCTTGCAATGCAACGGGCCCACCCGTTGATGTTCCTATCGCGACAATTTGGTATTTTTTTCCTGATGCACGTAAACTATTAGATGACGCTACAGAAGGACTGGCAGGTCTACTGCTAAAAGTACGATCAGGCTGAGGAGTTGTTAACGATCGCGCTGAAACTCCACCGACCCTTGTTGGTGTTTTAGGTGCTGTTGGTCGTGTTTGAGCTGTTGGCCTACTAATACGTGATAGGCGCCTGCGGCTAATTTCTTTTACTTTATTTTGTAATAACTTAACTGCGTCTTCATTATTACGAGCGATATCTTCAAATTTTTTCGGTAAAAAATCCAAAGCTCCAGCATCAAGCGCATCTAATGTTGCTGTTGCACCATCACGGGTTAATGAAGAAAACATTAAAATAGGTGTAGGGTTTGCAGCCATGATTTCTTTCACAGCACTAATACCATCAAGCACAGGCATTTCGATATCCATGGTGATTACATCTGGACGTAACTGACTGGTCTTTTCTACTGCTTCACGGCCATTAACCGCAAAACCAATAACTTCAATATCCTTATCTTGCTCTAGTATTTCACTCACACGGCGACGAAAAAAACTAGAATCATCAACAACTAATACTTTAACTGCCATTGGTATTCTCTTGTTAAGTTTATCAACGGGAGTAATTTAGACTCCCGTATTAAGATAAATATATGGTTATCCTGCGTAATGCTTCAATAGATTAGGAACATCTAAAATCAAGGCGATACCACCGTCTGAGGTAATTGTTGCCCCAGCCATACCAGGTGTCCCTTGCAATAAAGCATCCAATGGCTTGATTACTACTTCTTCTTGGCCTATTAAAGAATCCACCACAAAACCAACTTGCTGAGTTCCGATTTGCACAATAACCACATGGCCTTGTGCTTTTCGTAATGATCTATCAGCTCCTTTGACCAACCAATGCTCTAAATAAAACAGCGGTATCGCTTTCTTACGAACGATAATAGTCAACTGACCATCAACCACATTCGTTTTAGTTAAATCCAAATGAAATATTTCATTTACACCGGCCAAAGGTAAAGCAAATGTTTGCTCACCAACTACCACCATTAATGTGGGTAGAATCGCTAAAGTTAACGGCACTTTGATTTCAAGTATAGTGCCAACACCTAATTCCGATTGGATATTAACGGAGCCATTAAGCTGCGTGATTTTGGTTTTCACCACATCCATTCCAACACCACGCCCTGATATATCTGAAATCTCTTCTTTGGTAGAAAAGCCTGGTGCAAAAATTAAGTTATAGGCTTCAGTATCAGATAATCGACTCGCTTGATCATGATCTAACACGCCTTTATTAATCGCGATCTTTTTAAGTTTCTCTGCATCCATTCCTGCGCCATCATCTTTGATGGTCAGTAAAATATGATCGCCTTCTTGAGAAGCTGAAAGTGTGACTGTACCTGTTCGAGATTTACCACTTGCTTCACGCACGTCTGGCATTTCAATCCCGTGGTCAACAGAGTTACGTACTAAATGCACTAATGGGTCAGCTAAAGCTTCAACTAGATTTTTATCTAGGTCAGTTTCTTCACCAACAAGTAATAAGTTTATATCTTTTTTCAAACTACGCGCTAAATCTCTTACAACTCGTGGGAAACGACCAAACACTTTCTTAATCGGCTGCATTCGGGTTTTCATTACGGCACCTTGTAAATCAGCCGTAACGACATCGAGATTAGAGATAGCTTTACCCATAGTTTCGCTATCAGTATTTGTTGCTAAGCTTACTAAACGATTACGAACCAATACTAATTCACCGACCATATTCATTATTTGGTCAAGGCGCTTAGTATCAACACGAACTGTTGTTTCTGCTTGCGTTGGTGCTGGTTTTTTAGCTACCGCAGCTGGTTTATCAGCAACTTTTGCAGGCTGACTCACTGGTGCTGGCTTAGAAACTGGCGCAGGAGCAGCAGCTTTAGGTGCTGCGGGTGCTACTTTTGGAGTAGCCGCTGCAATAGGTGCTTCTTCTGTCGCTTTTGGAGCACTGCCTTTACCATGTAATTCATCAAGTAATGCTTCAAATTCATCATCACTGATTTCATCATCGGTTTGACTTACCACGGGTTTATTTACCGGTGCTATTGGGTCTTTTGGTGCTTCAGGTTTGCTGACCGGAATATCATTACTAACAGCACCAAAACTACCTACACCATGTAATTCATCCAATAAATTATCAAACTCGTCATCGGTTATATCACTACTATTAGCACTACTTGCCGTCGTACTTGATATTATCGGACTTTGTCCTTTGCCATGAAGTTCATCAAGCAAATTTTCAAATTCATCTTCCGATATATCATCAATTTGTGTATCGGCTTGCGGGCTATCTACTTGTCCATCAAATAACAAATCAAATGCAAATGGATCGTCACCTGAAGCTGACTCATCATTTACTTCAGCTGGTGCTTCTGTAACTTCGATGGCGCTTTCTTCATCAGCTGTGGGCGGTTGCCCCAATCTATGCATTATCGCTAATAATTCAGGATCAGCAGGGGTCGGCTTTTCTCTACTTTGAATTGTAGCGAACATCTCATTTATAGTATCTAATGCTTGTAGGATAACATCCATCAGCTCAGAATTTACTTTTCGAACACCCTGGCGTAACAAATCAAAAACATTCTCTGCACCATGACAAGCATCAACTAACTCGGTCATGCTTAAAAAACCGGCGCCGCCTTTAACCGTATGAAATCCACGGAAAATTGCATTGAGCAACTCGGTATCATCAGGGTTATTTTCAAGTTCTACTAGCTGTTCTGATAAAAGCTCAAGAATTTCTCCAGCTTCAACTAGAAAATCTTGTAAAATATCTTCAT
This sequence comes from Pseudoalteromonas porphyrae, assembly GCF_001298125.1. Lineage (NCBI taxonomy): Bacteria > Pseudomonadati > Pseudomonadota > Gammaproteobacteria > Alteromonadales > Pseudoalteromonadaceae > Pseudoalteromonas > Pseudoalteromonas porphyrae. The sequence goes on along the minus strand of NZ_LHPH01000007.1, from coordinate 325,702 downwards.
CGACTTCAAAGCTCATGCAGTCTTCTCCTCTTAGAAACCCAAGCTTGATAACAAATCATCAACTTCATCTTGTCCTGAGACAACATCATCACGTGATTCTTTATCAATTATTGGCCCTTCAGGACCTGCAAGTGTATCTTCAGCAGGCGGTGTTTCAATGGCTTGTTGTTGTACTTTAGTGTCGCCATCATCATGGGTACCAAATGCAGTAAGCAAATGGATTAAGCTATCTTCAACTTCTCTTACAAGTTCAATAACACGGCGAATTACTTGCCCAGTTAAATCTTGATAATCTTGTGCCATCAATACATTGGTCATTAGACCTTGTAATTCATCAGTCTTAGAATGCGAGTTATTCATAAACTTATCTAAGCTATGGCAGAGCGTTTTAAACTCGCCCAATTCAATTTCACGGTTCATCAAACGATCCCATGTGGGTTTGATATGTGAAATTTCATCTGCTAGTTGCTGAGCTATAGGTAAACTAGCCTCTACCGCATCCATCGTTTTATTAGCAGCACTTTCTGTCATTTCCATAACATAATTGAGCCGCTGTTTAGCATCCGGTAAGGCTTCGGTGGTTAAATCAGCTAGACGTGTATCGAGTTCAAAATTTTTCAGCGCATCATGAAGTTGGCGAGTTAACTTACCAACTTCTGCAAAAAGTTCTGACTGCTCTTTTGACGCCGCATCTAGAATTAGTTGATCAGCTTTGTCTTGTTCACCGTTTTCTAAGTAAACCACAAGCTGACGGGCTTGCTCTAAACTGATCTGAGGCGCAGCAGGTGCTGACATAAGCCTCTCCTCTTTATTTAACCTAAACGCTCAAACACTTTTTCCAATTTGGTTTTTAGTGTTGCTGCAGTAAATGGTTTAACGATGTAGCCGTTAACGCCGGCTTGTGCAGCAGCTACAATTTGTTCTTTTTTAGCTTCTGCGGTTACCATTAACACTGGAATATGCTTAAGCGTATCATCCGCTCTGATTGCTCTTAGCAAATCAATACCTTGCATTCCAGGCATATTCCAGTCTGTCACAACAAAATCAAACTCTTGATTTTGCAGCATCGGCAAAGCTGTTGAGCCATCATCAGCTTCTTGCACATTAGTAAAACCTAAATCCCTTAACAGATTTTTGATAATACGTCTCATCGTCGAAAAGTCATCAACAACAAGAATTTTCATGTTTTTATCCAAAACATCCTCCGGTGAGGTCTGAACCTATATTTACTTACTACTAGTTTATCCAGTCATTGATTTTTGCTTTAAGCTTAATCATCGCCTGACCATGTATCTGACTCACACGCGATTCACTTACATCGAGTATGTGCCCAATTTCTTTTAAATTCATTTCATCATTGTAGTAAAGCGATAGCACTAAACCATCTCGTTCTGGTAAAGACTTTATTGCCTCTAGCAATGATTGATTAAACTTATCATTTTTAACATTATTAAAAGGCTTATCTAGTGCTAAATCATGTCCAACTGGTGTAATTACATCTTCATCAACACCAAGGTCTTCAATGCCTAGTATTTTACTAGAATTCACATCATTAAGAATATGATGGTACTCATCTAGCGTAATATCAAGTTTTTCAGCAACTTCAATATCTTTTGGTTCACGATTAAGTCCACTTTCTAACTCTGATATCGCTTCTGCAACCATACGACTATTGCGATGCACCGATCTTGGAGCCCAATCACCACGCCTCATTTCATCAAGCATAGCACCACGAATACGAATACCTGCAAATGTTTCAAAACTGGCGCCTTTAGTGGCGTCAAAGTTTTTCGAGGCTTCAATTAAACCAATCATTCCTGATTGAATTAAATCATCCAACTGTACACTTGGTGGTAAACGAGCAATTAAATGGCACGCCACTTTTTTGACTAATGAAGCATGGCGCTCAACAATCACATTTAAGTTCTGTGTAGATTGATATCCCATCGCTTTATTCACCGATGCCGTCATAATTAGCCGTTTACTAATTTTTCTATGAAAAATTCTAAATGGCCAGATGGTTGATTAGGTATAGGCCATTTTACTGCTTTTGTCGCGAGTGTTTTAAATGCAATTGCAGCTGGTGAGCTAGGAAACAGCTCTACGATTACTTTTTGACGGCGCGTAGACTTTCGCATATTTTCATCATAAGGCACCGTTGCAACTAGTTCCATCGACACATCTAAAAAACGATCTGTGACTTTAGATAACTTTGCAAATAACTCATGACCTTCACGTATACTGCGTACCATATTAGCGACTATTTTGAACTTGTATACGCCGTGTTCACGACTTAATATTTTAATAAGCGCATAGGCATCAGTAATTGAAGTGGGCTCGTCACATACGACAACCATCACATCTTGTGCGGCGCGCGAAAAACTGAGCACCATATCTGAAATACCGGCTGCAGTATCAACAATTAATATATCAAATTCGGTATTTAGCTCACTAAAGGCACGAATAAGACCGGCATGCTCTGATGGCGATAATTCAACCATACTCTGCGAGCCGGAGGTAGCGGGGACTATTTTTATCCCTGCGGGGCCTTCAACTAAAATTTCATCGAGCTCACATTCACCCGACAATACGTGAGACAAGTTACGCTCAACACGTAATCCTAACATCACATCACAGTTTGCTAGGCCTAAATCGGCATCCAATACTAATACTCTGTTTCCGAGTTGACCCAAAGCAATCGCAGTATTAAGTGAAACGTTTGTTTTACCAACGCCTCCCTTACCACCAGTGACAGCGATAACCTTAACGCCGTTATTATTGTTTTGACTCATTTTACGCAGGCCACTTGCTTGATCTAATACTGTGTTAATCATACATCCCTACTGTGCTTGACGCTACTGCTTGACGTCGCGAATGTTGTGCTTTTGTTCTTTTTAAATACAATTGTTCAGCTTTTTTTACTAATTTCTCTGCATTAGCCACCCGGATGTCCTCAGGGACTCGCTGACCATTAGTAAGATACCCTATTGGGAGGCGATTTTGAATCGCTATACTAATTATCTCACCTAAACTTAGTGATTCATCTAATTTGGTGAAAATACAGCCACTTAATTGTACTTTTTTAAAGTGTCTTACGGTTTCTTGTAAAACGTTAATTTGCGCTGTTGCACTAAGCACCAAGTAATTGCGAATATCAACTCTTTGATTGCGCATTAAGGTGTTTAATTGCTCTGTTAAACGTAAATCACGCTGACTCATTCCCGCCGTATCTATTAATACTAGACGCTTATTTCGTAAATGGTATAAAACTTCAGCTAATTCATTAGCATCTTTAACTTGCTTAACACCACAGCCGATAATACGTCCGTATGTAGCTAGTTGCTCATATGCACCAATACGGTATGTATCTGTTGTGATCAGTGCCACTTTATCAGCGCCATACTTTTGTGCACCCAACGCAGCAAGTTTTGCAACTGTCGTCGTCTTACCAACCCCTGTTGGACCTACTAATGCAAATACACCACCTTGACGTAATATTTCATTATTAGTTGTATGCATCTGATTTTCAATCATTTGCAATAAGGCTTGCCATGCTTGTTGACGTGATACATCGTCAGGAATAAAGCATGCCATTTGGTCTGCAACTTCACTATCAATCCCCATACCTATCAAGCGATCTATCATGCATGCTCTTGTTGGGTCACGACGAGCCATATCCTGCTGCATTAAACCTGATACTTGATGCTCTAACAACTGACGCATTGCGGCCATTTCATCACGCATTGCTGTTATCTCATCTGTTTTTGCAACCTCTTTAGTAGGCATTGAGGTATCTAGATCATCAAAATCACGGTCTAAGTCGTCATCAAAACCTAAGCTATGAGCTTGAGTTTGTGGGCGTGACACTGGCGCGGTATCTCGATGATAAAAATCTTGTTTAGGCTTTACTTCACTGTGTTGACGAGCACTGTGTTTTTGTTCTTGGTATTGGCTGCCTGTATCAAATCCAGATTGACTAAACATTGATGCAAGTTCAGGTGAGCGTGGACGTGGTGTTTGACGCTCTAACAATGCTTGCAAGCTATCTGCAACTTTTGCTTGTGGTTCAGGCTGAGAGCGCTGTGGTGCTGGCTTTACAAAGTTTGAATTTGTTTGTGCCTGCGCAATAGCTGGTTTTGCTTCAGGCGCTTTTGGGGCTGCTTTGTCATAATCAACAGCGGCAACGATTTCAACACCGTTCGCAAGTTTTTTATTTGACATAATAACCGCATCAACACCTAGTTCATCTTTTACTTCTTTAAGTGCCGTGCGCATATCTTTAGCAAAAAAACGTTTAATTTTCATAATTCAACCCCTTTAAAATCCGATTATTGGCCTACTGAGCTGACAATCTTGATCTGTCTTTCGTCTGGTACCTCTTGATAAGACATCACCCGTAACCCTGGTATGGTGTACTTAACAAAACGAGATAACACAGTGCGTAACATTCCTGACGTTAGCAATATCGAAGGTTCACCGGCCATTTCTTGATTTTGATGCGCTTCATTTAATGATTGCTGAAGTCGCTCTGCAAGTCCTGGTTCAATTCCGGCACCTTCGTCGCCTGCATTCTGTAGTGACTGATGCAACATCTGTTCCAACTCAGGCGCCAAGGTTATGACAGGGATTTCTGATGACATACCAACAGCGTCCTGAACAATTAATCTACGCAGTGAAATTCGCACTGCAGCCGTTAATACATCAGGGTCTTGGCTACGTGGGCCATACTCTACTAGGGTTTGTACTATTGAACGCATATCGCGTATTGCGACACCTTCATTTAATAAATTTTGTAAAACTTTAACGATTGTTGTCAACGGTAATACATCTGGGACTAAACCTTCAACTAAACGAGGGTGACTCTTAGCTAGCATATCAAGTAAATTTTGTACTTCTTCATGGCCAAGTAGTAAAGCTGCACTATTTGTAAGTAGTTGACTAATATGGGTCGCGACGACAGTGGCAGCATCTACAACGGTGTAACCTAATGATTGCGCTTCATCTTTTTGATCGGGTTTAATCCAAACTGCATCTAAACCAAAAGCAGGGTCTTTCGTCGCAATCCCTTTAATCGCTCCAAACACTTGTCCCGGGTTAATCGCTAACTCGTCACCATGTTTAAGCTCCCCCTCACCACTTGAAACACCCATCAGAGTAATTCTGTATGCGTTTGGATCTAATTCTAAGTTATCGCGAATGTGTACTGGCGGTACCAAAAACCCTAACTCTTGAGAAAGCTTTTTACGTACACCTTTAATTCGATTTAGTAGCTCACCACCTTGTGATTGATCAACGAGCGGAATTAAACGATAGCCCACTTCCAAACCAATAACATCGACTTGCTGAACATCATCCCAGCTAAGTTCTTTTTGCTCTTTTTTATTTGCAACACCTGTTCCTGATGCACCACCATTCGCTGTTTCAGCTTCTTTTACCGCTGCGGCTTTGATCTTACTTTGTTGAGTGTAATATGCTAAATACCCCAGTAGTGCACCAAGGCTTAAAAATGCAAAGTGTGGCATGCCTGGCACTAAGCCCATTACAATCAAAATGCCTGAGGCGATAAATAGTGACTTTTCATTGCCAAGTTGTTTCTTAAATTGATCACCCATATTGAGCGATTCATTTTGACGGGTTACTACAATGGCCGTACCAATTGAAAGGAGTAATGAAGGTAATTGAGCAACTAGGCCGTCACCAATAGTAAGCAAAGTGTACACTTCCATTGCATTACTAAAACTTAAGTCATGTTGGATCATTCCAACAAATAAACCACCTACAATATTGATAATCAAAATAACGATACCGGCTATGGCATCGCCTTTTACAAACTTACTGGCACCATCCATAGAACCATAGAAATCAGCCTCGCGAGTAACCTCTTCACGACGGTCACGTGCTTGCTCAGCGCTTATAAAGCCTGCGTTCAAATCAGCATCAATTGCCATTTGCTTACCTGGCATTGCATCAAGGGTAAAGCGTGCAGATACTTCTGAGATACGGCCCGCACCCTTAGTGATTACTACAAAGTTGATGATGATCAGAATTAAAAACACCACTAGACCAACTGCGTAATTTCCGCCAATTACTACGGAGCCAAAGGCTTCAATAACTTTACCTGCAGCATCGCCTCCATTATGGCCTTCTAAAAGTACAACTCGAGTGCTGGCAACATTGAGCGCTAAACGCATGATGGTTGCAATAAGAAGTACAGCTGGAAACATGCCAAATTCTACTGGCTTCATGGTGTAAACTGTCACCAATAACACAACTAGTGCTAAAGCTATATTAAACGAAAAAAGAATATCGAGTAAAAATGGCGGTAACGGTAAAATCACCATTCCCAGCGCAGCAAGTACCAGTAAAGGGGTACCTACACCTTTTAAATACTCTTTTTTATCTCTATTAAGTTGTTGTAATACAGCTTTAAATTCCATAATTCTACAATTTCAAAAAATTGACACTACACGGAATTTGCAATAACTATTCCAGTTATTAATTATTTATTAAAATAGGTTAATAACTAAAAATCAATGCTTGTAGGCATCGGGGATGGGGAGGTTTTTATTAAGTTTTGTCGGGCGTTTACCACGGCCTTTTTGAAAGCGCTTAAGCTGAAAGACAAATGCGAGCACTTGCGCTACAGCCGTAAATAATTGATCCGGTATTTGATCGCCCACCTCAGCGGTATGATATAACGCACGCGTAAGCATTGGGGATTCTACAATTGGCACTTCATTACCTAATGCTACTTTTCTAATTTGCATAGCCATCTCATCCACACCTTTAGCAAGCACGATTGGTGCACCTGCACGCTCTGTGTCGTACTTTAATGCAACTGAGTAATGTGTTGGGTTAGTAACAACAACGTCAGCATCGGGCACATCTTGCATCATTCTACGTTGAGACATTTGTCTTTGAGTTTGCCTAATCCGCGCTTTTATTTGCGGATCACCTTCGGAGTTTTTATATTCATCTTTTACTTCCTGTAAAGTCATTTTAAGTTGTTTATGATGAGTATGACTTTGATAAGGAGCGTCTATTGCTGCAATAATTGCCATGGTGCATGTGAGTCCTAAAAACATCCACGCTAAAATTTCTAAAGAATGAAGAATGTTCCCGGGCGCCCCCTCAATACTCAGATGTAGAATTTCATCAAAAAAGGTATTAATCAAAAAAACAGCAAAACCGGCGACCACTGTAAATTTTAAAATAGATTTAATCAATTCAACGCCTGCTTGCGGCCCAAGCATGCGTTTAATACCTTTAGCTGGGGACATTTTACTCGCTTTGGGTGCCGCAGCTTCCCAGCTAAAATTGAAGCCGCCTAACAGTGTATTACCAATAATACCCGCTAAAACAATAATAAAAACAAACATCGCCATTGGAAAAACAAGTGCATCGGCAACTTCAGCCCAAACAGAGAACATCTTTGTTGTATCGTATGTTTCACTGCGATTTAAACTAAGCATTCGGCCCATAATATTATACAGACCCTTACCTATATCAGGGCCGTACATTAATAAGGAGATTGCAGAAAAAATCAGAACGAACATAGTACCCAACTCTTTTGAACGGGCTACTTGGCCTTTCTTTTTCGATTCATCTATTTTTTTACCCGTGGGTTCTTCTGTTTTTTCTTGACCTGAATCTTCAGCCATCACTGCCTCCTAAGGGGAACAACCAACTAAAGTACACATTAGCTCAACCATTTTTAACCATTGAAATTCAAATTGAGTCATAAAGTTACCAAGGGTAGCCCAAATAATGACTAAACCGGCCACCAATGTAAACGGAAAACCAATTGAGAAAATATTTAACTGCGGGGCTGCTCGGGTCATCACGCCAAATGACAGACTTATAACAAGCATTGCAGTTAAAGGTGCAAGTGAAAGAACTAATGCAGTGGTAAACATCCAGCCCCCCCAAGTAACAATATCCCAATAATGATCAACCGCCCACCACGTACCATCTATTGGTAATACTTGAAAACTATGTACCACCATTTGAATCATCATTAAATGACCATTAAAAACAAAAAAGAGTAAGGTGGCTAAGATTAAATAAAATTGCCCTACTGCTGGCACACTCATACCGTTTGAGGGATCAACTACCGACGCAAAACCAAGGCCTGTTTGCATTGCCAATATTTGCCCTGCTATTACAAAGGTATTTAGCATAAGCAGCGAAGCAAACCCAATTGCAACCCCAATCAACATTTGTTGGATCACCACAAGAACCATTTCAAATGAAAATAAATTATTGAAACTAGCGGGGGGCAGTACTGGGACAACAAGAAAAGTAGTGACTACAGCAAGACCCATTTTTATACGTGTAGGGACATTTTTTGCACCAATACCCGCCATTACCATGATCATTGAGCTAATGCGTACTAGTGGGAGTAAAAAATCGCTGAGCCATTGAATTATTACTGAAAAAGGAAATTCCATATTAACCTGCAATTTCAGGAATAATCAGCACCATGCGTGTAAAAAAATCCATTAACTCTTGCGTTAACCAATGCCCACCGACGATCAGGGCGCTAATCGTAATTAATAAACGTGGTAAAAAACTTAATGTTTGCTCATTAATTGACGTTGCAGCTTGAAACACGGCAACGACTAAACCTATTATCAGACCAGGTACAACGATTGCCGAAACTAATTTAATAACAAGAAACAAAGCGCCACTTAAAATATCAACAAATACTTCTGGTTCCATACTAGCCTCTTAATATTTAAAAGCGCTTCTATTAATAAACATTGTCATTCGCCAAGACCAAAACTTTTTGCCAATGTCCCCATTACTAAACTCCAGCCATCAACAAGTACAAACAACATTATCTTAAATGGCATGGATACAATCATTGGCGATAACATCATCATACCCATGGCCATTAATACTGATGCAACCACTAAATCAACAATCAAAAAAGGAATGAAGAACATGAAACCGATGATAAATGCAGTCTGTAATTCACTGGTGACAAATGCGGGGATAAGTACTATTAATGGTGTATCTTCGGGTGAATCTAATTTATCGTAACCGGCTATTTTTGCAAACGTTTCAATATCTTTAATACGTACTTGTGACAGCATAAATGCTTTCATTGGTTCTTTTGCAAGCTCAAGGGCTTGTACGGATGTTACTTGCTCATTGAGATAAGGCTCAATCGCTTGCTCGTTCACCTTTTGATAAACCGGCGCCATGATAAAAATACTTAAAAATAGTGACATACCTAAAAGTATTTGGTTTGAAGGCGTTTGCTGCAACCCAATTGCTTGACGCAAAATAGCTAATACAACAATAATACGAGTAAATGAAGTCATCATAATAATTGCCGCTGGAATAAAACTCATAGCGGTCATTATCGCAAGTACTTGCAAAGTCACAGAGTATTCTTGTGAACCATCAGCATTGGTAGTGATGTTCAGGGCTTCAATCCCTTCGGCACTTACAGAGGGCACAAAAACAAGGGTAAGAAGAATAAGCAGCCACTTAGTCATATTATAGATTCTTTTTATTTTGATTCGATTGTGGGTTTAGTAACTTGCTAAAGCGTTGTACTAATGCCGGTAACTCTTTTTCTGTTAGCGGGGTTTCGAGTTTATGTAAGTAATTGATGCTATGAGGAGTTACCCCTAGTAAATGCTGACAATTATCAATTTCAACCACCATTAACCGCTCACGAGTACTAAGTGGCAAACTTCTCACAATTTTAAATTCGTCACTGTTAGCAATATTCGGGTTGAGCTTTTTAACCAAAAAAGCCAGTATCACTATCAATACTAGCACCATGACTAATGACATAACCATCGAGATTAAATCGCCAGAAGCGGCAGCTTTCGGTATGACTGAGCTGCTCGCTGTTGATAATAAAAGCCAACTGCTCATCGCAGTTTTTTAATCCGTTCAACCTGGCTTATTACGTCAGTTAAGCGTATACCAAATTTATCATTTACGACGACAACCTCTCCATGCGCGATCAAGGTACCATTAACGAGTACATCTAATGGTTCACCCGCAACGCGATCTAGTTCAACAACCGAGCCTTGGTTTAGCTGAAGTAAATTACGAATATTAATTTTAGATCGCCCAACTTCCATTGAAATTGTAACGGGTATATCTAAAATAGTATCAAGCTTGCGCTTTTCATCGCTGCTCATTTCATGCTTAGCATCACTTAACTCATCAAGTTCAGCAAGTTGTGCATCGCCGCTATCATCGGTGCCTTCTGCTTCAGCTAACGCAGCAGCCCACTCATCCATTGTATCTTGGTCATCGCTCATACATTTAACCCTATTTCTTTACCAGTCTAAATCTACACCATCTGAAAGGTGTAAGTCATCTTCTAGTTCTGCTAATTCTGCATCTGAATCAAGTTTTTTGCCACCTTTAGTAAAGACGTGCAGTTCTGATTTAACTGATTCAGGACGTTTAATTTTTTCACTGATTTGTAAAGCTACATTATCGCGAGAGCGGCCCATTTTCGCCCTATAGGTAGGTAAGTCTTCAACAAATACAGTAATATGTTCAGGCATTTCAACTGGAATTATATCGCCAGCTTTAAGTTCCATAATTTGCGCTAAAGTTAAATCAACTTCAAGTAGTTGCGTTGACATTTCAACTTCTACATCCATTATTTCATCGCGCAGCGCCTTACTCCAGCGAAGATCTGTATCTTCTGTATCTGATTGCACACCGGCATCGAGTAGTTCACGAATAGGTTCAAGCATGGAATATGGAAGTGCAATATGAAAATCCCCGCCGCCGCCATCTAATTCAATGTGGAATGAGCTTATTACCACCACTTCTGTGGGGCTCACAATATTCGCCATAGCAGGGTTTACTTCTGAATCAAGATATTCAAATGAGACATCCATAACCGGCGCCCATGCTTCTTTATAATCTTCAAAGATTATTTTTAGTAGCATTTGCACAATACGTCGTTCGGTGGGAGTAAATTCACGGCCTTCTATTTTTGCATGGTAACGGCCGTCACCACCAAAGAAGTTATCCACTAAAATAAATACTAACCGTGCCTCCATGGTGATCAATCCAGTCCCTTTTAGAGGACGAAAACGCACCATGTTCAAACTTGTTGGCACAAATAAAGTGTGGATATATTCACCAAACTTTATCATTTGCACGCCATTTATGGATACTTCTGCCGTACGTCGCATCATATTAAATAAACTGATCCGCATATGGCGAGCAAAGCGCTCGTTAACAATTTCCAACGTTGGCATGCGGCCACGAACAATACGGTCTTGTGAGGAGAAATCATATTGGAGTGTATTACCACTACCATCTTCACCATCTTGTATATCTTCCTCTTCAACATCATCAACACCATGTAAGAGGGCATCAATTTCGTCTTGGGATAATAAATCGCTCACGCTGACCCCTTATTGCATCACAAAGCCGGTGAATAATACCCGCTCAATAACTTTGCTTCCTTCAACATCAGTGAGCGCCGCTTGCACCTTATCAAGGGCAGCAACGCGAAGCGTTTCTTTACCTTCGCTCGTTCCTAACTCATCAGCTGTAGTGGTTGAAAGTACACCCAAAAGTGTACTTTCAATTAAGGGTATATGTTTTTTAGCTGTTTCTTCATTTACATCACCACGTACTAATAATTGTACTTTTATTTGCACTATGCGGTCTCTGCTAGCTCCTGGGACGTTAAATACAAATGGTCGTGGCATTGCAACATATAAAGCACTGCCAACAGAAGCCCCCGATGTTGAACTTTCAGCTTCTTGAGTTGTAACCGTTTCTTCAGCTAATGTTTCTTCTGGTGAATCAGAGCCAGACATTAAGAAAAATCCAACGGCACCACCGATAACAAGCACTGCAGCAGCAATAATAATTATTAGCTTTTTCTTACTCTTACCGCCATCTTCAATTTCTAAATTTGCTTCTTCTGCCATGATGGTTTCCTCTATGCCTTAATAATGGGCATATTACGAGTATCGTATGCCCATCAAGTTATTTATTCTTATGCTTTTATAATAGCAGGTGTTAGGCGTAGTAATCTATTGATGATGTCGATTGTTGTCCTGACATTCTCGTATTTTGCTCAGCTAATGTACTTTCACTCTCATTTTGCTGCTGATTATTTGCATGCTGACTACTTTGCGATTGCTCATCCGCTCCAGATCCATTTTGGCTATTACCTTGCTCAATACTGCTTTCACCTAATTCAATACCTTGTTGAGCTAACATTTCTCGTAATTTTGGCATTGATTGTTCGAGTGCTTCTTTAGCTTGTTGATTCTGTACTACAAAGTTAATTTGTGCTTGCTCTGCGTCGCTGCGAATACGTATTTGCATGCTGCCCATTTCTGGTGGATCAAGGCGAATCTCAGCTTCTTTATTATTGATACTTAATAAGGCACTCACTCGCTCTTGCAATAATTTTGCGGCATCACTTTTCACTATGTTTAATGCTTGGAGTAATGTTGGATCCAAGTTCACTTGTTTTGTTTGCGACGTTGGGCTTGCCTGTTGAGCTTGTAAAACCTGCATATCTGTAATTTCTTGCTGATAACGCTGCTCACTACTTTCAGCTATTGGCGCTACAAGTGTTGCGACCTGCCCTGTAATTTGTCCAAATAACTGATTGATACGCCCTACTGCTGACTCTCGCGGTAAAACCTGTTCTTTGTTATGACTTTCAAGCAATGCATCTTTTATCACTGCTTGTTGCGTCTCTGATTTTACTACGGCCTCTTGTGTAACTGACTTAATCAATGCCTCTTGCGAAGTCTGAGCTTTGCTAGCCTCTGGACTTGTTACAATGCTTGCAGCTGTACTATTTAAAACTTGAGCACTTTGGGGGGAGATCACTTTTTCTGATTTTTGAGTGTCCGCGGCCACGTGCAATTGATCAAGTTTATCAATAACCGCCGTCACATTATTTAATGCCGCGCCTTTTGGCTGTGCCGTTGCTAAAAACTGTTGTAATTGAGTCCTCAAGGCCTGCTTATCAGCATTATTTAACTGTCCAATCGCAACATCAAGCTCTTTACTTACTTTTTCTGATTGCGACATTAATAATGGTTTTTCAACTGTATTTTGAGCTACTTTTTCATTTTTGTTTACTAACTCAGTAATATATTGTTTAAAGGTATCAAGTTTAGCCGGCGTCACCCCCTCCTCAACTATCACAGCAGCTTGACTCTGAAGGGTTTTACGCTGTTCATCTGTTAGATTAGCTAATACAGGGTTACTTTTTATCTCTGTCGCTGACTGGCTATTAAGTAGTGCTTTACTTGCTTTTTCTATCTCAATATCACTTGGTAATATATTTTCTGCCTTATCCGCAATAGCTGCTTCCTTAACTAAATACTGTGAAGATGATGCCACCTGATTTTTAATTTCTTGCGCTGTATTTGTAAGATTGTTGCTAGTCATTACGCGTTTATCTAGGTTATCTGTAGATGTGTTATTTAGTCTATCCGCTGCGTTATTATCTTTATTAGTCACTTCAACTTTATTAGGTACTTCAACTTTCTGTGTTTTATCGCTTGGTAATATAGAAGCTGTCTGTGTCGCTTTATTTTCGGATACTAATGACGCTGTACTTTGTAACTTATCAAGAGGTATAGGCATAGCATCTTCCTTAAGCACTAAACCACTTTTATTGTCAGCAGTGTTAGTCTCAACTTGATTTGAGTTGTGAGTTTTTCTTCGTTCAATCAATTCATCTTTTTCATTACTTACTTGAGCACTGACTGTTGGTGCATCTTTGGTGCCTATTGCTGTTATTTGCGGTTCTGCTTTTGCAGTTTGCGTTGTAGTATTAATTACATTTGCTTCGCCATTATTCACTACACCTTGAGCTGTGTTAACAGGCACGCTTTGCGCTGCATCGCCTTTCTCTTGAATATCGCCAACAATTGGTTCAACAGGTATTGGCGTAACAGTATCACCTGGTCCTTTATTTATCTTTACATTCAACTGCTTATCAATTGCCTCTGAAATGATAGTCTTCCCACTGATTACGGCTAATCTAGGATCAAGTAATTCACTAGTATCGTCAGCGGGTACAGGTTCAATAATAGGTGTAATATCGTCAATCGGGCGAGGCGCTTTAATATAAGGGATTGAAGGATCAAATTTTTCATGTGTTGCGCGATCTAGCAAATTTCCAATCGAGTTTGCATTGGCCACTTTTGGTGAATTAACTCGTGTATCGATGCTATTAGCTGCATTTATATGAGCAAGCATAGCGTCACCAGAACTATCTACTTTATCATCACTTTCAGCGCTGCTCGCTAGTATATCGCTTTCAATTAATGTAAGTTTTTCTTCGGCCGAGTTTGGTTTAGCTTCAACTGAGTCAGCCTTTGTTTCATCTGTCGCTCGACTAGCCTTCACCTTTAACGTATCAGCATGGCCGCTGGCATTTTGCAAAAGACTAAAAAAATCACTTGCTGTACTTTGCGGATCTTTGGCTTCACTGCCCTTTTTAGTTAGCTGGACATCTTGTTCAGTTGAAATGAGTACTGATAGATCACTAATCGCCATAATTCACCTACATAATAAGTGGCAACTTGCCGCCGCAGCTTGCCAGAATAAATACTTCACTGATAAATAAAGCAAGTTATGTGCCTAAGGTAAAAAAAGCAGAAAATAACTTAGCCTCACTATTACTGCACTCGTTATAAAGCGCGGCGCCTTTGATAAAATTGATTTGACGAAAATTCATCTAACATTTTCTGTTCATTTTTTTGAGCAATAACATTTGCTTTAAGTTGCTGTTTTTCTATTAATTTAGCTACTGCCTTAGCTTTAATTTGTTGCTTTAACCATAGGCTTTGTCGCTGTGATACAACTTGTTTTGCTGTATTTACAGTATTTGCTTGTTGGCGTATTGCTTCTTCTATTTTTGCGATAAAGGCATGATACTGACTAAAACCAGCACTGCTTAAACCTGACTGACCTTTTAAGTGAAGTTGTTGCGTATACTCCAATCGAAAGTCATTCAAACCTTGCAGCTTTTGTTGATTACTTTGCAGATGTTGCTGCGCCTGCAGATAATTCATCCTTAGTGATTCTTCTTTCTCAGTTTCTAGTCTAAGCACTAAATCAAGTTTATTTTTCGTCATTATGCTTGTCCTAATAATTGAGCCAGCCCTTGCAGACCTTCGTCATAGCTGATCACATCTTTCATGCCTTGTTGCAAAAAAGCGTTTACTCTTGGCATCATATTAATAGCTTGATCGAGCATCTGGTCCGTACCTTTTTGATATGCTCCTAAAGTGATCATATCTTTATTCTGTTGATACATAGAATAAACTTGTTTAAGTACTCGAGCTTGCTGCATGTGTGGCTCAGACACAACTTGTGGCATCACCCGTGAAATCGATTTTTCAATATCAATGGCAGGATAATGCCCACTGTCAGCGAGCTCTCGCGATAGTACGATATGCCCATCTAAAATCGCGCGCGCAGCATCCGCAATAGGATCTTGCATATCATCGCCTTCACTCAGCACAGTAAAAAATGCAGTGATAGAACCCTGCCCTTCGCCACCATTACCAGCGCGCTCAACCAAGGCAGGTAGTTTCGCAAATACTGATGGTGGGTAACCCTTTGTGGCAGGCGGCTCACCAACCGCTAACGCTATTTCACGCTGAGCCATTGCATAACGCGTAACAGAATCAAGTAATAGCAAAACATTTAACCCTTGGTCGCGAAAATACTCCGCGATTGTGACGGCACTTTCGCACCCTTTTAGACGCATTAAAGGTGACGAGTCGGCTGGCGCTGCAACCACAACTGAGCGCTTTCGTCCCTCGACGCCTAAAATTTCCTCAATAAATTCTTTAACTTCTCGTCCACGCTCACCAACTAAACCAACCACAATCACATCAGCCTCAGACCCTCTGGTCATCATCCCTAGTAATACTGATTTACCGACACCAGAACCTGCAAACAAGCCCATTCGCTGGCCTTGCCCTACTGTAATAATTGAATTTATGGCACGCACCCCCACATCCATCGGTTGACTGATAGGTCTGCGAGATAAAGGGTTTATCGAATTTTGTGCAAATTTAAGATGATGTTCAGCATTGATCGGACCAAGTCCATCTAATGGGCGGCCTAATCCATCGACAACTCGACCAAGTAGACACATTCCAACTGGAAGTCCGGTTTCATTAACTTGAGGTATTACTCGTGCGCCAGGTAGCACCCCTGAGATGTGATCATTAGGCATGAGATACAATGTTTGGTCGTTAAAACCCACAATTTCTGCATCAACAAAACCATGCATGGTTTCAATTTTACACTGGCTACCTACTGGCGCGCGCAAGCCTTTTGCTTCTAAAGTTAAACCAACAACACGCGTTAAAATACCTGCGACCGCAGGGACTGGTACGTGAATATGCTTTTGATATTTTTGTAAACGTTCACTTAAAGGGCGCGATTGACTACTCATAGCAAGCCAGTAATATACTTAGATACCACTACTATGCAAAAAGCTATCCAACGTTTCTTTGACGCGGGTTTTGACTGTCATATCAATTGATGATTGTGCTGTTTTAACTTGGCAACCACCACGTTCTAAAGTGGGCTCTGGTATTAGTTGCCAACCACTCACTGCCAATGCCTCTTCTGTGTAACTATTTTTAATAAGCTCTATGTCTTCTGGGTTTAAATGAATACGTATATTCGGTTGCTCTGTACCCAGTGCATCTATGCATTGCTTTAAACTATGAAGAACAATATCTGGTGACGTTTTTATTTCTTGATAAATAAGCGCTTGTGCAAGCATTACTGCTAGTTGCACAAGCTGTTTTTCAGCTGCGTCATCTACTTTAGCTAATGGTTCACTCAAACTATCTAGTAGACTTCGCAAGCTTGTTAATTGCTCTTCAATTAATGGCTTTACTTCCTCTTGACCTTGAGTTTTACCTAACTCTACGCCTTCTTTGTAACCTGCTTCTTTTCCTTCACCGACGCCTTTCTCAAAACCATCAATATAGCCTTGCTCATGACCTTGTTTTAAACCTTCTTCGTAAGCGTCTTGGCGAATACGCTCTAATTCTGCCATCGTTAACGAAGGGAGTTCAGGCTCTTCAGGTTCAACCTCTGGCTCACTCCTTTGTTGCTCTTTACGATACAGATCAGCAAGCGGTGTACCAAAAGCAGTTGAACGTCCATCATATTTACGCGTATCTTGCGTTACATCTGGAATTGGCCAATTTTCTAATAATTCATCAACCGCTTCTCTTGCATGAAGCGGACGACCTTGATTTGAGCGTGAGTTACTCATCGTTTATAGGAACTCCTCGCCACCGCCACCGCCGAGCATGATTTCACCTGAATCAGCCAAACGTCGCGCAGTTGATAATATTTCTTTTTGTGCCGCTTCAACTTCACTTATTCGCACAGGTGCCATCGCTTCTAAATCATCAGCCAGCATTTCTGCCGCACGTTTAGACATATTACCCAGAATTTTCTCTTTCAGTCCTTCATCTGTGCCTTTAATTGCTTTCATCAATACGTCTTGCTGCACTTCTCGAAGAATGGCTTGGATACCACGATCCTCAACTTCCATTAGATTTTCAAACACAAACATAAGATCTTGGATTTGTTGTGACATTTCTTCATCATGCTCACGTATTGAGTCCATTAACTGACCTTCAACATTCGTATCAAGGTAGTTCATAATATCAGCGGCTGCTTTCAAGCCACCCATTTTCGCAGCTTGCGCGCCAGCTTGACCAGCAAATTGTTTCTCCATGATTTCATTCAATTCTTGCAATGCTGCTGGTTGAACTTCTTCTAAATTAGCAATACGCATGGTTAAATCTAAACGCACTTTTTCAGGGAATTGCGCTAATATTTCAGCTGATTGTTCTGGCTCTAAATACGATAAAACAATGGTTTGAATTTGCGGATGCTCGTTGCGAATAATGTTAGCAACTTGCTTTGAGTCCATCCACTTAAGAGAATCCAGACCTTTAGCACCTGATCCCATTACAATTTGATCAATAAGACTTGCCGCTTTATCTTCACCTAAGGCTGCTGTTAATGCTTTTTTAATAAAGTCTTCTGATTGGAAGCCTATCGTGCTAAAGCTTTGGATTTGCTCTATAAACAAGTTATGTACTGCGCTGATTTTAGCTTGCGATAGGTCATCTACCGCAGCCATTGCCATACCCACCTTTTGAACTTGCTTAGGTTCAAGATGTTTTAATATTTGCGCAGCATCTTCTTCAGATAAACTCAGCAATAAGATTGCGGCTTTATCTACACCGTCTAATTTATCAACATCAAACGCTGTTGGTAGTTGTTTTTGTTCTTGGTCTTGATCAGTCATCTTCTGTTAACCACGCTTTCACAACTTGTGAGGAGAGTTCAGGTTCATTAGCTACAAGGGCACGTACAGCTTTGAGCAAGTCCTCGTCGCCATGTAGGTCTGGTAACTGTAGTGTACCATCACTTGAGAAGCCAACCGAAGCAGAATCAAAATCTTTATTTAGCATATCCAGCGTATTGTCTCCAATATCTACACCTGAACTAAGTGCGTCATCGTCATACTCTTCAAGCGTATCATCTGGGTAGATTAAGCGTTTAAGCATTGGTTTAACAACGGCCATTATAAGCACAACAATGACTAAGAAACCGAGCACTAAACGAACGATCTTCATAAACCAGCTTTGCTCCCAAATTGGTACTTCAATCGCTAACCCCATTTCCTCTCGAACAAAAGGAACGGTCACAACTTCAAGCGCATCACCTCGTTGTAAATCAAAACCTACACCACCTTGCAATAAACGACGAATATTTGACAGCGCTTCGATTGAGCGAGGCACCATGGTCGTTTCACCATTTTCCCCTGCTGTTGCTAAGTAATCTACCGCAACAGAAACACTGATACGACGTATCACACCTGTTTGCTGACGTTTATGAGAAATTGTGGTATCTAATTCGTAATTTCTTGTTGCTTCTTTATGACTACGACTTGGTGAAGTACCTGAGCCAGCTCCGCCTTGACCTGCTACTTCTGGTATGTCTGAATTTGCAGGAGGTTGGTTTGACAAAGCACCAGGTATGCCGATTGCAAGACCACCGATGTTACTTTCTTCAAATGTTGTTTCACTTCTCACTGCCGGTAAATCAGGATTATAACGTTTTTGGGTTTCTTCAATTGAACTGAAATCCATGCTTAAATCTACTTGCGCAGTATAATTGCCCAAGCCCAGTACCGGAATTAGAATGCTATCAATTTTTTCGAGGTATTCCTGCTCACGTTTGCGCTCTACTTCATATTCTTTACGTGAGCGTGACGCAAGTGAACTTTGTGAACCAGAATTTAATAATCGACCATTTTGATCTGTAACTGTAACTCGTGCAGGTTCCAAGCCTTGAACCGCTGACCCTATAATATCAACAATAGAATCAACTTCTTCACTACTAAGCATACGTCCACGCTTGAGTGTTAGCACAACGGTTGCTGATGGTTTTTTCTCACGACGAGCAAACACATTTTCTTTTGGGATGGCTAGTAATACTTTGGCGCGGGTAACATTTTTTAGTTCTTCAATAGTTCGTGCAAGCTGTTGCTCACGACCGTGCTTTAAACGTTCACGCTCTAAACGTTGGCTTACACCAAAACCCATATCTTGCATGATAATATCAGTACCAGAATTTGGGGATTGCTCTAACCCTTCTCGAGTCATTAATAATTTAATGCTTTGATATTCGCCTTCTTCAACAGAAATAACGTTACCATCGAGCTGATATTCAATTTTTTGTGCATCTAAAAAGTCGAGAGTTTGGATAAGCTCTTCTGTTGGCATTTTTCCAAGTGGTCGCATATCTGGTTGTTTTGCCCAAATAATCACAAAAATTGCAATCGCAAGACAAATAGCTAAAGCAATCAGCAGTGTTGCTTGACGTAATATATCAACACCATTAAGAGCACTTAAATAGCCTGACTTTTGTTCTTGTTGCTCTTCACTATCGTTTTGGTCGATACCGCCACCAGCTAAAGCAAGATCTGTTGATTGATTAGATTGCGCCACAATAATTCTCCACTACCTAGTTAAACAGGCATGTTCATGATTTCTTTGTAAGACTCTACAAGCTTATTACGAACCTGAACGGTCGCTTCAAAAGCGACAGATGATTTCTGTGATGCGATCATCACTTCAGCTAACGAAACACTGCGGTCCCCCATTTCTAAGGCCGTCACCTTTTGTTTCGCTTCTTTTTGATGGCCATCGACCGTATTTAACGCGCTAGTAAGTAAATCACCAAATTGTGCTGATGACGTTGGTTGCGCTTCAGTTGGTATGTTATTTACTTGATTACCACGGCTTGTTTCAAGAGCCATGGATTGCATTTCTTGGAATAATGCACTGTTTTCAATTTTCATAATGATCTCTGACGATACAATTTACTTATAACTAGATAAAGCACAAAACGTGCCATAAAATAGTCATTTAAATACAGTTAGTTACAGTTTAATTTAACTTGTCAGAGTTTTGACGGAAGAACGCTCAGTGAGCACTGAGCGTATATTTATAAAAGTTAGGCTGGTAATGCAATACCTAAGTCACGCATTTGCGCCAATTTATAGCGTAATGTTCGCGGACTGATCCCTAAAGTCTCAGCAACATCTTTTCGCTTACCTTGACAGCGAGAAAGCGTTTCTAAAATAATGCGATGTTCTTTATCTTTTAATTCATCTTTGTAGCTGCCAGAGTCCGTACTAATCAATGGCTCACTGTGTGTTGCTTTTGCTTTAATTGTCGGCACTTGTACGTCGTAATACGCTTCATTACTCAATGAGCTTGCTGTGTCAACAGGTAATGGATTGCTAGCTAAAGCGGTGGTTAATGGAGCCGTTGTTAGATTTTCGATAAAAATAGCATTTTCATCGATCACATCACCGTGGCGCAGTATTAATGCGCGCTGGATCACATTATCAAGCTCACGCACATTACCAGGCCAAGCGTGTGATAATAATTTATCCTGCGCTGATAGACTAAGTTGTGCCATTGGCTCTTTGCTTTTACTAATATGACGCTCAATTAAATGCTTTGCCAATATAATAATATCACCAGGGCGCTGACAAAGTGGGCGCCACATCAATGGAAACACATTTAAACGGTAATAAAGATCTTCTCTAAATTGATGCTCACTTACGGCCTCTTTTAGGTCACGGTTACTAGTGGCTAATACTCTAACATCCAATTTAATCGTTTTTCGACCACCTAAACGTTCAACTTCACGCTCTTGCAGTACACGTAGTAGCTTAGCTTGCAGGCTTAAATCCATTTCGGTGATTTCATCAAGTAAAATCGTACCACCTTGTGCTTGCTCAAATTTCCCAGGGCAAGCTTGGATTGCACCTGTAAATGCGCCTTTTTCATAACCAAATAAGGTCGCTTCAAGCATATTCTCTGGGATCGCAGCGCAATTAATTGCGACAAAAGGCTGATCTGCACGATCTGATTTATCATGAATAAACCGTGCTAATACTTCTTTACCTGAGCCACTTGGGCCTAACACCATTACACTGGCATCAGATTTAGCAACTTTACAAGCAAGCTCTAATAATTGAATACTGCTCGGATCTGCGACAATTGGGCCATCCGTTTCTTTTTCTGGTTCTGGTAAATAGCGGCTCACCATATTGAGTAACACTTCTGGCGCAAATGGCTTAGCCATATAATCAATCGCACCTAAGCGCATTGCCTCAACCGCATCATCGATTGTTGCATATGCTGTCATCATCAATACTGGTAAATCAGGGTGATTTAAATTAATGCTCCGCAATAAATCAAGACCACTCATCGCCCCCATTTGCACATCACTTACGACTAAAGAAAAGCTATCTTTTTTCAATAAAACCATTGCTTGTTCAGCGCTATCAGCCGCAACACAATCAATTCCTGACATTTCTAACGTGTCGATCAAAGCCTCTCGAAGCCCTGCATCATCTTCTACAACTAAAATCGTATTGTTACTCATATGACCTCCACTGACTTTGATTCTGCACAAATAGGCAGCAGCAAGCTAAAGCAAGCACCGCCCTGTGTATTATTAGCAACATCAACTCGCCCTTGGTGAGCAATTGTCACTGAGCTAACCACAGCTAAGCCCAACCCTGTGCCTTGGCTTTTAGTGGTATAAAATGGTTCAAATAACTTATCAGCTTGCGTTAAATCAATACCGGGACCATTATCATTAACACTGATCCGAACAAACTCAGGCTCATCTTCATCACGTTGCGCACTTACGTAAACTTTCGCGCCAGCACCAATAACTTGGATACTATTATGAACAAGGTTTTGAATAGCACTCGCCAACGCCGTTTTATTACCGACAATTTCAACATCAGGATCCGGTAGGCTAACCTCAAGTTCGCAATTGTTTAGTGCAACCATCGCATCAGCACCCATTTTCACTTCTGTTAATAGCTGCTGCATAGACACCTGCTCTACCACTTGCTGATCGCCGCTTTTTGCAAATAACAGCATATCGTTCACCTGCGTTTCGAGATCTTTTAACCGTGACATTAATTTTGTATGAAAACTGCCTCGAGAGCTTTCAGGTAAACGCTTGGATCCTAAATTAGCGGCATATAACATAGCCGCAGATAATGGTGTACGCACTTGATGAGCTAAAGATGCCACCATTTTACCCAGTGCACTCAAACGTTGCATATGTGCAACTCGTGTTTGTAAACGACGCGTTTCAGTTAAGTCTGTCATTAAAATTAACTGTCCAGGCTCTGGGGTCAACGCCGTTATTTCTAATTTAATTAAGCGACCATCTTTGAGAGATACTTCATGACCATCATCCTGCTGAGGTCGAAAAGAGCGCTGGATCACGCTAAACCACTTTTCACCTTCAAGTGGCTCGCCAAGCATATCAATCGCTATTTGATTGGCTTTTGCGATCATGCCTCTGGCATCTAGCACCACAACTCCCGCAGGCATAGTATCAACTAAGTGGCTTAACCAGCTGGCTTGTTGACGCAGCTCACTAAGCTCACCCACATACTCTTCTTGCTGAAGGCATGGGTTATATTGGGTAGCTGTGATAAATTGTGGTTTCAAGACATTAGCTAAGGCCATAATCGATACTCTTATAAATCGTTTCTAACGAGTTAAATGCACGATTCATACCACTATTATTAATGTTTATTTTCATAATGTTAGCTTTAAACTTGCGCGACAAAAAAATGACATCGGTTTTAAAAGAAAGGATTATTCAATGAGTAAAGAAAATGTATGTCGCTGCCCTTGGCTCGATACCAGTAAAGAAGACTATGTTAAATATCACGACGATGAATGGGGCGTGCCACTTTATAATGACCAAAAACTGTTTGAGTTTATTACCCTTGAATCAGCACAAGCAGGATTAAGTTGGTATACAATTTTAAAAAAACGCAGTGGCTATCGTCGTGCTTTTTTAGATTTTGATGTAGAAAAAGTCGCGTTAATGAACGAACACGATATTGAACGATTAATGCTTGATGAAACAATTGTTCGCAACCGGCTAAAAATTGCTGCGACAATAAATAATGCAAAACGTTTTATCGAAATTCAGCAAGAGTTTGGTAGCTTTAGTCACTACCAATGGCAGTTTGTGGGTGGTAAGCCGTTAGTGAGTGATTTAGACAAACTCAGTGACTACCCCGCGATTACCGAGGCATCAACTGCGTTTGCAAAAGATTTAAAAAAACGAGGTTTTAAATTTTTAGGGCCAACCACTGTGTACGCCCATATGCAGGCCTGTGGCATGGTAAACGATCACAGTAATGACTGTTTCCGCAAAGCTGAGATTATTGAGCAATACTAGACGCTAGAGAATATTCTCTTTGTACAAAATAACTTTAAGCTGAGTAAAAAGAGTTTAAAGAAGAAAACCCTAGGGCGTGTTTTAGCGCGTTAGGTTAATTTTCAACAAGCAAGACATATGAGAAACAAATTTCCGTCTATGGGGTATATACCCAAGCCACCTCAAGATGCAGACTTCAGCGTTTCACAGGGGCTTAATATCAAGGCGTTACTTTGCAACAATGGCAGTCCCTTTTAAGAAGTAACAACGATGAGAGTAAGCGCCTGTGAAACGCCCAATGGGTTGGTTTAAAAGCGATTTATACTGCGTTATTGAGGTGACTTGGGTATAGTAGGCTCAGATTTATCACGCGCTTGTTTACGGTTCGCGATGTAAAATCGCTGCTACTGAGTCGAACTTCAGTTACTAAGAAGATGAAAACTACCCCGAATTAATCTCGTGATAAGTTATATTTTTTCATCTTTTCAACTAAGGTTGTACGGCGTACCCCTAAAATTTCGGCTGCACGTGCTACCACATAATCGTAACGCTCTAAGGCCTGAGTGATCAGGCTTATTTCTAATTCTGCCAAATAATCCTTTAACTCAATTCCCTCATTGGGAAGTAAATCAACTGAAGACTGACTAACTTCAACATCAGGTTCATCATCATAATCACTAAAACCTGCGCTAAAGATATCATTAAATGCATCACGTTCCATTAATTCTTCTGGGTACTGTGGTTCGTATGCTTCTACTTCAATATAACGGTATTTGGCTGGTAAATCGGGGATATCAACGACTTTATCAGGGAACATTATGACCATACGTTCCACTAAATTTGCTAGTTCACGAATATTACCTGGCCATGCATGTTCCTTTAAGCTATCAATTGCCCGCTCTGTAAATTTAGCAGTTGTACCACTTTGTTCATTTACACGACGCATTAATTCTTTCAGTAATAATGGGATGTCATCTGCGCGCTCATTAAGCGATGGGTTTTCAATTGGAAAGACATTTAAACGATAATATAAATCTTCGCGAAAGCTCCCTTGCTCAATCATCATCTCAAGGTTTCTATGCGTTGCCGCGATTACGCGAACATCAGCTTGAATTGCCTTAGTGCCACCAACCCTTTCGTAACTTCGCTCTTGTAACACACGCAAAAGCTTCACTTGCATTTGCAGCGGCATATCACCAATTTCATCTAAAAAGAGTGTTCCGCATTGAGCAAGTTCAAAACGCCCTTTACGAGCAGAAATAGCCCCCGTAAACGCCCCTTTTTCATGGCCAAACAATTCACTCTCTAATAACTCGGCAGGTATAGCACCACAATTGACTGGTACAAATGGTCCTGAGTTGCGCTTAGAAAGCAAATGTACATTACGAGCCACAACTTCTTTACCTGTGCCTGACTCACCTAATATAAGTACGTTTGCATCAGTTTTCGCTACTTGCTCAATCAAAAAACGCACATCTTTAACAGCTTCTGTTTCACCGACTAACCCATCAAAGGTTTTATGTGGTTTTGCGTGCTTATGTTCATTTGGCAGCATCCGTTGATACTGTTGGCAATCATGCAGTAATTGAGTAGTCACATCATGAGTAAACGGCTCACAGATAAGGCCGACTACATTAGCAATACTTAGTAATGGTTTAAGTGTTTCGCCAATCAATAAAAAGGGAAGTGTCGGGTATTTTTTAATTACAGCTTCATGCTCAAGGTCATTGAGTGCACCAAGAATAACCATGCACTCTTTTTTATCAAAGCTGGAACATATCTGCTCAAAATTTTGTTCATCAAGTAATTGCACCGCTTCACCAATGAAAGTAAGCGCCGCATTTAAGCCTATCGCACGATTATTATTATTATCTAAAATCAAGATCATTATTGGCGAGCCACAATTACTACAAAAAAGATTGATACATTAAATTGTAAGCGACTTTGGGAGGGATGCAAGCACTAAGCGGCAGTTTTTTGACATCAATGCCAAAAAACAGACGCCTAGTTAACTATAAGTAATACTTAATAATTACTGTTTCAATATAACGGTTATAACAAACCTAAAATAGATTCTGCAGATTGGTTTGCTTGCCCACGAAGTGCAATAGATGCTTGCGCTAAAATATCGTTAGATACCTGCTGAGAAATAGCCTGCGCATAATCGGTATCTTGAATTCGACTTTTACTCGCGGCAATATTTTCATTTTGCTCGCCCAGTCCGCGAATGGTACTTGAAAGCGTATTTTCAAATGCACCAAGCTCTGCACGCTGACTATTAATTTCATCTGCAGCTTGATCACTAATATCAATCGCAGCTTGCGCGCCAGCTTGGGTCGAAATGTCAATACCCGCAACCACGCTAGCAATACTCCCATTGCCAGGAGTTACACTTTGCGTAGTATTCGCATCTGGCCCAACTTGAAACGATACTGCCTGACCATCAAATAATGGTTTACCACCAAATGATGCATTCTCAAAGGTGTCTGTTATTTGACTTTGTAATTGCACAACTTCATCTTGTAAAGCTGCGCGATCATTATCATTCAACGCGCCACTACCTGCTTGAATAGAGAGTTCACGAATACGTGACACGGCATCATTAACTCCAGATAAATTAGATTCTGTTGCTTGTGAGTAAGAAATGCCATCATAAGCATTACTCACGGCTTGCCCATACCCATCTTGTTGGGAGGTCAAACGGTCTATAATCTGTAACGCAGCTGCGTCATCTGCCGCAGAGTTTATTTTTTTACCCGTAGCGAGTTGTTCTGCAAGCTTATTTCCAGTTTGCTGTGTTTGGTTTAAAAAACTAGTAGATGGTGATTGAATTTTCATAGCAGGCTCCGACACACTGATTGGTTAAATTATAGCTTAATTTGCCAAATTTTACACTTTGTACCATGGTTAAATTAAATTAACTTGGCATCTTGCTTGCTAACCAACTAAGTTAATAGGTAAAGTACTGAGATGTGTAATGAATTTCACTTTTGCGTATTTAACTTTTATAAACAACTACGCCAATGATAAATAACTTGGGTAACACTATGTTCGATAACAAAACAATTTTAATAACCGGTGGTACCGGATCATTCGGTAAGAAATACGTAAAAACCTTGCTCGAGCGATATAACCCTAAAAAGATTATAATTTTCTCTCGTGATGAGCTAAAACAATTTGAAATGCAACAAGAATTTAATCAACCATGTATGCGATATTTTATCGGCGATGTTCGCGATAAAGATCGCTTAAGAAGAGCCATGCGCGGTGTAAATTATGTTATTCATGCAGCAGCTCTTAAGCAAGTTCCCGCCGCTGAATACAACCCAATGGAATGCATAAAAACAAATATCAACGGCGCTGAGAATGTAATTGATGCAGCGCTGGACAACGATGTTGAAAAAGTTATTGCTCTATCTACCGATAAAGCAGCTAACCCAATTAACTTATACGGCGCCACTAAATTGGCGTCGGATAAGCTATTTGTTGCCGCCAATAATATTGCTGGCGGAAATCGCACCACATTTTCAGTTGTGCGTTACGGTAATGTTGTTTGTTCACGCGGCTCTGTTGTCCCAATTTTTCAAAAGTTTATTGAGCAAGGCCAAGATCACATCCCCATAACACATGAAGAAATGACGCGCTTTTGGATAAGCCTGCAACAAGGTGTAGATTTTGTTTTAACGAACTTTGAACGCATGTTAGGTGGAGAAATATTCGTCCCTAAAATACCGTCAATTCGCATTACCGACTTAGCTAAAGCAATGGCGCCTGACTTACCCGTTAAAATTATCGGTATTCGCCCCGGTGAAAAATTGCATGAAATTATGTGCCCATCTGATTTATGTTTTGATACCTATGAGTTTGATGATCATTTTGTGATTGCTCCTGGTATTAAATTTAGTAGCCGGTGCAATGATTTCGACACCAACGCATTAAATGAACAAGGTAAGAAAGTCGAGGTTGGGTTTGAATATAACTCTTTAAGTAACCCTCATTTCTTAACGATAGAAGAAATAGATGCTTTTAATATTCAGGCACTTATATGATCCAATACGGTAAACAATTTATCGACCAAACTGATATTGATGCGGTAGTCGATGTTTTAAAGTCAGATTGGCTCACTCAAGGCCCTAAAGTGCCAGCATTTGAAGATGCTGTTGCTAGTTATTGTAAGGCAGTGCATGGTGTAGCTGTTAATAGTGCAACATCAGCATTACACATAGCTTGTTTAGCGCTTGACGTTGGTAGTAACGATATAGTGTGGACATCCCCTATTTCATTTGTTGCTTCAGCAAACTGCGCTTTGTATTGCGGAGCTAAAATTGATTTTGTTGATATTGACTTAAACACTGGCAATATGTCAGTTTTTGAGCTTGAAAAAAAATTGCTTCTAGCAGAACAAAACAATTGCTTACCTAAGGTAGTGATCCCCGTTCATTTAGCGGGTCAATCATGCGATATGCAAGCTATTCATAAACTTGCTCTAAAATATGACTTTAAAATTGTTGAAGATGCCTCTCATGCTATAGGTGCTAAGTATTTAGATAAACCCGTAGGCTGTTGTGAGTTTTCAGATATTTGTGTATTTAGCTTTCACCCTGTAAAAATAATCACAAGTGCAGAAGGCGGCATGGCCGTCACCAATAATCAAGAGCTAGCAAAGCGCTTAAGAAAATTAAGAAGCCACGGTATCACATCTGATCCAACCGAAATGACCGAACCAAGTCATGGCCCTTGGTACTACCAACAAGTAGAACTTGGTTTTAATTACCGAATGACTGATTTGCATGCCGCATTAGGTATTAGCCAGCTAAGTAAAGTTGATGAGTTTGTTAACCAGCGCCACTTTTTAGCTCAGATATATAATACACACCTAGATCTTAATCTGATCCGCCCATTACATCAAAGTGATACCTGCTATTCCGCTTATCATTTATATATAGTTCAACTTAAAGATAGCGATATAACTCGACATAAAAACGCTATAACCCAACTTCGGGCTGCCGGGATTATTGGCCATCTGCATTATATCCCAATACATTTACAGCCTTATTATCAAGCTATGGGCTTTAGTGTTGGTGACTTCCCTAATGCTGAAAAGTATTATCAAGGTGCAATCACCCTTCCCTTGCATCCAACGTTGCAAGAGCAAGAAGTACATTTTGTACTTAACACCTTACAGCAAATCTTAAATTAAAGTTTTTAACTTTTTTGACGATATAAAACATATCATTTAATGAAACATGAGGCTGCTATGCTACACACTCACCCAACGTTCAAACTCGCTTTTATCGGTGGGGGTAACACGTCTGCGGTTGGATACGTACACTTTTGTGCAGCACACATGGATCATAAGTTTCAAGTTGTTGCTGGTGCTTTTTGTCGTAACCAAGAAAACAACAAAGCGACAGGCATTCATTGGGGTATATCTTCAGATCGTGTCTACGATGATTGGAAATACATGGTCGAAGCTGAAAAAGATCACATTGATGCGTTTGTAGTGCTCACTCCAACACCTCATCATTTAGAAGTTCTACAATACCTATTTGAAAAAAAGCTTCCTGTGATCTGTGAAAAAGCCATGGTTTGCGGCCCGAAAGAAATTGCTGCACTAAGGCCATACTATGACCCTGAAAAGCAATTTTTAGCGGTAACCTTTAACTACAGTGGTTATGCTATGGTGCGGGAGTTAAAGCACCTAATTAATTCAGGAAAGTTAGGGGAAATTCAAAAAATTCATTTAGAAATGCCACAAGAAGGCTTTCGCCGACCTCCTGATATTGCCGGTAAAACGTCGCAACCGCAAGCCTGGCGCCTGCAAGACGCTGAAGTGCCTACAATATGTCTAGATTTAGGTGTACACCTTCACCACCTAAGTAGTTTTTTATTAAATGAAGAACCAAGTCACACACTCGCAGAGTTTAGTAACCACTCTCAATATGCTAATTTAGTCGATGACGTACACATGCTCGTAAAATACGCCAGTGGCATTAAAGGTAGCATGTGGATGTCAAAAACAGCTATTGGTCATCGTAATGGGTTACAAGTTAGAATTTATGGCGATATTGGCAGTGCCAAGTGGCTACAATTAAACCCTGATGAATTAGAACTTAACTTTAACGATGGTAGACGAGAAATCCTCGACCGTGCAGGTCAATGTGATTATGCTCATCAATTTAGATATAATCGAATGAAACCAGGGCACCCAACTGGCTTTGTTGAAGCGTTTGCCAATTTATATAGCGATATAGCCCAAGATCTCGCGTCTTTTCAACAAGGTCAAACAAGTAGCAACTCATACGTGTTTGGTTTAGAGCATGCCGCTGATGGCTTAAAGCTATTTGCTGCCGCTAAACGCTCAACACAAACCTTGGGATGGGAGAGCGTGTAAGACGCCTAATGACCGCTCTCGAGATAAGCCTGCTTGATACTCGGTTTATGGATTTTACCCAATTCAGTTTTGGGTAAAGCAACCATCTCAAATAAAATGCGGGGTTGTTGGTAGTCAGTCAGTTCTTTGAGTAAATGCATTTGTAATTGGGCTTTTGCATTACTAGGCGCGTTTTTACTGCATACAAACGCTAATAAAATAACTTCACCAAATTTATCATCGTCCACCCCAAATGCGGCACACTCATCAACCCAAGGTAAGTAATTAGTCACTAACTCTATATCACTTGGGTAAACATTGATCCCACCTGATTTGATCACTTCTTTAGTACGACCAACATAATAAAGATAACCATCGCCATCAAGATAACCTAGATCGCCTGTGAAAAAATAACCCTCATCATCATAACTTTGGGCAGTTTGCTCTGGTAAATTATAGTACTGTGCAAATGCAGTAGGCGAGCAACAGGCAATTTCACCTATACTTCCTGTAGATAAAAGATGACGTTCAGAGTCACATATTTTTATTCTCAAATTTGGTAAAGGCTTACCTACACTATTAATCGGCACATTAGGTTGAGTTATATCAAAATCACTGATCACACCCATTTCTGATGCCCCGTAGCATTCATGGAAATGGCAATTTAAGGCTGATAATAGTAGTTTTTTATCGTCACTTTCAAGGGTTGCAGAAGATGATACAACACATTTCAAGCTTGTTAATTGCGCCTTTTTTAACTCAGGAAGTAAGGCCTTTAATTGGCTTGAAACAGCGAATAAAAAACTAATTTTATGAACTTCAATCGCATCAAGCCAAGCACCTACAGAAAACTTGGGTAATATAACCACACTCGCACCCAACATTAATGGCATAAGCAATGAGCGCTGTGCTAACGAATGATATAAAGGAGTTGAAACTAACACTACATCAGTTTTATCTAATTGGTAATAATGAGCCGTTGCGTCAAACGCGCGGACAATTTTGGTCGCTTGAGTAAATACGATTGGCTTAGGTTGACCCGTTGAACCAGAGGTCATTGTAAGAATAAAAGGAGCGTTAATATCTGCAAGAAAAGAATCACAATGCTCACCAGACAATGACATTAGCGAAGCCATGTCCTTTGCCCCGTCAATATGACCGCCTAACGAAATGATTTTGTCGCTAGGCAATACATCGTTTTTTACTAGTTGATTTGCAACACTTACCCATGCAATCGCGTAACTGCAATCAGCTACCTGTAACGCTTTTGATAATGCATGCCCTTTAAGCGTCAAAGGCAATGGAGCCAATGCTACTCCCAGTTTAGCTGCCGCTAATAGGCAATAAGCAAACTCTAAATTGTTTGGACAAAATAACGCCAACTTATCACCTGATTTTATGCCAAATTGTATTAAACCTGCCGCTAAATGATCTACCTTATCAATTAACTGCTGATAACATATGGATGTATTTTGGTATACGCAGGCTATCTTATCGGGTTGGCTCACTGCATGAGATTGAACTAACTGGTAAATATTATTATTATTATTATGCATTTGGATCCCACATCACAAAATTAAATTGTTCATCGGCTAAAGGGAATAACTGTTGGGTTGTAGTATATTCAACAGAGTCGATAGGCGTTGACACAAACCCCATATATTTATTGAGCAAATTGACGAATTTATTATCTTTGTGGATCACGGCAAGCCAAATAGCGTTGGGATGACTGACTTTACAAAAATCAAGCTGCCATTGAAGGGTCAACATAGCCAAATTAAAAGGCACATCATTGCGTGCTGTAAACCAACCACCATATAAATAATCATGCGAGTTTGCAGATACATACTGGTGCCATACATACATAGCAGGAATACCTATTTTCTCAACAACATACGATTTTCTTTCACTTCGAAACCACCATAAGTAATGTTCAAGCCTCGGTATATCTGCGTTAATGGTCATCTTTTGTGAATTACTTGGTAAATTCCTAGCAATTAAGTAATTATTTACATCGCTATCCTCAACCTCGCGTACTGCGTATTGCGTGGTAAGTTGGGCAATGTGGTTTGCGTCCCTTACTTGGCTACTTATGTCAGTTACGTCAAACTCCTGCGCTTGCAAAATTGCAGCAACTCTCTTTACACCTAAACCATCAACAGTAACAATTGCATTATGGCGTAGCTTTTTAATACGAGGTAAACAACAAATAAAGCCACCCAGCTGAGCGCCTAATAAACATGCTTGGGAATCTGTGAATTCATCTAGATGTAAAAAGTGCCCTAATTGCTGTAAGTGAGTTATATCATTTTCTTGATTAGCTGCGATAGAAAATGTAATTGCAGGTACTTTTAATGCAGCCAGTTCGTATAATGATGTACCCAATGCTCCAATAAATAAATCAGTATTGCGATATTCGTTTGCTATAGATAAAGGAGAACATAAAATCGTTATGTTTTTAAATTTCTCCCCAAGGCGAGTAATAACCTGTTTATTTTCAGCTTTAGGACCAACTACAAACGTAAATTGGATCTGACTATGTAGCTCATTAGGTACTGAATTAACTAATGATGCAAAAATGCTAAGATCGCCACCACCACCTAAAGAACAAAGAATATTCGTTTTATTTTTACTTTGTGAAACGTGCGTATTCAAAGTTTGGCTAAATGGGGGGGCTAATAATGAAAAGTCAGGCCCTAAAAAGTGACGAGTTTTTACTGGTGATTTTTTATCATAGCGTTTGTGGGTTAGCTCTCCCACCCACTTAGCATCGAATAAAAAATCACAATCATGATCTCTGCCTAAGTCATCAAATACCGCTAATTTTGCGCCTACACTACCAATTTGTTTTTCATATTCAATATCTAAATCGTAATGATCGAGTATTACCAAATCAGCATTTGAGGTTTTTATTACGCTTAGTAAAGTAGCAATATCTTGTTTGGACGCCGTTTTAACAAAATGTATATCATCACATATCAGCTCTTGTATAAAAGGCGCTATATCAGCTTTTTGAATATCCAAAACCAAAGTGAGGCTAGCTTGAGTATTTGACTGCAACTCAAGCAGCAACCACTTTATACGCATTAAATGGCCAATACCTAAACACGTAGAAACTCGAGCTACAATATTCATTGCTTCCTCAATAGCGTTTCAATCAAACCACCCACAGTTGCATTATTTTCATCCATGAGTTCATCAGGGCTCAGATGAATATTAGTAAGCATCTCAAGCTCCATAATCATGCTAAGAATTTCAAATGAATCAATGCTACCTGAACCAGTAAAATTAAAGTGATTAATATTTTTCTTTGAAATACTAATACCGCGTGCGATTAAAAAATCACAAAAAAAACCTTGTAATAACTCTTCATTTATCATGCTAATTATTCCATATCCTGCCAACATAGCTGTGTACCACGAGGTAAAAATAGGCGCGCCTTCCTACCAATAACATTCGGTAATTCTTTTGGGGCTAACTCACCACCACCTGGTCGAAGATTCGCAACATTATCAACGGTTAAAATCTCTCCTGATTCAATATCTTTAGTCGTGTATAAGCAACGGCGATTAGGTGAAGGTTTAAGGGGATAATGTACTGTTCCAATCGCTTTTTCGACTTGTCGAACACCATGTATTAATGCTTTAAGTTCATCTGGTGTCATTGAAAAAAAGCTATCAGCCGTTTCATCATCTTTGCTTAATACAAAATGTTTTTCGATAACATGTGCGCCAAAAGCGACTGATGCTATGGGTACATCATTACCTAAAGTATGATCTGAAAGCCCCACTGGACACTTAAAACTATCCGCTAGATGAGGAATTGTGGCTAAATTTATTGACTCTGCAGGGGCTGGATAAGTACTAGTACATTTTAATACGCACAACTCTTTCACCCCCGCTTGCTCTGCAACTTGAACCGCATCAGTTATTTCAGCAAGGGTTGCACCACCGGTTGACATGATCATCGGTTTTCCAGTTGCTGCGACTTTTCGAATCAGCGCATGATCAATCAACTCAGGTGAAGCAATTTTATATGCCGGTGAATCTAACGATTCCAATAAATCCACAGCAGAGTCATCAAATGGAGAAGAGAAAATTGTTATACCTATTTCATTTGCCAATTGGACCAACGGAGCATGAAAATCCCATGGCATATATGCACCTTCGTAAAGATCATATAAGTATTGCCCTTTCCATGGCCCAGTTGCTTCAAAGTGCGGTAATTTACAATCCATCGTTAAAGTATCTGCACGGTACGTTTGCAACTTGATTGCATCCGCTCCAGCCTCTTTAGCCGCCCTTACCAACGCCTTTGCCTGCTCTAAATCTTGCCCGTGATTAGCTGACATTTCGGCAATAATATACACAGGGTAGCCTGACCCGATAGTTCTACCATTAATGGTAATTTCAGAATTAAACGCCATTTACGATCCCTAAATTGCACTGTCAAAAACCATTACATTTAAGCAAACTTTATACCTAAACCTATTCGACTAGCTTATAAATTAATAAATCACATTGATCCAAAAGGATTTTAACCTTTAAGTTATGTGCAAGAGTGTAATGATTTGCTATATTTATCTCAATAATAATTATGATTACCATTAAACATGTCTGATGTATTAGTAATAATTCAAGCACGTATGACATCAACTCGATTGCCTGCAAAAGTGATGTTACCACTGTGTGGCAAACCCGTGTTACAAGTTATGCTTGAACGCTTACCTAGTTGGCATAAACATATCATTATTGCAACGACGAATGATGGAACTGAACAACCCATTTTAGATTTGTGCGCGCAGTTAAATATAAAAACCTATCAAGGCGACACGCACGACGTGCTAAGTCGTTATTATTTAGCTGCAAAGCATTATGGCGCAAAACCATCAACAACCATAGTCAGGTTAACCAGTGATTGCCCCTTGATTGATGAAGCGCTTTGTACGCAAGTCATTAATGAAAGAACGAGTCAAAATTATGACATGGTTAATTTAGGCCCGCACAGTGGTTACCCTAGGGGGCTAGATTGTTGTGCTTTTTCTTTCAAATTATTAGAAAATACTTATTTAAAAGCCACATCACCCGCCGATCGTGAACATGTGACGTTAGGCATGGCAAAATTTAATACCATAACGACCCACACATTCAGTGCGCATGAAGATTATAGCCACTTTCGCCTAACACTTGATGAACCAGACGATTACAAAGCAATTACCGCTGTTTATGATCATTTTTTGAATAAAGTTGATTTTTCTTATAATGATTTAATAAAAACATTAAAGGAAAACCCTTACCTCACCGATATAAATAAACACGTAGAGCAAAAATCTACTTAAGTTAGGCATAATAATTGTATGTCATTGAACATTATATTTATGACTACCAAAGAATTAGAGAATATTAAATGAATCCAAAAACAATATTAGTTACCGGTGCAACTGGCTATAAAGGAACCGTATTGGTTCCAAAGCTACTGGCTTTAGGCCATCGCGTAATCGCATTTGACACCCAATGGTTTGGTAATTTTTTGCCCTCTCATGACAACCTCTCAGTCATTAAAGGTGACGTACGCGACACTGATACGATTAACTTAGACGGTGTGGATTCTATTATTCATCTTGCTTCTATCGCAAACGATCCCTGTGGTGATTTAAACCCTAAATTAACATGGGAAGTGAGTGCGTTAGCAACTATGCGCTTAGCCGATAAAGCAAAGTGCTCTGGGGTGAAGCAGTTTATTTATGCGTCATCTGGTAGCGTATACGGTATCAAAGATGAAGAACATGTAACTGAAGACTTAACGCTTGAACCTATTTCAGAATACAACAAAACAAAAATGGTTGCAGAGCGTGTTTTACTTAGTTATGCCAGCGATATGGCGGTACAAATTGTTCGCCCAGCAACCGTATGCGGCGTATCTAAACGTATGCGTTTAGATGTTTCTGTTAATATGCTGACAATGCAAGCTCTGAAAAATGGAAAGATTACGGTTTTTGGTGGCGATCAAGTCAGACCAAATATTCATATTGACGATATCACGGATCTCTATATTTATATGTTAGATAATCCAGATAAAGTCTCAGGTGTGTTTAATGCAGGGTTTGAAAATATTTCAATTATGGATATTGCAAAAATGGTGCAGGCTAAAATAGCGTGTGAGATTGATGTAACGCCTTCAAATGACCCTCGTTGTTACCGTATTAACTCAGATAAATTACTCGCAACTGGTTTTACACCCAATAAAAATGTCGACACTGCCATTATCGAAATTATTACAGCTTACAAACAAGGTTTACTAAAAGATGAAGATCATTTTTACAACCTTAAATGGATGCAAAGAGAGGTTCTATGATTAACAACCAGCGAACCCCAGCGGTACCTAATGATTTAGTAGAAGACCTAACAACAAACTATATAGCCAGCCTAACGGCTGTGCTAAAACAGCTAGATAGCAAAAAAATTAAAATCCTTGTTGATGCTTTGCTAACTATGAAAGCAAATAATGGCACGTTGTATTTATGTGGAAATGGTGGTTCGGCTGCAAATGCAATCCACCTAGCAAATGACTTTACATTTGGTATAAGCCCGCAAGGTAATGCACTTAAAGTTGAAGCGTTACCTGCTAACAGCTCTGTTTTAACTTGCTTAGGTAATGATATTGGTTATGAAAATATCTTTGCACATCAGCTAAAAGTTAAAGCGAATAGTCATGATATTTTACTAATTTTATCTGGCAGTGGTAACTCTGAAAATATAATTAGAGCGACTCAACAAGCACTCGATATTGGTATGAAAACAGTCGGTATTTTAGGATTTTGTGGCGGTAAAGTTAAGCCTATGCTTGACCAAGTTTTCCATTTCGAAATCCAGGATATGCAAATATCAGAAGATACCCAAGTTATTGTCGGGCATATTTTAATGAAAGCTCTTTATCTGGAATTACAAAATGACTGACTCACCAATTATTGTTATAGGAAGTAATTCTTTTTCTGGCGCCTCTTTTTGCTCTCACATGCTAAAGCAAGGTAAAAGAATCCTCGCGATCAGCCGCTCTAGTGAACCCGTTAATGCCCTGTTACCTTATAAATGGCAAGATTGCCACACAACGAATCTAGCATTTAAACAACTCGATTTAAATCATCATTTAGATGACATATTAACACATATCAAACAAGAGAATGTTGGCACAGTTTATAACTTTGCAGCCCAAAGTATGGTGGGACAAAGCTGGGAATACCCAGAGCATTGGTTTATGACCAACGCAGTGTCAACTATCAAATTACACAATGCACTTCGTCAACTCGACAGTTTAGATAAATACATACATATCTCTACACCTGAAGTGTACGGTAGCTGCGAAGGATTGGTTCCTGAGCATCGGAACTACCAACCAAGCACGCCCTATGCTGTATCACGAGCTGCTGCTGATATGAGTCTTCATACATTTTCTGATGTTTATGATTTCCCTGTTGTTTTTACTAGGGCAGCCAACGTGTACGGTGAAGGACAACAACTGTATAGAATAATTCCAAAAACAATACTGTCTATATTATTAGGCAAAAAGCTACCGCTTCATGGTGGCGGCCACTCTACCCGCTCATTTATCCATATTGATGATGTGTCTAGTGCAACACAGTTAATTGGAGAGCAAGGACGTAATGGCGAAATTTATCATATTTCAACAGAGCGTATGATCACAATCCGCGCAATTGTGGAGATGTTATGCAAAATGTTAAACGTCCCATTTGAACAGACATGTGAAATAACAGGTGACCGACTTGGTAAAGACGCTGCTTACCTGCTTGATACTCAAAAAATCAGATCAGAATTACAATGGCAAGACAGTATTTCACTCGAAGACGGCCTTGCCAAAACAATTGATTGGGTCAAAAGCAACCTTGATACTCTAAAAACACAACCACATAACTATATTCATAAAGCCTGAGGTATTCATGCTAGGAAAAGAATTAGATTTATTAAAAAACTACCCTAAATCAAAAAGAGACACCAAGGGAAGAGCCAATGTAATTACCGAAGCTGATAGAGAAATTGCTCGCCAATATGGTAAAGATTTTTTTGATGGTGATCGTACCTATGGATACGGTGGTTTTAGCTACATGTCTCGCTTTTGGCAACCGGTTGTTCCTGATCTTCAATCTCACTTTCAATTAACAAAAGAAAGTTCTTTACTGGATGTAGGTTGCGCCAAAGGCTTCATGCTCTATGACCTGCAACAGCATATCAAAGGTATAAAATTAGCTGGGTTGGATATTTCTAGTTATGCTTTAGAGCATGCCAAAGAAGAAGTTAAGCACTTACTTCAACAAGGGGACGCAAAGAGTTTACCTTTCGATGACGACAGCTTTGATGTCGTTATGTCAATCAATACTATCCATAATTTAGATGAAAAAGAATGTGCTATCGCGTTACAAGAAATTGAACGTGTAAGTAAAGGAAAGTCATTTATAACTGTTGATGCCTATCGAAATGATGAAGAAAAAGAGCGTATGCTCGAATGGGCATTAACCGCAAAGACCATCATGCATGTTGATGATTGGAAGGTATTCTTTAAAGACCATGGTTACACTGGCGATTTTTACTGGTTCATACCATAGAGATAACTATGAATTTAGAGCAAATAGCAGCAAAAATACGATACACATTATGTGACGTATCGAGTAAAACAAAAACCCCACACTTGGGTAGTTCACTGTCATGTACTGATATATTAACAGCACTTTATTGGCAAGTACTCAATGTAGAACCATCAACACCATCAATGCCAAGCAGGGATTACTTCTTGCTTGGTAAAGGCCATGCTGCAAGTGCACTTTATACCACACTTGCCTACAGGGGTTTTTACCCAGTGGTAGATCTTTATCAACACGGCCAAACCGACTCTGTTTTTGAAGAGCACCCCGGCATAAACTCCCCTAAAGGAGTTGATACTGTTTCGGGATCACTTGGCCATGCGCTTTCACTTGCAACAGGTATGGCATTAACCTGTAAAATTCAAAAAAAAACTAATCGCTTTTATGTCCTCATGGGCGATGGTGAGCTCAATGAAGGAACGATTTGGGAAGCGGCCATGTTTGCAGCCGGTAAACAATTATCCAATCTCGTTGCCATCATTGATTTTAATAAACTTCAAGGCACTGGTGAAAGCTGTGAAATAATGCACCTTGAACCATTAGAAGAAAAATGGCGGGCATTTGGCTGGCACACAATTCGCCTTGATGGTCATGATATTTCGGCTATCAGCGACGCTTTAAAGGATGCGCAATCTTACGACAAACCGGTGTGTATAATCGCTGATACAATTAAAGGAAAAGGTATTTCTTTCATGGAAAACGATAACAACTGGCATTATCGTATACCAACCCAAGATGAAGTTGAAAAAGCAAAACAGGAGTTGGGGCTAAAATGAGAAATGCATTTGCAAATTGTTTGACTGAATTAGCTAAATCCGACACCAGTTTAATGCTTTTCTACGCTGATATCGGTAATCGTTTATTCAATAATCTAAAAGAAGTTGCTCCCGATAGAACAATCAATGCAGGCATCGCCGAAGCAAATATGGCATCAATGGCTGCGGGCTCCGCAATGATGGGCCAAAAACCGTTTATTTATACCATTACGCCATTTACTACAGCGAGAAACTTTGAACAAATAAAAATAGATATCGCTTACCAAAACCAACCCGTTATCATCGTTGGCACGGGCTCAGGCTTATCGTATGCTAATTTAGGGCCCACCCATCATTCGTTTGAAGATATCGCATTAATGCGAAGCTTGCCAAATATGAATATTGTATGCCCTGCCGATTCAGACGAACTCAGCGTATTAATGCCCCAATTAATCAAACTCAACCAGCCGTGTTACTTTAGAATTGGTAAAAAAAATGAGCCAAAGGTTCACAAAATTTTACCTAACTTAAAGTTTGGACATGCATATACAATGCAAGAGGGTCAAACAGTCGCAATATTAGCAACGGGCACGATTATGCCACTCGCAAATGATTTGTTCATTGAACTTCAAAGTAAAGGCATTAACGCCGAGCTTGTCAGTTTTCATACAGTAAAACCCCTTGATACTCAATATTTAGCCTTAGCTTGTGAGCGCTTTGAACATATAATCACTCTTGAAGAACACAATGTGAATGGCGGCTTTGGCAGTGCCGTACTTGAATATATTAGTGAACAACCTAAAACACCAAGAGTACACCGTTTTGGTATCCCTGATAAATTTATTGATCAAGTTCATAGTACTGAAGATGCACGTAAAAAAGCAGGTTTAACTGTTTTAGATATAATCACAACACTAAAAAATAGAGCTGTAATATGATTATCGGTATCGATTTTGATAATACTATTGCTGACTATACAGGTGTGTTTCATCGCGTTGGAGTGAAATTAGGCTGGCTTCCAAAAGAAGTGGGGCAAACAAAAGAAGATGTGAAAGCATACTTTATTAATGCTGGAAATGAACCAAAGTGGACTGAATTACAAGGTATCGTATATGGGAAAGAAATTAACCAAGCTAAACCATACCTAGGTTGCCTAGAGGCAATAAAAAGCTTAAAAAAAGAAGGCCATAGTATTTTCATCGTGTCGCATAAGACTAAATACCCAATTATTGGTGATAAAACTAACTTTCATATTGCGGCCACTAATTGGCTAAAAAGTCATGGTTTTACTAATTGTACCGATGGACCTATTGCCTCTGAAAACATATCATTTCATGAAAAACAAGAAATAAAAATAAATCGGATTTCAACTCTCCAATGTGATTTTTTTATTGATGATCTTAGTAGTGTCTTAAATAGCGCTTTATTTCCATTACCAACAGAAAAAATTCTTTTTAATCAAAAGCCACATCCGAGCATTGAGTTAAATACGAGTGATTGGAAGAAAGTTCATCCAATGATTAACTCTTTCATAAATAGGAGGAGTTAAAATGGTGATTTGGCTAACAGGTCGTCAAGGTGCAGGGAAGACAACCTTGGCAAAAATATTGCATAACATATTGGATGAAAAGTTAAACAAAGTAATCCTTCTTGATGGAGATAAACTGCGTGAGGTTTTGGGTAATCAAAATTACGATAACGACTCTCGCTCAGCACTAGCAATGACTTACGCTAGGCTATCAAACATGCTATCTCAACAAGGAGCTACCGTTATTTGTGCAACAGTATCCATGTTTCACAGTGTCAGGGAATGGAACAGGTCAAATAACGCACAATATTTTGAAGTGTATATTAAAGTTGAACCTGACGTATTAATTAAAAGAAACCAAAAACAGCTATATTCCGAAGCTGCGCTAAATAATAAGAATTATCTACATGGGTATGATATTCCTTTTGAAGAACCATTAGCACCGGATTTAATACTTAATAATAACGGTCTAGAAACGCCGCTTGAAGCAGTCAACAAAATTGTAATGGAATTAATAAAATGAAAAAAAAACTTGGTGATTTCACTGGCCTAGCAAAAAATTACTCATTATATAGACCTAGTTACTGCCCTTTAGTATGTAAAGCCATTTTAGGGTTAATCGATAAGAATAATAATGAGATCGATTTTGTAGATGTCGGTGCTGGTACTGGTATTTGGACTCGTATGATCAACCACGCTGGCTTAAATAGTACTGTCGCAATTGAGCCTAATGATGATATGAGAAAGCATGGTATTTTGGACAGTCAAAAAACAAACATCACCTGGGTAAATGGCTCTGGTGAAAATACAACGCTAAATGACAACAGTGCCGATTTACTTTCCATGGCTTCATCATTTCACTGGGTAGATTTTGAAAAAGCAATAAAAGAATTTTCTCGAGTACTACGCCCGGGCGGTTTTTTTACAGCAGTATGGAATCCTCGACATATTGAGTGCAATCCATTACTTGTCGAAATTGAAGAAAAGTTATATGAAATAGCGCCTCATATAAAACGCGTGTCATCTGGGAACTCTGATTTTACCGATACACTAACAGAACGTCTAAGAAATGCCGATGTATTCTCCGATGCTATTTACTTAGAAGGGTTTCATACTATAAAACAAACACCTGAAGAGTATTTAGGCGTCTGGTGGTCAGTGAACGATATTCGAGCACAAGCAGGTGAAGATAAATTTATGCAATTTATGGCTTTTGTCGAAGAAAAAACAAGTAACTTAGATTTTATTGAGACAACTTATAAAACAAGAGCTTGGCTAGCTAGAGTCCGTTAGAATGATTTTTACTACCAAATCGCAAAATCTAATCTCTTTACAGAACATTTTAACAACTGCGAAGATACTCCCGCAATTTTGTTTTACAGCAGAACAATGGAAAAATGAATCTAACGATGTTCTGAATAGTTTTTTTACATTATATAAATGGAGTAATAAAAAGCTAATTGTAAGAAGTAGTGCTGTCTGTGAGGATAGCGCCTTTCAATCATATGCTGGTTATTATGACTCCATACTCAATGTCGAAGGAGTGAAAAAACTAGAAAGTGCGATAGAAAGTGTTTATCAATCATTTGAAAACTACACCCCTAATGATGAAATATTCATTCAACCAATGCTGGAAAATGTAGACATTAGCGGAGTCGCTTTTACAAAAGATCCTTCTAACAATACGCCTTACTATGTTTTAAACTACTCATTGTCCAGTTCAACTGACGCCATAACCGCAGGTACTTCCAATGAGAATGTCAGTTATATATCAAAGCAATTTGATGGATTAGATAAAGAGTCTTGGCAATTTAAATTATGCTCTCTATGTAAAGAACTCGAAAAAATATATGGGCTTGATGCACTAGATATTGAATTTGCAGTTGATAAAAATAAACATTTATACCTATTTCAAGTTAGACCCTTGATAATTAAAAGCCTAGATAATTTTTGCGATCAAGAACATTTTAAAATATTAAAAACGCTAGAAGCAACTATAAGTAGATTCATAAAGCCACACCCTTATTTAAATGGAGAGCGCTCTGTTTTAGGCATTATGCCTGATTGGAATCCAGCCGAAATTATTGGTGTTCGACCTCGCCCACTCGCTCTTTCTTTATATAAAGAGTTAATTACCGATTCAACATGGGCATATCAAAGAAATAATTATGGTTATAAGCAACTAAGAAGCTTTCCTCTTTTACTTTCCTTAGCTGGCTTACCTTATATTGATGTAAGAGTAAGTTTTAATTCATTTATACCTAAAGATACACCTGAT
This sequence comes from Pseudoalteromonas porphyrae, assembly GCF_001298125.1. Classification (NCBI taxonomy): domain Bacteria; kingdom Pseudomonadati; phylum Pseudomonadota; class Gammaproteobacteria; order Alteromonadales; family Pseudoalteromonadaceae; genus Pseudoalteromonas; species Pseudoalteromonas porphyrae. Next base: position 282,301 of record NZ_LHPH01000007.1, on the reverse strand, counting down.
AGGCTTGCTGAAAAATTAGTTAATTATTATATAAACGAATTAAAAAATGCCCCCGAAAAGCATGACAAAGTTGAGTTTGATATTATATTTTCTTGCTTTACTTTAGATTTGAATGAGCGTTTAAAACGCTTAAGTGAAGCTGGATTTTCCGAATCTGAATTAATAACATTCACTGAATCACTAAAAAAATTAACAAATAATATAATTAAAAATGATGGCTTATGGAAAAAAGACATCGAAAAGATTAACACACTCCCTAATCGTCGAATAAAAATATTAAGTAGCGACTTATCTAAAGTAGAGAAAATCCACTGGTTGCTGGAAGATTGTAAAAGATACGGCACACTTCCATTTGCAGGGCTTGCGAGAGCTGGTTTTATTGCGGTGCAATTTTTACGCTCAATGGTTGCTAAAAATATAATAACAGAGCAAGACTACAATAAGTTTTTGTCTTCAATTGCGACTGTTAGTTCCACATTAAAACAAGATTTCATTAACCTCCCTCTATCAAGTTTTTTACAGCAGTATGGGCATCTTCGCCCAGGCACATACGACATACTTTCTCCTCGTTATGACAAGGCACCAGAGCGTTACTTTAATCAATCAGATAAAAATGTTAAAGAGCAAACTTTCGATAACTTTACTTTGAGTTTAGAACAGCTTTCCGCTCTTAAAGAGTTATTAGAAAAAAGTGGCATTGAACATGATGTGATATCTCTGTTCTCATTTATAAAAGGTGCAATAGAGGGAAGAGAATATGCCAAGTTTATCTTCACTCATAGCCTAAGTGATGCTCTTGAGCTTATTACAGAGTTAGGACTTGAACATCAGTTAAATACAGATGATATGTCATATGTTGATATATCATCCATACTTAAAACTTATTCAAGTAGCGATGATCTACTAAATATTATTAAAAGCTCTATCGATACTGGGAAAAAAAATCACCTAAAAGCACAGCAGATCACACTCCCGCCACTAATATCGAGTCCATCTGATGCATACTTTTTTAACATGCCTGAAGGTGAACCTAACTATATTACACAAGGTAAAATAACTGCCGAAACAACGATGAATCCAGCTGCATATGAAGAACTGGCAGGAAAAATTGTTTTTATTCCTTCAGCAGATCCTGGATTTGATTGGTTGTTTTCTCATCCAATTGCAGGGCTTATTACTAAATATGGGGGATGTAATAGCCATATGGCGATTAGAGCTGGTGAGCTTAATATACCTTCAGTTATCGGCGCGGGTGAAATTTTATATGCAAAATGGCTTAAAGCCGAAAAATTAGAGCTAGATGCAAACAATAAAAAAGTGATAATTATCAGATGAAATTAATTGGTATAACACAACGAGTTGATATTCATCCAACCTATGGTGAACGTCGTGATGCTTTAGATCAGCGATGGTATCAATTCTTTTTATATTGCGGATTCATACCAATTCTAATCCCTAACTGTATAAAAACTTGTCGTGCTCTGCTTGCTAGAGTCCAGTTAGATGGCTTTGTTTTCACAGGAGGCAATTCGCCAATGCACTATGCTGGGGATGCCCCAGAAAGAGATGATGTAGAGGCTTTTCTAATAGAACATTGCGAAACTGTAGGCTTACCTATTCTAGGCGTATGCAGAGGGATGCAAATGATACAACTTCATTATGGTGGCTCGTTAGACTGTATAAAAGGCCACGTTAATAAGATAATTGAAATAAAAACGGATGAAGAGCAGTTACCTAGATTTGTAAACTCATATCATACTCTAGGGACCACTACAACAAAAAAGCCTTTATTAACAAAAGCTAAAAGTAGTGACAATATAGTCAAAGCAATAGAGCATAGCCGCTATAGTATCTTTGGGATTATGTGGCACCCTGAAAGAAATACCCCCTACTGCGATGAAGATATACAACTTTTCAAGGATATATTTTAAAATGAAAGCCATTATACTTGCCGCAGGTACAGGCTCAAGACTCGAGCATTTAACAACAGATAAGCCAAAGTGCTTAGTGGAGTTATGGCACGAACCATTGCTTAAAAGGCAATTACGCCAACTCAATTCTTTAGGAATAAAAGACACATTAGTCATCACTGGGTTTAAAAGTGAAGCAATATTAGAGTATACAAATAACATTGTGATTAATACTGAATACGATAGCTCGAATATGGTATTTAGCTTAGCTAAGTCAATCGATTGGATTAAAAAACATGCTGACGAAGAATTCATTGTTCTCTATGCAGACATTGCCTACCATACCGATACATTAAAAGAACTAATTAAGCATAAGTCTTCATTCCCTTTAACTGTCCTTGGTAATTTAAAATGGCAAGAACTTTGGGAAATGCGTATGGAAAACCCATATGATGACGCTGAAAGCTTTATATACAATGATCAATTAACATTAACAAATATTGGCAATAAGCTTACAAGTCAATCACAAGCAATGGCCCAATTTATGGGGATGTTTAAAGTAGAAGCAACAGTGCTAATAGAGCAACTGCAACTATTTATTAATGAATCTCATGATTTTAGTGTAAAAAATATGTATATGACTTCGCTTTTACAAAAATTAGCGAACCAATATTTCGTCGACGTACTTTTAATCGACGGTCGCTGGATTGAACTTGATACATTAGCTGATTACACTCTTTATAGTACACAAAATCGCCTTTTCTTTGGCTTAGACTAAGAATAATAAATGTATACAATAATATATGGTATAAGTTCACCGACAGAACTATTTTTAAAATCTTCAATCAATACAGGTAATAATCTATTTGCTTGTACGGATGGTGGAGAGTCCTACAAAGGCACTCAAGCTCTTAGCCTTGAAGATTTGGCGTTAGTCCCTCATGATCAAATTGATAGAATTATTATTTGTTCCATGTTTGTTTCTGAAATATGTAATGGTTTACGTGAAAAAGGCCTGCCATTAGAGCGCACTTATTTTTTTGACCATACAAAGAAAAAACTAATTCATTACAATGCATTATTAGCTAAGCAAGTCAGTAGTGAAGATATCTTATATGCCGTTTACGACCTATCAGTTCATTTAGCATGTTTTGATGTAATTAACTTTGTGGTGTTAGCTGAAATTGCGAGAATAGAGCAACATAAAACACATATTCAATTTATTTTAGTCCACGATCGTTCAACAGTCGGTGAAAACTTTAATACACTTCGATTTCATGATGCTGATGATTACGCATGGCGGATTGAGAAAATAGTCAAAACAGTTTTTACCTGTGTTCCTAGCTACATATCTATTACTGAATTTCCTTTTAAAGAGGACGCTTTTATTTTCCTTGCAACAAAAGAGAACGTCTTCCCTGAATCGTATTATACAAATAAAAAGTCACCCGCTATCAACACTCTCTTACTAAGAAGTGTACCTTTGAAATATGATATGAGCGTCCTCAGCGCACCTTTAGTAGGTAAAAATCTTGCTGCATCTTTTTTAAATTCATTACCCGATAATAAAAAGATCATCGTAATAACACTTCGAGAATACGAAGCGCAGCCAAAAAGAAATAGTGACATTGCTCAGTGGTCTGCATTCCTTGATTCACTTGATTTGACAATATATTGCCCTGTGATTATAAGAGATACATATCAAAGCACTGAAAAACCTGACGACAGGTTAAAAAAATACATCCACTGCCCCCAGGCTTCAATGGACTTTTGTGTCCGTTTAGCACTGTACGAACTAGCCTATATTAATATGGGAGTCTCTAGTGGGCCTAACTACAGTATTAGCTTTGTTAAGGGTGCCCGCTCTATAATTTTCCAAATGATTGATGAAAACAACCCTGCGAGCTCATCTTGGACAGCAAAGCGTTCGGGTTTAGAAATAGGAAAAGATTTTTTCTTTAATGATAGTAAACTTCAAATGACTATTTGGGAAAAAGACGACTTGAATCATCTACAGCACGCTTTCGATATATTAGTAGCGCGTATTAATAAATTAACAAAAATCAATCCCCAACAAGCAGGTCAGTAATATGAACTTTAAAGTCGCGGTCGGAGTATGCTATGGCAGAGGGGGCTCTTTTTTTCTCCACTCACTCCTTGATGGGCATCCAGAAGTCATTAGCCTCCCCCCTTATATGATGAACTTGGCTCAGCATATTTTTAATACAGCGGATCTTGAAAATAAAGAATTTACCGAACAATTCATCTTAGACTTTAACAATCTATTTGTTGAAAGTTACTCTCAGTGTGTTAGTAACCAGTATATTAACTTTAATAATAATATGGCTAGAACGCAAACAGGGTTACTAAATTTAGATAAGAAAAAGTTTAAAGAAGCGCTTATTTTAGAGTTAGAAAATAAGCCTAAAGCATTCAATATTCGATTTATAGCTATTCATATTATTATATATCAGCTTCTAGGCATTAACACTTCAGATAAAAAAGTTATTTTTTATCAATTACATACTCCTAATTATACTGTAATGAGGAAAATGTATGACGAGTTCAATCACTTATTAGTTTGCCATTCAGTAAGAGATCCTATCGCGTCTTTTATTAGGATGTCTCTTGCTCATTGCAATGACTTGCAAAAGTTACCTGACTATGAAATATCGTTAGGGAGATCTACGGTTGAGTCATGCTTTAGACATTTCTTATATGCTGGAAGCGATCTAACTGGATGTGAAAACAGTAAGAGCCTAGCGATAAAGTTAGAACAACTCCATGCAACCCCTCAACAAACACTTCAACTGGTTACCTCATTTTTACAAATAGGATGGCATGATATTTTACTTGCTGAGACGATTAATCATGGTCAAAATTGGCAAGGGATCATCGGGGATACTACAGGCTTTAATCTTGAAAAAACATTAAACAATAATAGAAAGTATCGCTCTTATGTTGATGAATATGACTTAATTCGATTAGAAAAAATTGCTCGCCAACGTTTTTTAAAATGGGAATACCCTCTGCAATATGAAGATATCACAGAAAATTTAGATTTTGAAAAACCCTATGCTTTCGAGACGTTTTCATTAACTGTATCGAATAAAAATAAAAACCTAACAGATAGAAATGTTGATGCCGATATAACAGTCTGTAGAGGCGAATTACATACAGCCATCCTTAAAACGATCAATTATATGCCAGAGCAATTTGGTGCATTTACCTCAATTTCAACAAATGAGTAATTATTATGGATAACCAAGAACCGACTTATATAGAAGACTACCATGACTTTTTAGACGAAACAGAGCAATCAAAGTTGGGGCTAATGAGTAATGGAACATGGGATCTGGATCCAAGACGCCTCGGTATTATGCTTTCACGATATAAATTTGTATCAAAGATGCTCTCTGGACATAAAAAAACGGTGGAGATTGGTTGTGGTGATGCATTTGGTAGTCGTGTCGTCAGACAAGAAGTTAAGGAACTAACCGTTGCCGATATAGAGCCTCGTTTTATCGAAGATATTATTAAACGTAACTCTGTTAAATGGCCATTAATCCCTGTTGTACATGATATTTTAGAGAAGCCATTTGAGAGCACATTTGATTCGGCCTATTCCTTAGATGTACTTGAACATATTCCAGCAAAATTTGAAGATACATTTATCAATAATATAAAACTATCGCTCAACAATGACGGGGTTGTCATTTTAGGTATGCCATCGTTAGAATCTCAACAATATGCATCACCAGCAAGTAAAGCAGGCCATATCAATTGTAAATCTGGCCATGAATTTAAAGCGCTATGTGATAAGCATTTTAAGCATGTGTTTTTATTTTCTATGAATGATGAAGTTGTCCATACAGGCTTTTATCCTATGGCACACTATTTACTTGCTTTGTGTGTTAAGTAATTAAATGAACGATTTTTTATATAAGCATTTAAAAGCTCCCTGTCATATAAATGAAATTTCAGGCGGTGCAAATAGTCGTGTCTTTAATGTTAAAGATAGTGGAAATGAGTATATATTTAAGCAGTTTTTTACTAAGAACAATGATTATAAAGTTAAGTGTGAGCGAGAATTTTCATTTTTAAAGGCACTAACCCAATATAAAGAAAATAACACAGCTACACCAGTTGCCTGCGATATTGAGTTGGGTTATTTACTTATGTCAAAACTACCTGGTGAGAAAGTAACTCAACCAACAGAACAAAATATAAAAAGTGCATTTAGTTTTATTGTTAATTGTAACTCTCAGCAGCAAAAATTACAGATAATAAATGCAAAAGATGCGGTAAAAAAATTAGCTGACTTTGAATTACTTGTTACTAATCGGTTTTCAATAATTCAAAAGCAAGAAGTTATTTCATCAGCTTTTTTAAGTTTAGTTGAAAATAAAATAATGCCTTTTTTTTATAAAGTACAAAAAGACAACCGTCAACTTAATGGGCAAATGTCGCTTGACTGCAATTACTTATCGCCTTCAGATTTCGGTTTTCATAATATTTTAATAGATCAGAATGAGCTTTATTTTTATGATTTTGAGTATGCTGGCATCGACTCACTTTGGAAACTTACAGCCGATTTTTTCTCTCAACCTCAAATCCCTGTGCCTATTGATAAAATAAGCATTATTAAAGAGTTGCCGTTATTTGGTTTTTTAACTAAAAACAAAAGAGAATTTATAACCGCTTTTCAAATGACTAGAATTAAATGGTGTTTTATTATTGGTAATGTCTTTATTTCAGAAATATATAAAAGAAGGGAATTTGCGGATAAAGCACATATTTTAGATGAAGAAAACACCATAGAAAAAATAGAACGTTATTTAATTGAAACGCATTTTCAAACAAAAATATTAGAAGATATTCTTTAAGGATTATAGCTTGTGAAATGTATCATTTGTAATAATGAAATATCCTCAAGTGTGGATATGTTACATATTAATAAACCAATTGCATCTGATTGTCGAAACGTAAGTTTTACTGCTGATATTTTCCAATGCCAACATTGCCAGCATTATCAAAAGAATATAGATGCTCATTATTTAAATAACATAAATGAAATCTACACTCACTATCGACCTTACTCAGTTCAAAATGGTAAAGAGCAGCTTAATTTTACTGCAGATATCCCCTTTACTCGTTGTAGTGAAATACTAAAAATATCAGAGGAATTTTTGCCTCACGCAAATGCTCAATTTATTGATATAGGTACTGGCAGCGGTGTAATGTTAGAGGCTGTTTCACAGCGTTATTCAAACTGGACTAAAAGTGCACATGATGTATCGGGTGATTACCAGTTAAACTTAACTCAGAAATATAACCTTGCCTCTTTTTATAAAGGCGACTTAAGTAAGATAGATCATCGTTTTGATATAATTACATTGATTCATGTTTTAGAGCATATTACTTCACCACCTCAATTTTTAGATAGTATTAATGCCTTATTGTCTAATAATGGCATAGCCGTAATTCAAGTGCCTAATATTGCCGAGAATGAATGGGACTTTTCTATTTATGATCATGTTTCACATTTCACAAAACATACATTAAAAACACTACTTGATCAGCATTTTAAAAACGTATTCTTTCCTATCAAACAATTAAATAAAGAGATTACTGTTTTAGTATCAAACACCCATACCTTCCCAAAACAAGCGACAAGCCCAATAAAAAATGAGCAGCCACTTTTAGAATCATTTAATCTAAAAATACAGCAGCTGAAAAAATTACCAGCCTGCCACATCTTAGGGACGGGTCCAGCAGCGAGCTTTTGTGCTCATTTTTTAGGTGAAAAATTTCTTGGCTGGGTCGATGAAGATCCTTTAAAAATAGGCAAGGTTATGGCAAATAAAACGATACAAGATGCGAGTGAGCTTCATACATCTCCAATCTTTCTACCTTACCCCTTGTCACAAGTTGAGCAAATAAAAAATCGACTTCCGCAAAATAATTATATTTACTAAATGGAAATACATAAATGAAAGCTGCAGTGTTATTTAAAACAGGAGAGCCTTTAAGAGTGATAGATAACCTCGTTGCTCCTACACTCATAAGAGGGCAAATAAAAGTAGATATCATCTATACTGGGTTATGCCACTCACAACTAATGGAAGCCAAAGGGCTTAGAGGTGAAGATAAATACTTACCTCATTTATTAGGTCACGAAGCTGTCGCAAAAGTAAAAGAAATTGGTCCGCAAGTAAGTAAGGTCGCGATTGGCGATATTGTTGTGCTTGGTTGGATAAAGGGGGAAGGAATAGATGCCCCAGGTGGTATTTATACATACAACGACATTAAAATTAATGCAGGTAGCGTAACCACATTCTCTGAAGAATCCATTGTCTCTGAAAATAGAGTCGTTAAGCTTCCAGAAGGTATGCCATTACAGCTTGCTATACTGCTGGGCTGTGCGTTACCAACAGGTGCAGGGCTAGTTTTAAATCAACTAAAGCCCAAAGAAGACACTAATATTGCCATATTCGGTCTAGGCGGCATTGGCCTAAGTGCACTGATCACAACAACATTATTCAAACCAAATAAACTGATTGCTGTTGATATTGAGCCTGAAAAGCTTGAGTTGGCTAAAGCCTTAGGTGCCACTCACTGCTTTAATGCAAATTCACCAACTTACCTAGAAGAAATTAAAGAGTTAACTTCGGGCGGATGTGATTATACCGTTGAGGCGGGGGGGACATGTCGCTCCATAGAAGCCGCCTTTGAAGTAACAAAAGAGCAAGGAGGTGAATGTATTTTTGCCTCTCACCCTAAAGAAGGTGAAAAGATAAGCTTAGAGCCACACGCCTTTCATCGTGGAAAAAAGATATCTGGTAGCTGGGGTGGTAATTCGTACCCAGACTCTGATATACCCAAACTAGTAAATTTATACAAAGAGCATAATCTACCTCTTGATAAACTACTCTCAGCTAGCTACTCATTAGATGACATAAATAATGCGCTGAACGACCTCGATGAACGAAAAATAACTCGTGCATTAATTTCTATCAACCCACAATTAGATCCAATTAATAACTCATGAATATAGATAACCCAACATTAATAATTGGCGGTGATTCTGTTGTTGGTCGTTATCTACGTGATGAAAATCCCGATTACTTTTATACCTCTAGAAAAGAGAATAGCGAAGCTATTTACTTCGACTTACTCCAGCTAGATAGTTTCAACATAATTGAAAAAGCGATTGTTGAGTATAAAATCAGCACGGTAATTATACTTGCCAGTATAACATCCATTAAACAATGCGAACTGCAGCCTGAACTTACCCTACTCGTAAATGTACAGCGAACTAAATTATTACTTGAAAAAGTGAATAAACTCGGCTGTTTTGTTGTTTTTATATCTACTAATCATGTGTTTGATTGTAAATCAGCTTACAGTGTATGGGATGGGATTAAATCACCCTGCTCAAATTATGGACAACAAAAGCTTCAGGTTGAAAACTATATCGTCGAAAATAATTTTAATGCGAGTATTATTAGACCATCTAAAATTATTCATCGCCCATACTCTTTAATTGAAAGCATGATCGAATCTCTTAACAAAAAGCAGGTGTTTAATGCATTCAATGACCATTACTTTGCACCAATATCAATTCAGTTTTTTTCAACACTGTTAAAACTGATCATTCAAAATAAAAAGAAAGGGATTTTTCAAATTAGTGGAAAATCAGATCTAAGCTATTATGTTTTTTTAAGAATGCTTGCGAGTAAATTAGACTTAAACTCATCTTTAATCACACCTGTAAGTGCACTCTCAAAAGGTGTTACTCCAAATAAATATGGAACCCTTGAAGCGTATAATACTCTAACCAATACTTTACTATATCAATCTATTGAAGATACCATAAACGATTACTGCCAAGAAAATTAAGGTCATAAAGTGAAAAGAAAAACGGTTTTAGTCATCGGCAATTTCGATATACTCCATCCTGGGCATATTAGGTTGCTAAAGTTCGCTAAAGAATGCGGTGATTACCTTATAGTCGCAGTGAATAATGACAGTAATATGCTAATAAAAAGTAGGGTGTCAGAATTGCATCGCCTTGAAATGGTTCAATCACTTGAGTGTGTGGATGAAGCATTTTTGACTGAACTATGCAGTAATTCTTTAATTGCAAATTATCAGCCTTACGCAGTTGTAAAGGGTAAAGAGTTTGAAGAAAAAGAAAACCCTGAATACAAAGCACTAAAAACATATGGGGGAAAGTTGATTTTTGGCTCTGGTGAGTTTGAATCTAATTCCGAACAATACATTACAAGAACAATAAGCCATGGTCATAACTTTGATTACAAAAAATGTCAAAGTTATGCAACAAGGCACCAGTTTGATTATCAATCAATCAATACGGTATTCTCTCAATTTCGTGAAAACCGTGTTGCTGTAATTGGCGAAATAATCGTTGATGAATATATTCAAGGCACGGCTGTAGGTTTATCTCAAGAAGATCCTACCATTGTAATGACACCAGACAGAACAGATACTTTTCTAGGCGGGGCTGCAATTACAGCTGGCCATATAAAAGGGCTTGGTGCAAAAAATGTAAAGCTTTTTTCTGTACTTGGTAAGGATGATAAGGCTGAGTACGTAAAAAGTCATATTAAAAAGTACAATATTGAAACTGTACTTTTAGATGATAGCAGTCGTCCTACACCATTAAAGTCGCGGTACAGAGCGGGTAATAAAACACTTCTAAGGGTAAACCAAGTTCGCCAACATAAAATTTCTAAAGAAATTCAAACTGACTTATACCACCAACTTCAAAGTAACATTCAGAATTTTGATTTGTTGGTATTTTCTGATTTTAATTATGGATTACTACCTCAAACGCTTGTCGAAAAAATCATTCTATTATGTAAAAAAAATAATGTACGTATTGTCGCTGACAGTCAAACATCATCTCAAGTTGGTGATATCGCGCGTTATAAAGATATGATGCTAGTTACACCAACAGAAAAAGAAGTCCGCGTTGCTTTAAATAATATCGATGATGGCTTGCCCGTTCTAGCACAAAAACTCTGCGAAAAGGCGAATCCAACATATCTAGTTATTACCCTTGCAGGAGAAGGTGTTTTTATTCATCTGCCAGATCAAAACGGTCAATGGGAAAATGATATGCTGCCAGCTATTAACAGTAATGCGGTTGATCCTGCAGGAGCTGGTGATTGTTTCTTAGCGGCTAGCAGCCTTGCTTTATGTTCAGGCGCTACGCCATGGCAAGCATTTTATATTGCCAGTATCGCAGCTGCTTGCCAAGTTGATACTCTCGGAAACCAGCCACTGTCTTTTAACACTCTGCAACAACGTGTTTTGGAGTCATTTAAACTATGAAAGCAATATTATTAGCAGCAGGATTAGGCACTAGACTCAAACCTCTAACCAATACGATTCCAAAATGTTTAGTGCCTATATCTGGCCGCCCTCTTTTATCTTACTGGTTAGAAAAATTAGCTAATTTGGGTATAAATGAAATACTTATTAACGTTCACTATCTCGCTGAGCAAGTAGAAAACTACATAAGCCAATCCCCCTATAGAGATAAAATAACTATCGTTAAAGAAACCGCATTACTTGGCACTGGCGGAACATTAAAAAACAATGCTCAATTTTGGAAAGATGAAGAAGTAATCGTTATTCATGCTGATAATTTTTGCCTCAGTGATTTAAGCGGCCTTATTAATTCACACAACGTTAAACCTGCTCATGTAGATATGTCGCTATTACTATTTACGTCGAATCAACCGACTCAATGCGGCATTGTCGTTATGGATGCTGATAATGTTATCCATGAATTCCATGAAAAAGTGAGTAACCCACCAGGCAACTTAGCAAGTGGAGCGTTGTTTGTTTTTTCTGACTCTGTTTATGAGCGGTATTTTAAAGAATTAAAAGAGCATACCTTTTACGATTTAAGTAAAGATATAGTGCCTAATATGATTGGAAAAATGCAAGGATGGATCGTAGATGATGAGTATATGGATATCGGCACGCCCGAGAGCTATGAGCGTGCCCAAAAACTAATATAAAAAATTTACACGCCTTTATTCATCACTTTAAGTTGTTCGTCATTGAGAAAATCACAGGGCTTTTTGTAATTATCTTCAAAGTAGCTTTTCATATCAATAATATAATCTTGCCAAAGCGAGAAAAGCTCATCAAATTGTTCTAATGTAAATGCTTCATTTTCATAACTATAAAGCAATGTAATTAGTGGGCAGTGATAATATAATAACGAGCCTTTCATCATATGGTAAATATGACCTAATGGTGAATTTTTAAATGAATACACATACCGTTGCTGTCTTTTAAGTAAATCTGCGGCTTCTTTGATTGTTGTATAAGGTTCGTTACTAATAACTAATAAATGGCTGCACATATCAATAAAGCGCTGTATTTCGTAATCTTCATCATTTAATTTATCCAAACTCAGATTTTCAAAGTATCGCTTCTTGATTAACTCTACCAAAGGAGGCTTATCTAAGCTGTTTTCTGAGTCAATTAATTCATCCGCAGCTAATGAAATAGCGCCTTTAATTTTAGCCCCGTTACCAATATTAAATACATCAGCCAAGGGGTTTAACTCTACTAGTTTTTCCAACTGACTATGTGAAATTTTATATAAGTCGTTAGTATAAACAAAACCATCACCTAAATTACCCGGTAGAGTTTTCTCTGTAACAGGCACACACCCAATACCCTCTTCATCGTCTTTATCTTTTTTATAAAAGCTATGATCACTATGATGCTTTCCAGAAGGTAAACTTCCATTATCAACACCAAATAGATAAACATTCTTAAAACCAAAATTTAAGAAAAATGACAGCGCAGTATTAGAGACAAGTGGGTTGCTATATGGAATTAATGGCAATGTTTTAGAGCGATTTTTTAATGATAGAAAATTAATTAAATCAGTCCCCCCCTCATTACCTTTCAGCGCTAACCCAGACCATTCATATAACTCTGTCGTCTTAGGGTGAACCATATTAACGGCTAATAAATTAACTCGTTTATACGCTTCGATTGGTAAGGAGTCAGCGACTATCTTATAATTAGCGTAAGGCCTTTCTACTAACACATGAAAATCAGCTTGAATACCTATTCGCTCTAAAGATACTAGAGCAGACCCTGCAGCTACAACAATCCCTTTATTTTGATTGTTTTTTAAATAGTCAATAGCCTCATCTAACGATGGGCCATTGCCAACTAAAAACACTGGAATATCTAATAACGAAGCCGGTAGTTTGTCTTTATTCGTAAGAAAAAATTGGTTACTTTCAAGGTGAGAAATTGAGTGAGCAAACCCAGTTATTGCATCATTAAAAAAACCATGTCCCATTTGGAAGCGGAAGTAATCCGCAGCCCAGTTGGCTATTAACTCATTAATGTCACGTCCTGGCGTATGTTGGTAACAAAAGCTTCTGACCGCTGAAAACGCCCCTATATCTTCAACTACACTTTCTAAATCTTGAATGAACGTGTTTTTATCTGCTCCCAGATTAAAGAAAAGACAGTTTCCTTGATCATCAATTTTTTCAATAACATCAAACCAATCAATACAAAATAAACTTGCATAAAACTGCTCTAGATCAGGCTCAATAATAAATAAATAATCGAACTCAGTATGCTTTAATAATTCTGGTATGTGATACCCTAATCCTACGCCAAAAATAATACCTGATGGAAAATCACCAGGTAATTGCTCTATTTTTTTCTCGTCAAACTCTCTCAATTTACGCATAAACTGACCAAGTTTGACCATATACTCAGTGTGAAGGCGTTTATCTGAACTGCTATCCGGATACCCTGTATAGTCCGTTAGACTAAGAACAGGATGGGCAATCTGGCGTTTAACTTGCTCTTGGCTCTGCTCAAGCGGGTTCTGAGAATAAAGGGGGGCTGGGGCATTTTCAGGTATTATATTGCCATGACCACTTAGCGTTACGTGAATACAGAAATCATCTCGTAATGTTAAATTAGATAAAGCACCTATAATTTCAGGGTAATACTGTGTGAAGCACTGCCAATTTCTTTCAAAACGTTGATTTGCTTCAGTTGCAAAAATAGCTTCTCGCTCTTGGTGTTTAATTGTATCTTCTAGCTTTTCTGATAATAGGTTAAGCTCTTCATTAATATCATTACTATTCATCGTTGCTATTACCTATTTGATACTTTTATAAACATTTATTTTTTTCTGCGTATTTAAGTGAACACCAATCTTTTTTGCAATAACGCCTTTCCTCTGTATTAACTCCTGTACTGTCGTATTTAACCGTGTTGAGAAGTCAGATAAAAAAAGAGCATCATCTTCAGTTAATACTGTCGGGGAATTGAACACATTTTTTAATAAATCATCTAATTGGTTTAATTCACTTTGAGCTGAGTCAATATCATCTTCGAGTATGTATTGATTGATTTTTGATAACTTAGGAAGCAATTGTGATAACAGATTAGCCGACATTCGCGTCTATACCATTCTCATTTAGTGTTTGTTGGCGAACATCATGCGGAATTGCATCCCAAGCAGATTTAATCTCTTTTAACAAATTAGAAACCTCATCGACTATTTCAGGATCATTCTTTATAGTTGCATCGACTAAACGGTCAATCATATATGAATAAAGTGCATATAAATTCTCGGTCACTTCGCCACCTACTTCAAAATCTAAGCACCCTCGCAAGGCCTCGATTATGGCGGTTGCCTTAGATAAGTGTTCTGCTTTTGCTTCCATGTGCTTCTTTTCAATGGCTACTTTTGACATTACCATTTTTTCAATAGCACCCGCCATTAACATTTGGATAATTTCATAGCGATCCGCACCTGCAACTCGAGTCTTAAGTGCTTCTTTTTGATAATTTTTTACTTTTGCATTATACATATTAAAACCTTTTAAAATCAAAAATAGTCATTATGATTTGTTTCTTGTAAACCCAGGCAAGCTAGATAGTTGTGCGCTAAGGTAGGTCTGCGTTGATTGCATTTGTGCCAATAAAACATCTAACCCAGAATACTGTTTTCTTAGTCGCCCTTCTAACTCACCCATTCTAAACTCATGATTAATAACATCATCTTCTAAATCATCAATTTGAGTATTTAAGTTTGTTTCACGTTGCTTCATTATTCCATCCGAATCAACGTAATTTCCTAATAATTCCTCAAATTGTTTTGCTAGACCGTTATCACCAGCAAATGCTTTGCCAATGTCGTCAAAATTTTCATCCATAGCAACACTCAGGCTACGCACGAGTGATGACTTTTCTAAGTAACCATCTTTCTTAACACCTAAACCAATATCAAATATACTCTTAAAAGGACCAGAATCTGTTAAGTTAGTCGAAAGTGTATTCACAAGCTGTGAACTTAATGAACGAATTGTCGCGTCACTATTTAGCGGCTTACCGACTCGAGATTGAAACCCTAACTGACCAACTACATTATTATAGTTTGCAATAAATTCATCGATTAGTTTTGTTGGACTCTCACGGTCATAACTAACCGCAAGCTTTGCTGTTTCACCATCAACACTTTGGCGTTTAGCTGTGATCGTCATATCTTGCACTGCATCTTTAAACGTATTGGTGTCGTTTGTTATTGAAATACCATCGACTTTAATTATTGCACTTTGGGCTTGGTTCTCAGCAGCTATACCAATACCACCAGCACCGCCAGCGTTTGCTACGGTTGAAACGTTATCAAGTTCGGCATTGTCATTAGTGATCACAAGATCATTGTTATCGCCAGTTACATTTGATGTTAAAACTAGCTTAGCCTCAGTGCCTGTGTTAATTATATTTGCTGTCACACCAAAGTTATCATCAGAGTCATTTATCGCATCACGTAATTCAGCTAGAGTAGCGCCTGCATCCACAGTTAAATCAAAGCTTTTGTCTGGGCCTGCAGCAAAAGAAAGCGTTCCTCCAGAAGCACTAACCACATCATCAGTGGTTGTAAAAAGCGAGTCATTGGAAACGGCACGGCTGCCCTGAGCGAGCGCTACAACTTCGATTTTAAAGTCGCCAGGCGTAATATCTTTTGTTGGGGTAACTGAAACGAGATCGCCGTCATCACTGGTTGGTTGTGTGATGTTAGCAATTCGTTTATTGAAGTTATCTGGATCCGCTAGTTTCTCTATCGTATCTTGTAACTTAGAAAGTGCGCCTTTTATTTCACCAATAGCAGAAAGCTCTACTTTGAGTGATTCTTCTTTTTTTACAAAGGCATTCATTTTTGGAACATTTTCAGCGGCAACTGATGCGCTAATGATACTTTCGAGATCCAGCCCCGATCCAATACCTGCGGATGTAATTAGTGGCATACTTCTCTCCTACTATCTGTTCCAAAAAGTGTTAGGCGGTTTGATTCAATAGCAAACCTTTGTTAGTAAGTTTATCGGCAAATTCATCTAAAGCTTTAGCTACTTCTCTAAATTCTTTAGTCGGTATTTCACGAATAACCTCTTCGCTTTTCTTATCAAATACTTTGATAATCGGCGGATCACCATCTTCATCAAATTCAAACACTAAATTAGTTGAAGTAACGGGTATATATTTATTTAATTTTTCTAAGTTCTCTTTTACTTCTTCGATCAGCGCTTTTCTTTCACCTTCTGAATCTAGCTCTTTGCCGTCTTCAACAAACGCAGGTTCTCTTCCAGCAATTTTTACGCCACCTTGTTCAACATTTACTTTTTTATTAACTTCATTTAATTCACTTTTATTTGTAAAAGATGAATTAGCAGACAGATTTTCGTTTGATTTGATTATTGCACTTAAATCAGCCATGGTAGGTCTCCTTCAAAACACAAACAAAGTATAAGTCATTATCAAGCAAAAGCTCAATAATGACTTAGAAACCCATTAGCCTAGTAACGACAGTGCTACTTGTGGACGCTGGTTTGCTTGACTTAGAATCGATTGGCTTGCCTGTTGAAGTATTTGTGACTTTGTTAGACTCGCTGTCTCAGCTGCGAAATCAGTATCTTTTATACGTGATTTTGCTGCACTTAAGTTCTCAGAGATATTTGATTGGTTACGGATTGTTGATTGGAATCGGTTTTGTACCGCACCAAGCTCTGCACGTTTTTTATCAACCACAGCAATCATCGCATCCATACCAGCCATTACAGCTTGTGCATTTGCTTGAGAAGATACACTGATCCCCGACGCTGAAAAGACTGATGAGAAAGCAGTTTCATCTGCAGATGCACCCACTTGCGTACTAATTGTACCCGCTGTAGCACTTAAACTTGCACCCGTTACAGCACTCGCAACACTGGCAATACCTGACATAGTAAAGCCGCCGTCAGCTGCAATAGAGTTAGCTGTGCCACCAACATCTTTCATACTAAAGCTAATATTTTGAATCGCATCAGCACCTACTTGAAAGTTGGCAGAAAATGAGCCATCTAATAAGTTTTGACCACCAAACGTAGTATCGGCAGCTACACGGTTTACTTCTGACGATAATGAACGAATTTCTTCTTGGATAGCCAAGCGATCTTCATCGGTATTAGAACCATTTGATGCTTGCTGTGCCAATGTTCGCATACGCTGAAACATAGATGTTGTTTCATCAAGCGCACCTTCAGCAGTTTGTGCAAGTGAAATACCATCATTTGCGTTACGATTACCTTGATCTAGGCCGCTTATTTGGCTAGTCAAACGGTTAGATATTTGCATACCTGCAGCATCATCTTTCGCACTATTAATACGAAAACCTGATGAAAGGCGTTGAAAGGATGTATCTAGTTGGTTGCCAGACTTCATTAACTGGCGTTGTGCGTTCAAAGAACTCACATTAGTATTTACATATAAAGCCATAATAGCCTCCGCTTTATCATTTTAAATAGAATAACAACGGGATACCCCTACCCTGTTATTATTCCAGACTGAGAGTCCTAGATTTTTAGTTCTCTAAGTCAGTTATCGTCAGATAAAACGGAAACTTTAGCTTTATTTATAATTTTTTAACAATTCTATTTTATTTTAGCCCTGTAACAAGCTTAATGCAGCCTGAGGTCGTTGATTCGCTTGACCTAAAATTGTTTGGCTTGCTTGTTGTAATATTTGGTTTTTAGTTAAATTTGCTGTTTCCATGGCGAAGTCTGCATCTTTAATACGTGACTTAGCAGAGGCTAAGTTTTCAGAAATATTAGCTTGGTTTCGTATTGTAGACTGAAACCGATTTTGAACTGCACCGAGTTCAGCACGCTTTTTATCTACAACGGCAATAAGTGAATCCATTCCAGCCAAAACAGCTTGCGCGTTTACTTGTGACGACACACTAATACCCGCGGCTGTAAATACAGCAGAAAAATCTAAAGTTGTCGATGCCGTTGCACCATCAACAGAACTGACATTTGCTGCAAGTGTTGAAAGCGCCTTTCCACCTACTGCAGATGCTACACCTGCAACACCTGAAATAGTGAAACCACCATTAGCCGCTAATGAATTGGCCGTATCACCAACTGATTGCATACTAAACCCAATTGTTTGCACAGCATCAGCGCCGACTTGAAAGCTTGCAGAGTAAGAACCATCTAGTAAATTTTGGCCGCCGAATGTGGTATCACTGGCGATCCGATTAACTTCATCTGATAGCTGCCTGATCTCTTCTTGGATCGCAAGCCTATCTTCATCAGTATTAGAGCCGTTTGCTGATTGCTGTGCCAATGTTCGAATACGCTGGAATGTTGATGTAATTTCATCAAGAGCACCTTCGGCAGTTTGTGCTAAAGAAATGCCATCATTCGCATTACGATTGCCTTGGTTTAAGCCTAGGATTTGCGACTGTAAACGATCCGATATTTGTAAACCAGCGGCATCATCAGCAGCACTATTAATACGCAACCCAGATGATAAACGTTTAAATGATGTATCTAAGTCGTTTCCAGTTCTTTCTAGCTGTCTTTGTGCATTTAACGCACTGACATTCGTGTTTACAAATAAAGCCATAATAAACTCTCTTCTTATCTGTCAAATTAAAGCCACTTTAATTAAGTGGAATTTTGACAAAGTGACTAGTTACAGCAGCCAAGATATATTGGCCCGGGGCAATAAACTGCCACTTTGCAGGTTAATTTAAAAACTTAATAAGTATTGAGCAATCTTTAGGCCAACTTTATGATTATTTATTGACCCCATAAAAAAAGGGCCTTTAAAAGGCCCTTGAAAGATAAGTTTGAGAGTAGGTTTAAAACAAAAACATTGGCATAGTTTATGCTTTGCATATTATGTTCTTACAAATGTGAGAACACTTCAGGATTTTAAGCGCCTCCGCTTTATCAATCCGTTTCAGCGCCTTTGTTAATACCCCATTAGACAAAGGCGCTACATTCTTAGTCAATTAATTGACGTCGCTTCAAAATTAATAAATCAGTTATTAACCTAGAAGACTTAATGCTGCCTGTGGACGCTGATTAGCCTGGCTAAGAATTGTTTGGCTTGCCTGTTGTAGAATCTGCATTTTAGTTAAGTTAGCAGTTTCTTGTGCAAAGTCAGTATCTTTAATACGTGATTTTGCAGCACTTAAGTTTTCAGAAATATTCGATTGGTTACGAATAGTTGACTGGAACCTGTTTTGAACAGCACCTAGCTCCGCACGTTTTTTATCTACTACCGCGATAAGCGAATCCATACCCGCCATTACCGCTTGTGCATTGGCCTGTGACGATACACTGATACCACCAGCAGTAAATACTGATGAAAATGCTGTTTCATCTGCTGATGCGCCTACTTGCGAACTAATCGTTCCAGCTGTAGCACTTAAGCTAGCACCGGTTACCGCACTGGCAACACCTGCAATGCCTGACATGGTGAAACCACCATTATCCGCTATAGAGTTAGCCGTTCCACCAACTGATGCCATACTAAAGCTGATATTCTGAACAGCGTCAGCGCCTACTTGGAAGTTAGCTGAGAAAGAGCCATCTAATAGGTTTTGACCACCAAACGTTGTATCTGCAGCAACACGATTCACTTCTGATGATAATGAACGAATCTCTTCTTGAATTGCTAAGCGATCTTCATCTGTGTTTGAACCATTCGCTGCTTGTTGTGCAAGTGTACGCATACGTTGAAACATTGAAGTTGTTTCGTCTAGTGCACCCTCAGCAGTTTGAGCTAATGAAATACCATCGTTTGCGTTACGGTTACCTTGGTTAAGGCCATTAATTTGTGACGTTAAACGGTCAGAAATTTGTAGACCCGCTGCATCATCTTTCGCACTGTTGATACGAAAACCTGATGATAAACGTTGAAATGATGTATCTAGTGCATTACCAGAATTGTTTAATTGTCTTTGTGCGTTTAACGCGCTAACATTTGTATTTACATATAAAGCCATGATATCTCTCCCGAAGTAAACTTATCATTTACTCTCAAACTTACTGGATTAAGCAGTGGTTGTTATTTTCAACGCTTTGCTTGGTTAATTAAGTTATCGGTCTACTCAAAAAATCCTTTAGCTTTTTTTTAAGTTTTTTTAATAAAAAACATTAATCCATTGTAATTTAATAACTTTTAAATTAAATACAATTGATTTCAATGGTCAAATAATGCAGAGATCACAACTGCTATTTTTTACTAAGATAATATTTTAGGAAGCTATAAGTGTCTAAATATAAAAGATATAAGTTTAAAGGAAGGAAAAAATAAGAGTAAGGCAACAGATTGCCTTACTCTTTATACTTTATAGATAATCGAACAGTGATAAATTAGCTAAGCGGCCAAATGTTGCCTGCGAGGCTTGTAATGCAGTTTCTTGTTTGGTGAGTTCAGTTATGGCTTCGGCCATATCGAGTTCAACTAAGTCAGCTCGCGATGCTTTATTATTCACATCACGATCGCTGTTAGAGTCTGTTACCTTTTCCGTTGTATTAAGTCGCCCACCCAAACCGGCTTGCGTCAAAGAGACATTGTTTTTTGCATTATCAATTTGAGTCATTGCATCAGCTAATACTTGCTCATAATCATCTTGGTTAATTGTGGTGTCAGTCAAGCCTGCGATTAAATCACTTAATGTATTTAAAATATTCTCTTTTTGAGGGGCTTCTAATGTAAAATCCACTTGCCCACTCGCTACAGGACTAATGTCAATTTCCATTCCTGCAAAGTTGATTGTTCCGTTATCAAAGCTACCTGATTCAATAATGTTCCCCCCCTGCTCTACTTGATATGTATTAGGGGTCCCCGCGGTCGTTATCACATTATATGTATTTGCGCCTGCGACTGCATTTGGATCTGCGTTATAACTCGCTTTGTGAAACGCATCAAACTCAGCCTGTTCTTTTACATAAACTTTGGCGCTTGTGATCCCACCGCTTGCAACACCATCATTGGATGTGAGGTTTAAGCGCGCATTTACTTTTTCAAACACATCAAAACCATTGTCGCTGGATTTTATTTCTACACCTTCAGCTACTTTGATCTTATGTTGGCCTTGATCACCGCCGTACTCGTACTTACTCGACGTAGAGTTAAAGCTGTAAGTTTGCGTGTTATCTTGGTAACCAGAAAAAATATACTTATTGTCTTCTGTTTTAGCATTCATTAAATCATGTACATTACTTTGAATTGATTTGATTTCTTCCGCAATACCTTGACGATCTATATCGCTATATGCACCATTACCAGCCTGAATAGCTAATGTATGTGCTTTTTCAAGTGAAAGTTTGATATTTTCAAGCACACTCTCTTGAATATTTAAACGACTGGTCAACATAGTAATATTTTTACTAAACTGTTCATTTGTTTGAATCTTATCTGTATACAGTAATGCACGTGCAGTCGCTGAGGGGTCATCTGAGGCAGTTAAAACACGTTTTTGAGTATTAACTTGCTCTTGTGCTTTATTGACATTTTGTTGGTTTTTCAAAATAGAATTCACACTACTTTGATACATTAAATTGTTTGATAAACGCATAATTACCTCGTAGCACCAAGTAAAGTGTCAAAAATAGTACGGGATGTCGCAAGCACCTGAGCTGACGCTGCATAAGATTGCTGAAAGCGCAGTAAATTGGCCGCCTCTTCATCAAGATTAACCCCTGATAATGATTCATACCAAGCCTCTGATTGCTTTGCTAACGCTTCAAAGGCTGCACCATTTGTTTTTGCTTGGTTAGTTACAACGCCTACATCTGTTACTAAAGCCCCATAAGCTTGATTAAAGGTCTTATGATTATCTGCTGTCGCTGTGGTGACAACATTTTGACGCACTAACTCACCATTTTGTAACTCAGCTAGTTTTAACCCATTACGGTTATCATCAAAGCCACCTGTATTAAACTCTAATGTAAAGGTATCACCTGTTGCTGGCGTGCCTTCAATATTAAAATCAAAACCATAACCATCAAACGGAGCGCCTGCTTGAGCTAAAATATTCTCAGCCGGTGGCGTTATTGTAAATGTACTCGTACCGCTGCCGTCTGTAATTGTATACTCGTTTAAATTCGCTGTTTTAACTAAACTAACATCACCATTAGTCAGCCCTGGCGGTGTTGCTGTAAAACCACCGGAGTCAATACTCGTCACATCACCTACAGATATACTCGCTTCACTGGTGTTATTAATATCATTTGCGGTACGAATTGGAGCAGCTAATGCTAAATCTTCTGGCCTATTCGTTGCCATTTCTAAGCTAGATGCAGCCTGAGCATTCAGTTTTATCTGAAATTGATCATCAACGTTTCCCGTACCAGAGACATTAATCTGCAAACCAAACGATTCACCACTGGTAATCGTTGATGAATCAACAATACCGCCAACAATATTAGCCGTAGAGGCACTGCCGAGTGGCTCACCTTTATTATCAACAGGCTGAATTTCAACTGTCGTTGCACTGGTATAAGTAATAACAAAGTCACTTGCAGGTATTTCGCTGCCTTTGCCAGGCTCTAATGTGGCAGTCATTGCCGCTGTACCTGTATTAGCTTGATATGCAAACCCACCGGTTGTAGGTATAGTAAAAATATCGCCACCTAGCTCACCATTACCATCCATTCCAAGCCTATTTTGCTGATTAAATGCATCTGCAATCGCAAGTCCCATTTGCCCTAACTGGTTTTGTGCTGGTACTAATACATCATCACGAAATGCCAGCAGTCCACCAATTTTACCTTTTAGTTTACCTACATCAACTTCAAGCGGCACAGCTTTGCCGTCGTTTATATCTAGGTGAAGTTCTTTAAAGTTAGGATCAGGGTCACCGCGCATTGAAAATAAATTAAATGAACCACTTTGCATTACAAGTGCTTCTCCTGTGCCCATAAACACCAGTTTTTCACCATTAGGGCCGTCTAACGTTTCAATATCAACCAACTCTGATAACTCGCGTATTGCTTGATCACGTTCGTTAAACATGGAACTTGCATCAGCAGCATTTCGCGTCCCATTAACAGCTGCGACTTGTTTGTTAAGCTTGCTGATATTCTGTACTAACGTATTCGCTTCCCCAGAAAATATTTCAAGCTGCTCGTTCACAATATTTTTTTGATCAAATACGATCCCAGATAAACGCTCCATTTGACTAATTAAATTTTGCGCATCAGTCATTACTAGCGAGCGGGCAACCGTTGAAGAGGGCTGATTTAAACTCTCCTGCACATTATTAAAAAGGGAGTTTATACTGGTAGATAAGCTATTAGACTCTTGAGAGAATAATGTATCTACTCGGCCAGCTTCGCTAACAAATTGATCAAAGAATGCTTTATTTGAAGTATCGCGATTTAGTTGTTTTTGTGCGAACTCATTAAGTAATCTGTACGTATCACCACGACCAACTTGATTATCGATCATAGTCATGTGCTCTGTACGCTCGCGCACATAGCCCACTGTATTTACATTGGCAATATTCTTGCTGGTCGTTTGCAGTAATTCTGTATTAGCACGTACACCAGAATTAGCAATGTCTAACAAATTAAACGACATTTTAATTTACTCCTTGGCGAACCAATGTTGCCGCCAATGTTTTAAGCTCAGTGCGATTAAGTACCTGCTTAATTTTATCGGCATAATTGGGGTCGGTTGCATACCCCGCTTTTTGTAATGAATCTAAAAAAGCGGCAGGTTTTGCGGTATTTTGTAAGGCTTCTTGATAACGTGGGTTTTGCGTCAAAAATTCAACAAAGTCATTTACACTGTCTTTGATTGAGTCATAGGCTCTAAAGCTAGCCTGTTTTTTAACAGGCATACCTTCTTCAAATTCAAGTGTAACTTTACTGGCTTTATCACCTTGCCAGCTTCTATCTGACTTAATATTGAATAAATTAAATGAGCTATTACCATCACTTTTATTAATAATGTGTTTCCCCCAGCCAGTCTCAAGTGCAGCTTGTGCAACCATTACAGCTGGGTTTAACCCTATTTTTTCTGCGGCTGTTTTAGCGTGCTCCCACACACTTGAGATAAACTCTTCAGCATTTTCAAACTGTGGTTTTTGCTGCTTTTGCGCTTTACTGGCAGAGGCTGAGTCAACGCTAGCATCAGTACTTTTACCGTTTGCACGGTTATCACTTGAAAACTCATTAACTGAGCGCAGTACAGACCCTGGCATAAAGTTTTTAGTATCTGGGGAGAGTTGTTGAACAATAATATCAGCCAAACCTAGCGAGCCTTTTGAAGAAAGCTCAACGGATAGTTGCTGGTCATGCATTTCTTCAAAGAACTTTACACCGCTTGAATTAAATGGACTTTCTTTATCCTCAAAGGCTTCATTTGCTTTGCGCATACTTTTAAGTAACATTTGCGTAAAGATAGATTCAAATTGTGCCGCTGCTTTTTTCAGCGCTTCTTTAGACGCTTCAGGCGAAGCCCCGCCCTTTAAGGCCTCTTGACGCAGTGAGTCAAGATTCCCTAAATCAAAGAAGTTTTGTTTATCGAGATGATTAGTATCCATCAGCAATTTGACACAATAGTTAATAATACTACTAACAATGCAATAATTGAGCCAAATATCATGTTGGCGTGTTGGCGTGTTGGCGTGTTGGCGTGTTGGCGTGTTGGCGTGTTGGCGTGTTGGCGTGTTGGCGTGAAAGTAAAACAAGTATGCTAGGTGGTTACAAAGTAAAGTTAGCCTCGGCTAGATTTTTTATCCAGTAAACAAATGTCTACAATGTCGCGAAGGCGGTAATGTAGACATTCGTGAATGTCGCTAATAGATCACATGTTAAATCACAACAAGCTGTCCATTTATTGCCCCTGCTTCTTTTAGTGCTTCTAAAATGGCCATTAAATCACCAGGTGCTGCGCCCACTTCATTAATAGCACGCACTAAGTCATCAAGGCTTACACCTGGATTAAAAACAAAAGCACGCGAATCATCTTCGTTCACATCTATTATACTTTGATTAGTAACGACCGTTTCCCCTTCAGCCAGTGGATTTGGCTGCGCCACATTTTGCTGCTCTGCAATTGTTACCGTTAAACCACCATGAGTAATTGCCGCAGGTTGTAATTTTACATTTTTGCCAATCACAATCGTACCAGTGCGCGAATTAACAATGATTTTTGCGGCGGTATCAGCAGGCTTAAACTCTAAATTTTCAAGTGTTGATAAGTAAGAAACACGTTGCGATGCATCTCTTGGAGCAATTACACGTATTGATGCGGCATCTATCGCTGTTGCGCTATTTGGCCCGACCAGATCATTTATCACCTGCTCTAAACGTTTTGCCGTTGTAAAGTCAGGGCGATTTAAATTAAATGTAATGTAGTCGCCTTGCATAAAAGGGCTTTTAATCGCACGCTCCACCGTCGCACCATTTGGAATACGCCCCACTGTGGGTGTATTTATAACAACACGGCTACCATCGGCCCCTTCAGCGCCAAGTCCACCAACAATTAAACTCCCTTGCGCTATTGCATACGTATTACCATCAACCCCTTTTAGAAAGGTTTGAATTAAGGTACCACCACGTAAACTACCCGCGCTGCCAATTGAAGAAACGGTAATATCAATTCTTTGTCCTGGTTTTCTAAATGCGGGCAATTCTGCATGGACTGCAACAGCAGCCACATTTTTAATTTTTGGTTTTAAAGTAGCTGGTAATGTAATACCAAAACTATTTAACATACCTTTAAAGCTTTGTTCAGTGAATCTGCTTTGCTCACCAGTGCCAGGTAAACCTACAACCAAACCATACCCTACGAGTTGATTTGAACGAACACCTTCAACCATTGATACATCTTTAATACGCTCTGCAAAAACATTGGCGTGCCAACCTAATAAGCAAAGAGTAATTAATACTTTAAAGCCATTCATAATAACGATCCTTTAAAAAGGGAACAGTGCACTACTGAAGAACTGCGTTAACCAACCCGCACTTTGAGACTCTTGTAATTGCCCTTTGCCTGAATATTGAATTCTCGCATTAGCAATGCGATTAGAGGTAACTGTATTATCTGCAGTAACATCTTGTGGACGCACAAGCCCTTCGAGTCGAATAAACTCTTCACCTGTATTCAACGTCAGCCACTTTTCACCACGAATCACTAAATTTCCATTTGGTAACACACGCATTACGTTTACTGAAATATCACCAAATAAACTATTTGATTGGTTTGATTTTAAATCGCCATTAAAAGACGAGCCACTGCCAATGCCAAATTGAATGCTATCGCCACCAATATTAACCGGCAACCCCCCTAACCCAACAACAGGATCAAGACTTGCGTCACTTGTTTTATCAGTTTGAGTTTTTGCAGCTTTTGATGACTGTGTTGACTCTTGCAGTTTCACCGTAATAATATCGCCTGTGCGCAGTGCTTTTTTATCTGAATAAAGATCATTCGATAAATAACTATCAAATAGTGAACCTGTCGCTACAACTTGCTCTGTTGCAGGCTCTGGATACATAGGCGCATAGTAAGGGTCATCCTGAACCACATCAGTATTTTGGCTTGTCATACAGCCACTTAAAAATAATACACCCGTTAAGGTTATGGTAAAATTACGCATCACTTTGCCCCTAATCATTAAAGTTGCTGATTGATATAACTCATCATTTCATCCACAGCTGAAATAACTTTTGAGTTCATTTCATAAATACGCTGCGTCTCAATCAAGTTAACCAATTCTTCGGTCACATTAACATTAGACGTTTCTAATGCGCCTTGTACCACAGAACCTAAGCCTTCTAGACCTGGATTACCTTGCACTGGAGCACCACTGACGGCAGTCTCTGTATATAAGTTTTGACCAACAGGCTCTAAACCCGATGGATTAATAAAATCACTAATTGTTAGCTGCCCAATCACGACATTCTCAGCCTGCCCTGCAACACGTACAGATACTTCGCCGTCTTGCGAAATTGTGATGGACTGTGCATCATCAGGTACATTCATTTCAGGTTGAACCGGAAAACCTGCACCAGCGGTTACAATTCGACCATCTTCATCTGTCGTAAATTGGCCGTTTCGCGAATAGGCAATATTGCCATCTGGTTGTAGTATTTCGAAAAAACCAGGACCCGAAATCATCCAATCTAAGGAGTTTTCAGTGGTCAACATATTACCTTGAGAAAAGTTCTTTTGGTTGGCAACAACCTTAGCACCCGCACCAAGCATTAAACCTGATGGCATTTCTGTATCTTGCGATGAACGACCACCCGGCTGGTTAATATTTTGATAAAGTAAGTCTTCAAACACCGCTCGGCTCTTTTTATAACCGACAGTACTGGCATTGGCTAAGTTATTTGAGATCACCGAAATATCGGTTTGTTGGGCATCTAAGCCTGTTTTACTGATCCACAATGCAGGATTCATTTTTGTGTCCTCTCAATAAGGTTAAACAATGCGCATCAACTGAGTTTGACGTTCGTCAATTTCTTCAGCTGTTTTCATTAACTTAACTTGTAATTCAAATTGGCGTTGATGGCTTATCATATCCACCATCTCATGTACGGGGTTCACGTTTGACATCTCTAACATACCGCTCATCACTTTAACGTTTGGTGAGATATCACAAAACCCACATAAATCATCAATGAGTAACTCAGGCTTTGGTCTAAACAGGCCATCATTGCCTTTTTCAAGTTCAGAGTTATTTGCCTTAATGACCTTAAGGCGATCAACCACCTCTAAGAAGTTTGCTGGCGCACCTTGCGGGCGAACCTGAATCGCTCCGTCTTCACTAAACTCTAATTTTTCAATTGGTAACGGCAAAATGATCGGGCCACCCTCACCTATTACCTGACGACCATGACTCGTTATTAAAGCACCATCAGGGGTGATATTTAGTGTACCAACTTTGGTATAAGCTTCTTTGCCTGATGCATCTTGAACACTTAGCCAACCTTTATCGCTCAAAGCAATATCTAAATCACGGCCCGTTTCAACGATACCGCCTGAGGTCATGTTTGAACCTGGTCGCTCTTGCATTGAGAAAACGCGGGTAGGTAAACCTTCTCCAAAAGCTTGCATCGAACGAGCTTGTGCAAAGTCCGCTTTAAATCCAGTCGTATTGGCATTTGCTAAATTGTTTGCTTTGAGCGCGAGGCCCCGCATACTTTGCTTAGCCCCAGACGCTGCAATGTAGACCATCTTGTCCATAACATCGACTCACGTTAAAATTCTATAACGTAATAAATGCAAGATAAGTGCCACAATAAATTGACGCTAATTTAAGCTAAGGCCCGCGGGCAAAGAATAAGAATAAATTAGGCAAAGCAGTAATCAAATCAGGGGATTAAAAAAGGCCGCCAATTGCAGGCAGCCTAGGTGTCGGATCGTAAATAAGAACCTTACAGTATTAACTCTTAACTTAAGTTCAAGTTAATGATTAACGGATCTGCAAGATTGCTTGTTGTAATGTAGAGTTAACTTCAAGTGCACGTGAATTTGCTTGGAAGTTACGTTGTGCACTGATCAAATCAACCAATTCATTAGTTAAGTTTACATTTGACTGCTCTAGAGCAGATGAGTTAATTGAACCCAATGTACCTGATCCTGGCTCACCAGCAATTGGCTCACCCGATGTTAAGCTCTTTTTCCATGAAGTATCACCTGCTTGCTGTAAGCCTTGTGAGTTTGAAAAGCGAACCATAGCCACTTGGCCTAAGAATGAGGTATCACCATTGCTGTATGACGCAACGACCTTACCATCTGTACCAATATCAATCCCCGCTAAACGCCCCACTGTCGCACCATCTTGCTCAAGTGCTTTAACTTCAAAACGACTTGCGTATTGAGTCGGTACTTTATTACTCGTACCTGCAGAGTCACGCCAATTTACCGTAATTTCGTTCGGAAATTGTGCGCCATTACTCAATAAAGTGCTTAAACCTGCCGCAGCACCTGATGGCAATACTACATCAGGAAAAGTTGTTTCTGGCGCTGCTACATCAGGTAAACCTGCGGCAGTAAATTGCAATGAATCAATCGGGGTATGTGCTCCAGTTGCTGTTGCAGCACCCGTTATATCAAACGGTTGTTTATCCATCGTGGCATAAACACTCCAGCTATTTGCATTGGTCGCAGGATCTTGCTTTACAAAAAATAACTGCGCAACGTGAGGCTGACCTAACGAATCATAAATTGTTGTAGACGTTGACGAGTTATAACTCGTGCTATCGGTAGGATCAAATGTAGAAGTAGTAGGCACATCTGAACGCGAATCTAAATTCATTGAGCTATAAATATTGCTCGTATGACGCGGTGCTCCTGATGCATCAGGGATCTGAATCGGTGAAGTCGTACTTAAACTTACAGATGTTGTATTGCCTGTAGAAGGGTCAACAGGGAAGCCTTGCAAGTAATTACCACGTGCATCAACAACAAAGTTATCTTTATTGAGCTTAAAAGCACCTGCACGAGAATATGAAAAATCTTGCGATGCTATATCTTCACTCATTGCAAAATAACCTTCACCCGTGATTGCTAAATCTAATGAGTTTTGAGTAAACTTAAGTGAACCTTGGTGGAATTGTTGCGCCACCATGGTGGTTTGTACACCATCACCATTTTTTGTTTTGCCCGAGCTAAAAACTGACGATGCATACACATCAGCAAATTCAGCGCGCGACTCTTTAAAACCGGTCGTATTTACGTTAGCAATATTATTTGCAGTTACATCCAAATCTTTTTGTGCGGCTGCAATGCCAGTTAATGCAATATTGAAGCTCATAATTCACCTCTAATCTGTCAATGTTTAGCCGAAAGAAGGCTAACTAATTATTAAAATTTCTACGCGATTTCTGCAACGTCAGTTAGCCTAACCGCACCTTCTTTTGTGTTAACGATAATGCCATTAGCACCATTAATATTCACACTTTCGATATTCTTAAAAGTTGCAACAGGTAAACTTGTAAACTCACCATTAAGCTGCCCTTCTGCTTTAATTTTGTACTCACCTGGAGGTAAACGTTCCCCATCGGCATTTTTACCATCCCATGCAAAACGCACAGCACCCGCTGGTTGAGCCCCCATATCAATGGTACGTACCAACTGCCCTGAAGAATCTTCGATTCGTAGCATCAAGCTTTCAACGGGGCCTTCAGCAACAGCAGTCCCGCGAGCATCACCTGTGTCATTCAAATCTAACTTATCAGACTCTAATAACGCCTGCTTACCCACTAGAGTTGAGGCTTGTAATGCTGAATTCGATGTCATTGACGCTGCCAGTGACTGAAAGTTGCTATTTAAATTCGAGATCCCTTCAGCCATAGTAAAACTGGTCATCTGTGCGATCATCTGATCATTGTCGGCCGGCTTACTAGGATCTTGAAATGACAACTGTTGAGTTAGCAGCGAGAAAAAATCTTCTTGCGTTAACTCATCGCTTTTTTGCTCGCTCGCTACCTGTTTATCTTGCCACTTGAGCGAATCTAAATAGGTTGACGATGCTGTGCTGATATCGTTACTCATAACCTTTCCTCAATTACCGCTGCCCAAGCAACAGTGTTTTGCTTAACATTTGCTTTGCTGCATCAGCAACTTGCACATTTGTTTGATAAGAGCGTGAGGCAGAAATCATATTAGCCATTTCTTCAACAACGTTAACATTAGGTTTGTAGATATAACCATTTTCATCCGCACTTGGATGGTTCGGGTTATATTCTATTTGCAGTGGCTTATTACTCTCCACGATCCCTAACACTTTTACGCCAACAGACGACCCCTGTTTGTTGCCGTGCGATTCCGATGCTTTACTCAACTCCGCAGCAAACACAGCGTGGCGTGCTCGATAAGTCTTGTCTTGGCTTGAGCTAATAGTATTGGCATTAGAAATATTACTGGCTGTGGTATTTAAGCGTACATTCTGTGCACTCATACCTGTACCTGAAATATCGAAAACGTTATATAAACTCATGCTTAGGCTCCTTGACTACCGAGGGCTTTTTTAAGGCCTTTAATTTTACCGCTCATAAACTGCAGGCTTGCCTGATACTCTAATGAGTTCTTTGTATACAAGTTTCGTTCCACTTGTATATCCACTGAGTTACCATCACCTGTATCTGTTTGATTTGGCGAGCGAAACATTTCACTATTACCTACATAACGACTGCCGCCGGCAATGTGTTTAGCGTTGGTTGTTACCATGCTGTTGCCGCTTTGCTGGTGGCTTTTTGCCGTTTTAAGTGCAGACGCAAAATCGATATCTTTCGCTTTATAGCCTGGCGTATCAGCATTAGCGATATTGGTTGCTAATAACTCTGCTCGCTGCGAACGGATCAACATTGCGTGAGGATGCACCCCAAATGCTTTATCAAAACTGATAGCCATAACCATCTCCAAAAAATTGACTTAAGTTGATTAATGCAAAAGACGAGCCAGTTTAATGAACACAATAAAGGAAGGATTAACTTATTAATTATAAAGAAAAACGGTGCTTATACGGCACCGTTTTTTTAGGAGTAGCTAGAAGTGAATTAGTTATTTTTTTTGATAAATAATTCCAGGGTTGCACCTAACCATATCAAACTCATCACTGAGTCCCGACATTGACTCTGACGCTCCTAAAAACAAAAAGCCCTTAGGGTTAAGCGCTTGAGCAAATTGGGCGATAATTTTTGCTTTCACTTCAGGTGAAAAATAAATCAATACGTTACGGCAAAAAATAATATCAAACTTCCCCATCAGCGCATACGAGTCTAATAAATTTAGGTGTCTAAAACTAACCAGTTTTTTAATAGGATCAACAACCTGCGCCATGCCATTGCCGCTGTCTTTAAAAAACTTTTTACGGCGCTCTACTGACAAACCACGAGCTAAAGCGAGTGAATCATATTCTGCATGTTTACACATATCTAGCATCGTATTAGAAATATCAGTACCAATTATCTGAGCACCCATTTTTAATACACCAGGCTGCTTAGCCTGAAATTCAGCAACCGACATTGCAATTGAGTAAGGCTCCTGCCCAGAAGAGCTCGCCGCAGACCATATTTTTAATGGCCTACGTAACTCTTTATGCTCAGGAAACAATTTAGATTGCAATAACTCAAAAGGATATTGATCCCTGAACCAAAGTGTTTCATTTGTTGTCATTGCATCAACAACTGCAGCGCGTAACTGACGCTCATGTGGGCTGAGTGTTTTACTAACCAATTGCGAAAGCGATTCAACTTTAAAGCGCACCATTAAAGGCGCAAGTCTGCTTTTAACTAAATAAAGCTTATTATCGCCTAACACAATGCCGCATTGTTGCTCTAAAAAAGAACGAAATTGATTATACTCGCCTTGCTCTAAATGCTTATTTTCCAAAGTAACACCACCTATCAGAATTAGTCACAATGAACCCATTTTTTTACTGCTGTTGCCAATTCATCTGGGTTAAATTTTGCAATAAAGTCATCAGCACCGACTTTTTCAATCATTGCTTGATTAAACACACCACTAAGCGATGTATGTAAAATAACATGTAACGGCGCAAGTTTTGGATCAGCTTTAATTTCAGCGGTAAGAGTATAGCCGTCCATTTCAGGCATTTCTACATCTGAAATCAACAAACCAACACGTTCAGTAATATCATGTTTGCAATCAAGTTCTGCAATTTCACGAAGACGAATTAATGCCTCTTTACCATTTTTAGCGAGTTCAGTTTGAACACCTAAGGGTTCCAGAGCACGCTTTACTTGGTTACGCGCAACGGCTGAGTCATCAGCAATAAAGACGATACGCTCACCTAAGTCTTTTTGAATTTCACCATCACTAGCGATTTCGGCGCTAACTTCTGTATTTACAGGGCAAATTTCATTCAAGATTTTTTCTACATCAAGAATTTCAACCAACTCATTTTCAATTTCGGTCACTGCCGTTAAATATGAATATCGACCAGCCCCAGATGGCGGCGGCATTATTTTTTCCCAATTCATATTAACAATACGTTCAACACCACCCACTAAAAACCCTTGAACGGAGCGGTTATATTCAGCAATGATGATAAAACTATCTTTTATATTTTCGATTGCAGGGCCACCAACGGCCATAGATAAATCAATAACAGAAATTGTCTGCCCACGTATATGTGCAACACCTCGAATATACGCATTTGATTTTGGCATATTGGTTAAAGGAGGGCATTGTAGTACTTCTCTCACTTTAAACACGTTTATACCAAAGCGCTGCCGCCCTCTTAGCTTGAATAATAATAATTCAAGGCGGTTTTGCCCAACCAACTGAGTACGTTGGTTCACTGAGTCTAAAATGCCTGCCATTTCAATCTCCTAAAGAAAGCGAATAATAACGGAACAATAATTGCTTTCCTTCTTTAAAGCTACATAACATCGCGGGAGCGTCTATTCTTTGACGCTAAATATATATACCCTGTTTTCAACAATAAGCATAGTCGAAACATTATGAGTTTGTTAAAAAAAAGCCGAAGATACAGTGTTTTTTATTTTCTTGCTAGCCAATTTCTAGTATCACCTCTATACGCTCAATCTTACAGCAAGGAAGAATTACAAGAACTTGCGGTTTCGTACGTGGCTGATCAGTTAGGCCCTTCGCACCCAGAAACTCGCCAACTTAACGCACTCACCTTGGATAGCAGAATCCCTGATCGCAGTTGTCAAAGTCAACCTATGCTAACGATTCCTACAGAACCGCCCTTTAATCGTCAGGTCACAGTTCAAGTTAAATGTGATGATACGAATAGCTGGAGCCAATATGTTCACGTACGTGTCGTTGAGCTTTCTGCAGTAGTGGTCGCCAGTGAAAACCTCGCCAGAGGCGAAGTTATTCAAGATCATCATTTAAGTTTAATTATGAAGCCTAAACATTTTGTTAGAGTTCAGCATCTCCAAGACACACAGTTACTGATTGGCAGTCGTAGTAAACGAAATATACGCAGTGGTTTTCCTATTTCTATGAACCAAATATGTATGGTTTGCAAAGGCGACAACGTCACTATTTTTGCTGTGATCCGAGGGTTAAAAATTAAAGCTTCAGGTTTAGCCCTTGAAGATGGTACTTTAGGAGAGCAGATAAAAGTTAAGAATAAAAAATCAGGGAAAATTTTAAATGCCCGTGTTGACGGTGTAGAGTCTGTGCAGGTAAATATTTAAATTTCCATATTTATGCTAAAGTAACTAACATATATGCCGATAACTAGGCATCAGTTGGGTAATGTATAGGTTAAAATCATGGTAAGCCAAGTAAATAAAGGTCAACAACAGGCTAATGTGTTGGCCAATGCTAAACAGCAAAAAGTTGATTTACAAAATAATAGTTCACAAACAGCAGTGCAAACGGCGGCTCCTAAAGCTGCAACTGACTCTGTTAGCTTAACACCTCAAGCTCAGCAGCTTAAATCACTGCAAGAAAAAACACAGCAGTCATCTGGCTTTGATAGTAAAAAAGTTGAAGAGCTGAAAAAAGCAATCAGCGAAGGTAAATATCAAGTTGATACTGAAAAGTTAGCAAAAAGCATAGCTTCATTTGAGTTTGATGTGTATGGCTGATCATAATTCTTTAATATGCTCTAAGCTCACAATGCAGTTAAATTGCTTAACCTCATTGGCCAGTATTTTAGATGATGAATTAACAGCCATTGCATCTCGCCGTGGTGAAGGATTAAAAGATCTTGCCCAACAGAAGCTTAGTTTTTTAAGTAAAATTCAAACGCTCGATAAAGAACTAAAAACCTTAATGACGACTAATGATGAGCAATCAGCTGAACTCCCTGAACTTATTCATAATGTCCGAAAGCAACTAGAGTTTTGTAAGAAAAAAAACGACGTTAATGCTCATGCTGCTCATCAAGCAAATTTAACAGTTAGACAATTGAAAGATATATTAATTGGCGCGCCAACATCTATGACTTATGACCAAGGCGGCAGTGCTGTTCATGGTAATAATGAATTAGTTAGAAATCTAAAAGCATAAGCTTCTTCGTAACCAACACTTAAGATTATATTAAGCATTCCCTACTGCATCCAAATTTTAATGAAAGCGGCCTGTCATTTCTTTTAAAAAAGTCATACTTAGCACATATCAATAAAAATATAGCGCCTCGGGCATTGCATAACAAACTCTTAGTAATACGTTACTTTTTTAACTTCTCTTGGCTTAATTTCACCAATATATAAATCATGTACCCGCTTCATATCAAGATGCAACTCTGTAGCGTAGGTGTCGCCAACAGCATATGTTTTAACGACCTGCGCGCCTTTAATCACCCCTTGAACTTGACTTTGTAGCCGATCATTTTGCGCAATACTGCCTTGCACTGTTGTACCAGCGGTAATTTTTTGCCCATACACTTGCTCAGCAAGCTCACGGTAAGCTTCAAGCTTAGATGCTTTAATTGCCATGAGTGAACGTTGTGACTGGTTTTCCCCCTGTTGAGCGCTTATGGGGGCATACCCTATTGCTTTTAATATTGGGTAGTTATCTGGCTCTACATACTTATATTCCACATGTTTATCAAAAATACTACTACAGCCAGCTAAGCTCAGGCTTGCTAAAGTACAAAACAAAATTACAGTACGCATGGCATTTTCACGCTTTTAAAGAGTCATAATCGTCAAATTAATGCACAATTAATGCCAAGGTTAGTGTGTAATTCTGTTTTAAAAGCCTATAATTAAACAACTGGTACAGTCCTTGCTCTGTTATTCATAATAGCAAATGTAGGTATGGGGTTAGGAAAATGAAACGCGTGTTATCAATTATAGTGATCATCACTAGCTGGCTAAGCATTAGCTTTTTCTCTGTAAATGCATTTGCGCAATGGTACGAATCAACCGGCCACGCCAGTATTAAAAATAACGATATTAGCGGCGCTAAGTCAGCGGCTATAAAAGATGCGATCACGCAGGCATTAGTGTTCTCTGGTGCACGCGTTACGTCAATGCAAACCTTAGTTGACGGCGTGCTAATGCAAGATCAGTTAAAAATAAAAAGCCACGGTGAAATTCAAAAAATAGAGATGATCAGCGAAGACCGAAGATCTGACCAGCTCGCGATTACGTTGCGTTTAGATATTTTCCCACAACAAGAGCACTGCCCGGCAAGCCAATTTAATAAATTTGTTGCGATCACTCAGACCCAATTAGTCAATCGTGAACAAGCAATGATGGGTCAAATTTTTGACATTGACAAAGCCACCAGCGAATCTCTCTATAAGACTTTAAATAAGTCGGCCATGAACGCTAAGCCCACCGCCTACTTTAATTTTCCTATTCGCGTTGGTGAGTTTTTTAATCAGCAATACGATTACAGTAACGCCCTATTAGAAGAAATTGCTATGCGCAGCAATTCGCAATACGTGTTATTAAGCCAAATGGTCGACATTTCAAATAGCGACAAACTTAATAGCGACTATGCCTTTTGGCAAGATGAAACATACCAACGTTCATACAAGGTCGACTTTGCACTATTTGATGGCACCACCTATGAGCGATTATGGCAAAAAAGCTATCGTAGCCAAGCTATTTGGCCTTTTGAAAAAACCGAGATTATTGATGTATTTAGCGAAAAATTTTGGGGCTCTGATTATGGTAAAAGCATCGAAGAAATAAACCAAACAGCGAGTTACGACTTACAAGCAGCAATGGCGTGCCTTGAAACACAAGGTAAGATTTTACATATTGAAAACGATAAATTAATTATTAATTTAGGGAAAGCGCACGGCCTAGAAAAAGGCCAGTTATTAAGTATTGCCCACCATAACTATTTAACAGACGCTGCGGGTAATAAAATGCCACACCTGATCACGACATTAAACACAGTACAAGTAAATCAGGTATACCAGCAAAGCGCAGTTGCGGTCAGTGTGAATCAGCAACCTTTACCCAACATTCAAATTAATGATGTAGTACAGTTAATTAACTTAGAGCCTTAGTCAATTATCGAGGTTGGTATTGGTATCGTGCGCAGCACAATTAAATACCATTACCGCCCCAAAAAAAAGTGCAGTTTTACGCTTATAATCCTTCATATTCAGCTTCCCTTGGCTTTAAAATATGTTCTTGGCAAGTCATTTTGTTCCAACAATCTGTTTCGGGTACACCGTAATACCAGGCTCGAAAAATCGGTTGATACTTTTCAATCACCCGTTGTTGCATACGTTTTGAAAAATGAGGTAAGTAAAAAGTTTTTATCACCGTAATGTGCCTTGTGATCGTATTTCCTAAATTAAAGCGCGCTTGGCGATACCGAATGTCTGCTTTTTTATATTCCCTGCTATCAGGTGTAAAGTTTTGCATGTCTTGTTTAGGGCCAGTCGCCCACCCAGCTACTTTATTCATTTGTTCAGCAAACGGCTTAACGGTAAACGTGATATGTATGGGGTCATCAGCATCGGTGGGCCCAAAGCCTCGCGGAAATCCGCCTTGGTGATAATTAGGATGGGTAACCGTAAACTCAATCGATGCATAGGCATTGGGCTGTAATAAATCCAAACGCTCGCGTGGGAAGGTAATTGGCTCATTAGCATAGGCAGCTTTAAAATATTTATAACCAAATTCAATACCACAACTACTGTGGCCACACGACTCTGAATAGGCCGACTTTATCAAAAAAGGAAATTCTGGCACTGAGCCATCTTCTGTTTCAATCGTCACAACAATAGGCCCACGATAACCATGCGCTTTATCAAATAAAAAATCACAGCCTGATGTCAAAAAACACGCAAGCACTACACTACTCATGGTCATTACTAAATTTTTCACACTATTAACCTTCTATTTTAATAATTATTTAGCGCTAATTAGACTCAACCTTTTTACCTGACTGCGCGACAATTGTGCAATTAAAGAATCTATAGCATTTACTCTTGAAGCTGCTGTGACTACCAAAAGTGACGTTTTTTTTCAAAAGAGGAAGGAGTGAGATTAACGGTGAGAAAATATGAATATTCGCTTTATTATAATCACTTCCATATGATGAAAATAAAAAGCAGAGCTTAACTCTGCCTTTAAAAACAACTTTACATTAATATCA
Source organism: Pseudoalteromonas porphyrae (assembly GCF_001298125.1). Lineage (NCBI taxonomy): Bacteria > Pseudomonadati > Pseudomonadota > Gammaproteobacteria > Alteromonadales > Pseudoalteromonadaceae > Pseudoalteromonas > Pseudoalteromonas porphyrae. Next base: position 243,983 of record NZ_LHPH01000007.1, on the reverse strand, counting down.
CCCAGCCGTTTCAAAAAACCTATATAAACAAACAAAAAAGGTATTTAATAATTAGGCTAAAAATAAAAAACCATAACAAAAAACTAGAATAATCACGTTTTAATAAAATGGGTATTAACGTAGAGCCTTAACCAATTGTTGACCAAGGCTTGGGTGTTCACTGAGCCATAGAGCTAATTTATCTACCCCTGCCAAATGGGGGTAATGTTTACGACTCGCAAGCACAATGCTGCGTTGTTGAGGCGGAAATATCGGTAAATAACTAATGCCAGCGCGCTCAACGCATGCCAGCTTTGGCACAAACGTTACACCATCATCCATAGCTACTAGCGCAAGTAATGTCTCAAGGCTGTTCCCTAAATATTCATTTGAGACATCGACCCCTGCGGCAAAACAAAACTGCTGCGCTTGATCTTTAAAGCAGTGCCCATCGCTAAGCATTAATAAGCTACATGAGCGTAGTTCGTCTAAGGCAATTTTATCGCGCTGTGCTAATGTATTTTGCTCAGACATTGCCACTAAAAAATCTTCTTTGTATAAATTAACTGTATGATAAAGTTTAAGTTCAGGCACATCTGCTAGTATAGCGATGTCGAGTTCGCCGTTATCAAGCGCATTTAATAATGTGGCGGTTTGCATTTCAACAAAGGCAAATTGACTCTGCGCAAACGCTTCTTTCATCGATGTGAGTAAAGTAGGTAATAAATACGGTGCAATTGTTGGAATAATGCCTATTCTTACTTTACCTTGTAGTGGCGCCGATGAGGTGGCCGCTAGCTCTTTTAATATTTGGGTTTGCTCTAAGATCACTTTGATCTGCGTTAACAAACGTTCACCCTGCGTGGTTAAAGTAACGTGCTTGGTAGAGCGGTCAAATAGTGTGACTCCTAGCTCGTGTTCTAATTTTTTTATTTGACCACTCAGGGTGGGTTGACTGACATAACAGGCATCGGCTGCTTTACGAAAATGCTTAAAGTGCGCAACAGCTTTTACATATTCTAAGTCTTTTAAATTCATTGCAAACTCACTACTAATCGGTATTACCTATCACTATAATACAAACAAACGATTGGAACTATTGTTAATTTACACGCATAATGGCTATCAACAAATCAAGAGGAACAAAAAACATGTTAAAGAATATTGAAGGTCAAACAATCCCACAAGTTACATTCGCAACGCGTCAAAACGACGAGTGGAAATCAGTGACTACTGATGAAATTTTTAAAGGTAAAACAGTTGTTGTGTTTTCACTACCGGGTGCATTTACACCAACGTGTTCATCTACACACTTACCACGCTATAACGAGTTAGCGGGTGTGCTTAAACAAAATGGCGTAGATGAAATTGTATGTTTATCAGTAAACGACACCTTTGTAATGAACGCATGGTCCGCTGACCAAGAAGCACAAAACATCACTGTATTACCTGACGGTAACGGCGAATTCACTGACGGCATGGGCATGTTAGTTGATAAAAGCGAGATAGGTTTTGGCAAACGTAGCTGGCGCTATTCAATGCTGGTTAAAGATGGCGTGATTGACAAAATGTTTATCGAACCAGATTTACCAGGTGACCCGTTTGAAGTATCAGACGCAGACACAATGCTTGAGTACATCAACCCAGAGCAAGTTAAGCCTCAAGCAGTAAGCTTATTTACTAAACCTGGCTGCCCATTTTGTAAAAAAGCGAAAGCATTATTGACTGAGAAAGGTCTTGTGTATGAAGAGATCATTATGGGTGCAGGCGCATCACTAACGAGCCTTAAAGCAATCTCTGGCCGTGAAACTGTGCCACAAGTATTTATCGGCGGAAAGCACATTGGTGGCTCTGACGATTTAGAAAAATATTTTGCTTAATATTTAACACCCCTCGCATAATTAATATTAGGGGCTAACAGCCCCTTTTTTTTGCCAAATATTCGCAAACAGGATACCACTATGAAAGAACTGCAAACCGACGTTGTTGTAATTGGTGCTGGCACCGCAGGCTTAAGCGCATACCGCAACGCAAAACAACACACAGCTAACGTATTAATGATTGAAGCAGGCCCATACGGTACAACCTGTGCGCGTGTTGGTTGTATGCCGAGTAAGTTATTAATTGCCGCAGCAGAAGCCGCACACGCTATTGAAGCGGCACCTGCGTTTGGTGTGCATAGCTCAAAGCCTACTATTAACGGTAAAGAAGTCATGGCACGAGTGCGCAGCGAACGTGACCGTTTTGCAGGATTTGTAGTAGAAGCCGTAGATGAAATACCCGCTGATGATAAAATTCGTGGTTATGCTAAGTTTTTAGATACAAATCGTGTGCAAATTGACGACCACACAATTATTACAGCCAAACGTTTTGTTATTGCCACCGGTTCGCGACCTGCATACCCAGGCGTATTTAATAACTTTGGCGACAGACTCATTATTAACGACGACGTGTTCGATTGGCAGGATCTACCTGAATCAGTTGCCGTATTTGGCCCCGGCGTTATTGGCCTTGAAATAGGGCAAGCTTTACACCGTTTAGGCGTTAACGTTAAACTATTTGGTGTAGGTGGCGCGATTGGCCCAGTGACTGATCCAGTTATTAAAGATTACGCAAATACCGTATTCGCGGAAGAGTTTTATGTTGATACCGATTCCAATGTCTCTGATATGAAACACGTTGGTGATAAAGCACAACTTACCTATGTAGACAAAAACGGTGAAAAACAAACAGAGCAATTTGATTATGTGCTAGCAGCCACAGGTCGCGTGCCAAATACCGATAAACTAGGCCTTGAAAACACAGGTATTGAGCTTGATGAACGCGGCGTGCCGCTTGCCAATAAATACACCATGCAATGTGGCGATTCAAACATATTTATCGCAGGGGATGCCAGTAACATGATCCCTCTATTACATGAAGCCAGCGATCAAGGTACTATCGCAGGGCAAAATGCAGGACGATTCCCTAATGTACAATCCGGCCTGCGCCGTGCACCTATTGCCGCAGTATTTAGCGACCCACAAATTGCCATGGTGGGTGAAAGCTACAAGCAAATAACCGCCCGCTTTGGTGAGTGCGGTTGTTTTGAAATTGGTGAAGTCAGCTTTGAAAACCAAGGCCGAAGCCGCGTAATGCTAAAGAACAAAGGCCACATGCGTTTATACGCAGAGCAAGGCACTGGCTTGTTTTTAGGTGCTGAGTTTATCGGTCCACAAGCCGAGCATATCGCCCACTTACTGGCATGGGCTGTACAAAACAAAATGACCGTGCCGCAAATGCTCGACATGCCATTTTATCACCCAGTAATTGAAGAAGGCCTACGTACCGCCCTGCGTGATTTAAATGCCAAACTTAAATTTGGCCCAGACATTATCAACCAATGTATGGAATGTGGCCCGGGGAATTAGGGGGTAGGTTACTAGAGGAGGCCTAGGCCTCCTTTGTACTATTTAAAACAATTAATAAAAGTTCAACAAAATAAACTTTTCAATTTAAGTTCGCAGTTGCTAAGGTTGCTGCGCAGTTTATGTGTAAGTTTTCGCTATAGCTGCTGTGTTGCCATGCATCACCCTATATATTTTTCACACAAATTAAACGTTAGTAAAAATATGAAAATACAAACTTTATGATGAGTGTCATTTTTATTTAATATCTTCGCGATCCCTCAAAAGCGACTGTACAACAAGGTAAAACATCACCGTTTAAAATGGCAGTAAATTTAATTCATACAACACAACCACATTTATTCGCGCATAAAAACGTGGGAAACATCATTTATTCGCGCATAAAAGTGTAAAAACTTGCATTTGTTCGCGCAATAAAGTGTAATTGATCATCTAATGAGTAATGCGAGACCTGCCATGCAACGATTAATTTTAGAAAAGTTACTAGGTTGGAAATCTAAACCTACACGAAAACCATTATTAATTGATGGCGCTCGCCAAACAGGTAAAACTTATTTATTACAAACTCTATTAGGCAGTACCTTTGCAAACGTGATTCGAATCGATTTTTTAGAATCCCCACAAATGAGCGAAGCATTCGCTGATTCGTTATCGCCCGATAACGTACTATCTAATATTGAGCTACTTACAGGAAAAACGTTTGACCCTAATACAGATCTACTGATCCTTGATGAAATAGGCGAATGCCCTAAAGCAGTCACATCCCTCAAATACTTTGCTGAACAAGCGCCGCATATGCACATTGCTGCCAGTGGTTCTAATATCGGTTTATTAAACTCCTTCCCGGTTGGTAAGGTGGAACAGCATAATCTACGCCCTCTCACATTTCGTGAATTCCTGATCGCCTCAAAAGAAACCGCTCTAATTAAGGCATTTGCAGCGCAAACAAACTCAAGTGCAGCACATAGTAAATTATTTTCAAAACTCACTGATTATTACTTTACTGGTGGTATGCCAGAAGCTGTAAATACATGGTTTGATTTATCTGCTCACAGTATCATTGACCGCGTTCAAGCTGTAACAGATATTCATAAAAATTTAGTACTGGGGTATCAACGAGACTTCGGAAAATACTCAGGAAAAGTAGATGCAGGTTTAATCGAAGCTGTATTTAACAATGTTCCAGCACAGTTATCTTCAGTTATGGATGAATCGGTTAATCGCTTTAAATTTAAAGGAGTGCACGATAAAAAATCTCGCTATGGTGATTTTGAAAGCGCTATTTCTTGGTTAAACAAGTGCCGCTTGATACTCAAAAACCACCCTATTGATAGCACACCTAAAAGCCCATTAGCAGCATATAAAAAAGACAACATCGTTAAATTATTTCTTTTTGATGTGGGCTTATTAAATCATATGCTAAACATTGGGTATAAAGAAATAAAACAACAAGGCTATGAATACAAAGGCTTTGTGGCCGAAAACTTTGTACAACAGGAACTTGCTGCACAAGGCATTGACCCAACATATTCATGGGGTGATGCAAGAGCGGAGATCGAATTTGTGCTCTCTGATGACGAAGGCAACATACTGCCTATCGAAGTAAAAAGTGGTAAACGCACCAAAGCAAAATCACTGCAATCGTACATAAATAAATGCCAGCCAATCAAAACAATTAAACTCACAGGCACGCAAGGCTCATCATCACTGGAAAAGGAATATATTGTCCTCCCGCTCTACTACAGTGAATATGTAGTAAGCAAACACCTGAGGCTGATGAATTTAATTTGATGATGAATTTAATTTGACACCCATCTTAATTATTTACCGAAAGCAAAAAAGCAAGCGCATCGATTGAAATCAGCAGTAAGTGTACATTTCCAACATAATCACGATTTCGTCCTCCTTAGCTCAGTTCATAAGCGCAGCCCCCTAAATTACAGACATAAATTTTTTTGCCTTAAGGCAATAGTCGACGTTTTAATTATGCTAAAAATTACGCCAGTAGCTTTTCGCAGTTGCTAAGGTTACTGCGCCGTTTTCTATTTAAGTTTTCGCTATAGCTGGTGTGTGATGTTGGCCTGCCTACTGCGCCATGAAATACGCACGCGTAAATTGCGTGGTCAGTTTTAACCAGTTTTCTGGGGAGATATTTACTCTTTCTAATAAGAGTAAGTGTGTACTTTCAATATACCCACGCTTACCTTCTCGTATACAGCGCCCTGTTAAACATTAGGATGGGTGTCATCAACGTTGTTTCTTTTTAGGCATACATTAACCGTGGTGTCGGCGGATATGCTTTACTAAACCTGATTCGTTAAACTCTAATGAAACAATATTAGTTTTACTATATTCAATGGTTTTATCTAAATGCGCAGGCTTAACTTTCCCCCTTTCAGTCATTTTTATAAAAACAACATTAGCCCCTACCATAATTTCGTTTATCTCAATATTGCTATTTATAACTTCATCTTTTAGTTTACCAACCATATCTGAACGGAGTTTCGATTTATCAGTATACGTGAACTTGAATTTAACATGTTCATCGATGAAGTTATCAGATAATAGCGATATATAATGATCTATTTCTTTAGTGGTTGTATTTGGTTGTTGGCGAGCATTTTTGGCTGATACAAATGCCTTTGCTTTCTCGATTAATTGATCTGCCGTGAACTTGTCATTTGCAAAACTTGAAAAAGATAAAATAAGGGATATAAATACTAAAGTTAATTTTTTCACTGAACTCTCCTTGTATGCCTAACAAGCCTGTAGAATAACTCGTATTTAATATATTTTTATTAATGCTTCAACCATAGCTGAGTTCCTATTTTGGTTCAATAACTTTACGATGGGTGTCAACGTTGTTTACTCCAGCGAATAACAATCGCTTTATCATTCAGCCGATTCGCTTTTTTATCATCAACATACAACACTAGGTGCGTGTGGTTGCTCATAACAGCATAAGCACATACATCAATGCAAAATACCTTCGCTAATGCGAGTAACTTATCTTCAACCCAGCCTCTGCGATGCTCAAAAGACTGGCCTGTAAAACGGTCTTCCCCGCACAAAAAAGCACGACGAACGCAACGTGACATACAGTGATAATACTTTGTATCAACCAAACTTATTTGACGTTTTCTTGCAATTGCCATATATCACCCTGTTTATTTTTCACACTAATTAAAAGTTAGTAAAAAATATGAGTAATACAAACTTTAGAATGGGTGTCATCTTTGTTTCTTTTCTGGGGAAATATTAACTCTTTCTAGTAAAGGTAAATGTGTACTTTCAATATACCCGCGTTTACCTTCTCGTATGCAACGCCCTGCTATGCTTTAGGATGGGTGTCAATATTGTTTCCCTAACTTCAAAAATCACTTTTAGCTCGCCATTTGCCAAAATGGCAAAATGGCAAAAAAGATCTTACTTGGAGTTCTGTAAATAACTGTACTGAATAGCTAAATATGCTTATATTAACATACGGTTAATAGTAGCAAGGGTTAATGGAATAAATGATAGATTATAATAGGCAAATACTTGCTCTTAACGATGTAGGGTTAGAAAAGTTGGTAAGAGAGTGGGTTGATAAACAAACTAATAAGTATAAATCTGTTAAACGCTTTGCAGGTGCAGGAGATATGGGCAGGGATGTTGTCGGTTTTAGCACTGAACAAAAACATGAAAGTAGGTGGGATAACTATCAGTGTAAGCAATACAACAAATCACTTCCAACAGCAACTTCAATACTTGAAATCGGAAAAATCATCTACTTCTCACATCAAGGTAACTTCATACTCCCAGAGAACTACTATTTTGTTGCTCCAAAAGGGGTTAATAGAAATCTGGAAAAATATATCTACAATCCTTCGAGTTTTAAAAAAATACTTTTAGATGAATGGGATAATTATTGTAGAGAAAAAATCACAAGCTCTTTCCCTGTTGAACTGACACCTGAATTGATCGAACATATTGAAAATTTCAATTTTTCGTCAATACAAATTATTGATTTAGATACTATTGTAAGTGACCAAACCTTTCGACCAGTCCTTGTTAACTGGTTTGGGGGAGAATTACCTCAGGGGACACTCGAAACAGATGTTCCCGATGAAATTCAAAGCCATGAATCTAACTATATAAAAGAAATACTAGCTGCGTATAGTGATAAAGATAAGAATGTTTACCCTACTTATAAAGACATAAAAGGTCATTCTAGTTTTGAAATCGACTTTGATATGCAAAGAGAACGGTTTTTCAGTGCTGATGCATTTAAACATTTATACAGAGATAATACATTCCAAAAATATACAGAACAATTAGAAAAACAAGTGTTTATGGGAGTTCACCCCTCTTTAATGAATGAGTACGATAATGGGTATCAGCGTATGTGTTCAGTATTGAGTCAAGCAGCAAATATAGAGCCTACAGGAAAGTTATCAGCTAACGCCAGCGTTATGGTTAAACAAGGATATTGTCATCACTTCGTAAATGGAGGGAAGTTTAAATGGATAAAGTGAAAATTTTTAATACAGATGTTGAAGCTGGCCTTAGGAGCATATCTTTACTAAATGCTATATACCCTGAATCAATGGGTTTCGAAGATTTGCTGAAGTTTGATTATATTTTAATTTATTCAGGTGATTTTGAAGGCCCAGATAGTCTTCATCCACAACTACCCAACCGAAAGGGAGAGCTTGCTGTAAGAAGAAGCTTAGTAAGAGAAGGTATAGCCCTAATGAAAAAGTTTGGTATGATTCAATCCAAATGCAGAAAAGGCGGTATCTTTTATTCTGCAACTGAAGAAGTTGAACCATTTCTCAAACTAATGAAATCTGAATACAGCGCTAAGTTAAAAGATAATTCTATTTGGTGCGCAAATAACATAGCATTCTTAAAAAAAGCTAATTTAAATGTTCTTTTCAAGGATTAGGCCTTCTAATGATTAAAACGGATTCAAAAATGCACCTCCACTCAATTTATTTTTTAGGAAACAATGTAAAGCCTAGAGGAGTAAACTTTAATAAGAACGTAAAAATTATAAATGGTGCATCAAATACAGGTAAATCATTTTTAGTTGAATCTTTAGAGTATATGCTAGGTAAAGAATCAATAGATCAGATAGATGAAAGTAAGCAGTATACAGAAATATTACTTAAAGTTACTTTAAATTCAGAAGATTACACCTTTTTAAGGGGCTTCAATTCGAAAGTAGTTGACGTTTTCAGAGGCCATATTGATCAAATAAAATCCTTCAAAGTATTTTCAAGTCTTAAGATTGGTAGTTTAAAGAAAGGAGAGCAAAGCTTCAGTACTTTCCTTATGAAAGAATGGCACCAAGAAGACGTTGAGCTAGTTAAAAACCTTTCAGCTAAAAAAGCAAAACTAACTATAAGGTTACTCTCAAATATTTATATTTCCGAAGAAGATAAAATAATAAGTAAGCACTCTCCAATTGAGAGTGGTATCAGAGATGAAAAAACAACAAACAGAGCGTTATTTACTTATTTACTTACTGGGAATGATAATAGTTCTCTTGATGAATTAATTACCCCAGAAATTTTTAATAGTAAAAAAAGCGGAAGAACTGATTTACTTAATGAGTTAATAGATGATTATAAGTCGGAAGTTACGTTTAAAAATGACTCTCTTCAAACGTTAAAAGAAAGTTTAGAAAAAAATAAACTTATCCAAGATACTATTAAACAAAAACTAAATAATTCACGACAAACCATCGCTTTACTTTTAATAAACAAAAAAGATATCTCTAAAGAAATAGCAACCAACCATCTAAGAATTAACGATATTAAAAGTAATCTATCAAACTTTAAATCACTTAGAGATATTTATGAATCAGATATTAAAAGGTTAGAGTCCCAAGAAGAAGCCGCATTTTTACTATCAAGTAATCACAATGGGTATTGCGGTACATGTGGACAAAAATCTGACAATATTTGTGACGATTTAGAACAATTAGAGATACTTAGGATTGCATCTTTAGCTGAAATACAAAAAATAAAATCTAATAGGAAAGGCTTATTAGAAACAAAAGAAAAACTTGAAAAGCAGCTAATTAATATCGAAATTCAAAATGAAGAACTTAAAAATAAGCTACGTTTTATAGAAGAAGAAATTAATCTAAAGACTCCATTTTTAGAAAGTAATGAAATTTTAAACTCTGAACAAACTGAAAAAAGAGAAGCTATTCTAAGAGAGATTAGCCTATTGGAAAAAATTCACAACCTAAAGCTTAAGCTTCAAGAGGCCGACGGTGAAAAGCCACCAAAAAGATATAAAAGTGAAGACTTTTTGCCAACAGAGGAGGCTATTAATAGCTTTTGTGAAATTTATTCAGAAGTCTTAGATGAAATTAAGTTTCCTGGTAATAAATTAGTTACTTTTGATTACAAAGATTTTGATGTTGTCATCGATGGGAAACATAGAAGACTCAATGGCAAAGGAGTGAGAGCGATCCTGCATTCCGTATTTAAAATAACGTTACTTATATATTGTTCAAGAAAAAAGCTATTCCATCCAAAAGTATTAGTGTTAGATTCCCCTCTAGTGACTTATAGAGATCCAAAGGATAGTAAGCATGGAGAGCTAGACAATGATGAAAAAATCATTGCAAATACAAAACTCAGTTTTCACTTTTTGGACTATTTAAGTAAGCTTTCAAACATAGCTCAATTTATAATTATAGAAAATATAGATATCCCAGCTATAAATGATGAAAATTTCACTGTGGAAACATTTCATGGAAAGAATGCTGTAGGAACAGAGAGAAACGGGTTATTTTGATGCTACATATGTGCTACACAGAAAATAGAAAAGCAGAAATTAAAATTGTAAGCCATTGATTTAATTGGTAGCCCCTGCAGGAATCGAACCTGCAACTGCCCCTTAGGAGGGGGCCGTTATATCCATTTAACTAAGAGGCCACATTCTAGCTTTGCGCTGCTGATAGCTGATAGCTGATAGCTGATAGCTGATAGCTGATAGCTGATAGCTGATAGCTGATAGCTGATAGCTGATAGCTGATAGCTGATAGCTGATAGCTGATAGCTGATAGCTGATAGCTGATAGCTGATAGCTGATAGCTGATAGCTGATAAGAAATTATAACGGTTTATCCCATTTACAATCAAGCAGTTAAATTGATTCTTTAATTAAGTTAGTTAACGCTTGCTCGTTGCAGGTTTATATCTGCGTTATTTAATACAAAATAAGGTAGAATTTTTTGGCTGCTGGCAACCACGCGCTTGCTGTTTACGTCGATTATGCGGGTGTTTACTTCAACGCCGTTACCACGGTAGATTAATGTTCCTGACAGTACATGGCTGGCAAGGTGTCTGCGGGCTAGCTTTTCAATATCGCGTGAAAAAACAAAATCGCCACGTTTGTTTACTAAAACATGGTCAGTGGTTTTAAAGTCCACCACACCGTAACCAAATTTTTGTAATTGGTGAATAAAGCTCTCTGACAACTGGTTGCCTAATTGGCTGCTGTTGTTTAAATGTGCATCTAAATCTACAAACGACGCGACCCCGATTGAAATATCTTCATCAGTGAGCATGGTATCAACCAAATCAAGGGCTATTTGTTCTACATAGTTCACCAAGGTTTTATGGTGTTTAAGAGGTGTGAATTGCGTTGAGTCTTGGTACGCTTTGCCCTCTTTCTCCTCTGCTTGACTGATCCTTTGATCTAAGTGGTCGTTTTGTGTCGGCTGCGCTTTGGCTGAGCCGTCAAACAGGTTACAACCTGCAAGTAATAGTATTGCTACACTTGAGCTAATAAACGCTATACGCTTGATGAGTGTTGTCATTATAACCTCACTTATTCACTTGTTTTAGCATGACACCATCTGTGCGGTAGCTACTATCGAGTGCGTCCACGACTGATTGCGGAATAAATCCTTGGGCTGAGCCTACAACTGCTTTGCTTGTTAAACCAATAATCCGCGCATTAATTAATACTCCACCTTGGTGATTTACCATGGTGCCAGCTAATACATAATTAAAGTTTTGATCTTGGCTTAGCTCTAAGTAATCACGGCTAAATACAAAGTCGCCATTGGGAGTAACACGCATATAGTCGGTGGTTTTAAAGTCAATAACTGGCACGCCAAAGTTATGCAGTTCGTGCATAAAGCTTTCGGCAATCTGATTGCCTAGTAATGTGCCGTCGTTGTAATCGTCATCTAAAAATATAAAGCTGGATACTGCCAACGGTGTTTTGGTGTTCACGTATTGTAGGTTTTCAGCCATGTCTTGCATTATACCGCGCACGTAATGATTAATGTTCTTACGTGTTGGTACATTGATATGGCTGTTGTCGTTCATAACGGCTGTGTTTTGATACAAGGCATTGCTATCGCCGGGCGCTGCAACGCCGCGCTCTTGATTAGCTAATTGAGGGGGGCCTTTTTTTGCAGTGGTGTCGTTGTCATTCATTATGTGCGAACAACCAAAACCCAGCGGCAAGCATAAAGTTAATATTAAGCGTTTCATGATGGGCTCCTAATTAGTATTCGCTGCGATAGATAAACCCATCGCGCTGCTGAATTTTTTCATCTCCCCACATTACGTTAATAGGGATCTCGGTACTTGCTGCTGATACAACGGCGCTGTCATGTGTATTGACCATGCGGGCATTAACAATATAGGCATGTTGTTGCCGTGTTAGCGTGCCGGTGATCACAAAGTCAATATTCTGACGTTTACGTAGTTTGGTTATATCGCGACTTAACATACCATCTGCTATGGGCGATAAGTTAAGGTTATTCTCAAGGCGATACTCAATGATGTTGTAGCCTAGTTGCGTAAATTGCGTTAGTAGGCTTTCTTGTATTTGCTGGCTAAGGCCATCCCCCTGCCCTTGCGCAAGCTCTGAATCAAGCCCATCAGCAAAGTAAAAGCTAGTCACCGCTATACGTGCAGAGCTTTTAAAAGGCCCTTTGATATGGCTTAGCTGTGCGCTCAAATCACCAACATATTGATGAACAGTAAACGGCGCCATTGCTGACTTGGGTGCTACTGTACTACGAGCTGGCGGCTTCTCTGGCGTTAAGCTGCAGGCCGTTAAGCTCAGCAATAAAAAACATAATAAAAGGCGCATAATTGCCATCCTCTATAAACATAACAAATACAAAGCAATTATTATGCCTATTTATATAAAGGCTAGACCGTTTATTATTTACTCTGATAATCAAAGGGTTTATTTGTATAGTTACTAACTAGGCAATCAACTTGATAGTGCTTAAAAGTTTGGCAATCCGCGAGTGCATTTTTATAGTATTTGTAGGCTCCAAACTTAAGCCTATAGACATTCGTATTTTTAACCAGCGCGGTTTCAACATTGGCAATTACACTGCCTTGAAACAAGTTTGGCGCTTTACTTTTTAACGACGCTAAAGTGGTCATTAAGTTAGATTTTTTATTAACCGATGCGATTTGCAGTGAAAATCGCCATTGGATTGGCTTTTGTACAAAAAGCTCTTTTTTTTCTAGCATTAAGGCCGCTGGCCCTATTAAAGCATCCAAGACCTTATTTTTATGTATATATTCAGCGCTATCTATTGGAATATATAAATAAGATAAATTACTCATTTCAGTAAAAGGTGCATAACTGCGACTAAATTTTGGAGTTACCTTCGTTGGTGCACTTATTTTTGGTTGAGCATTATCAGTGTTTTTTTTTGGCTGGTAATGACAGCTTGATATTGATAAACCAACCCATAAAAGGCCGATAAAAGAAAAGCAACGAGTTGTATTGTGCATAAAAGTTCCTGTATGTTGAACATACAATTTCCATGACATTCAATTGCATGGTTTTTTGCTAAGCGTTTACTCCTTTTAACAGCTAAAAATTTTAATTACAGGTATTTCAATACCTTTTCACTAATTTACATTAGTGAAATGTTAATAACCATACATGAGGTGCAAAAACAGCAATTATCACTATCAGATAAAAAAGAACATAATAATAAAGTTGCTATGACGCATCCATTTATCAGCAAAAACAAGCTTAAAACGTAACAATAGAGGGAAGTTGGCATAGTCAGCCAGAAATATGATTAAGTTAGTAACTCAATTTAGCGCTTGATAATGAATTTTAAACACCGCTGTTACACTACTCAGCTCGTTAACATGAGTAATACCCAATAAAAACAATGACTTAGCAAATTTTTATCACATTAATTTAAGAATACAAAAGTGCTTTATACTCTCAAACCGACAATAGGCTTATTACTTATAATTTATACCAATCGATTTAAATATTTAACCATTCTAGCGAGTTAAATCAAGCGCGAACTGCGTTATAAATGGCCAGTAACTTAACACGATTGGTATTAGGTTATTTTTAGTTAAGGAAAGGATGCTTATAATGTAACTGATGATTTATAAAAAGTGCCAATGACACTTTTTATAAATAACTACTCGCTTGTCGTTTAAACCGAAAACGGGTATTTAATTGCGTCATGGCATTGGTAGCCATGCACTTCAAAGTCATCACGGGTAACCCATGTTTCTATGTCTTCAAGTGATTTAATATCAGGGTTAATAGTTAATGTGGGTGATTCAAACGGTTCACGTTTAAGCTGCACATCACGCATCAACTCGAGTTGATTTTCATAAATGTGTGCATTAACAATTTTATGATAGGCCTTACCTGCTTTGTGGCCAGTAATTTGTGCAACTAAAGCGAGTAATACAAAACATTGTATTTGATTAAAGTTTAGGCCAAGTGGTACATCGCAGCTACGCTGATACGAGGTTAAATACAAGGTATCACCCAGCAACGAGAATGTATGCGTGTGCATACATGGGCGAAGGCAGCCTAAATCAAACTCACCAGGGTTGAAAAAGGTAACGATCTCACCTCTATCATCAATGCCATTTTTAAGGTTATCAATCACTTTTTTAAGCTGATCTAGTGGCGTACCGTCAGGGCGTTTCCAATCACGGGCCTGTACGCCATAAACGCGGCCCATGTCGTCATCACCTTTGCGATTTGGATTGTTTAGCCATGCTTGGTTGTCATTGGCATTGGCATCCCATGTCATACACCCAATATCACGAAACTGAGCGGCACTGCTATATCCACGTAAATAACCTAAAAGCTCTGCTATTGCTGCTTTATAGTAGCTTTTACGCGTTGTGATCATTGGAAATTTATTATTCGCAACGTCGTATTCAAGTTCAGCATTAATCACAGTTAAACAGCGTGTACCTGTGCGCTTATTTTCAACCCACACACCTTCGTCAACAATACGCTGACATAACTCTAAATATTGTTTCATTCTTCGCTTCTTTTATTAGGGTCTGTTGACCTTTCAAGGTTGAATTTTCAGCAGCCTGTTTGGTATTTAAGCAAGGCAGCGTCTATGTCGTGTGGTTATTCCCCATAAATAGGTAATAACGCAGCATCAATGCAAACAGGCGCTGCCCTTTGGGTTCTGCCTCGGGCCGATTTACTCTTTGTTGCCTACATAGATGTAGGTAAGGGGCGTGGGCAGGACGCACAAGCTTTGCTCGGTTTTAACTTAGCTCACTCGATTCCAAACCTCGCGTCGCGATTAAACCGCCCCGAGCTTGAACAAATTTTAATCCACAAAGACCCTAAGCTTTGCTAGCAACAGTTGGCTGTGGCTTTTTATACGCCCATATTATCAAACCTAGGCCACCGATGACCATTGGCAATGACAATATTTGCCCCATTGAGATAAACCCACCAAATAAACCTAAGTGCGCATCAGGCTCTCTAAAGTATTCAATACCAAAGCGGAATACGCCGTAACCTAATAAAAATAAGCCTCCTACACTGCCCGCAGGGCGCGACTTTTTAGTAAATAGGTAAAGAATAATAAATAGTACTAAGCCTTCAAAAAATGCTTCATAAAGCTGCGATGGATGACGAGCAAGCGGCCCGCCCGTTGGGAACACCATGGCCCATGGCACATCGGTTGTACGTCCCCAGAGTTCGCCATTAATAAAGTTACCTATGCGCCCAGCTAATAAGCCTACAGGCACTAAAGGCGCTACAAAGTCACCCACTTCTAGCAACTGCTTTTTACGGCTCCAAGCAAAAATACAAATCGCGGTGATCACACCTAATGTACCGCCATGAAAAGACATGCCACCCTGATCTATTCTAAATAAATACAGTGGGTTTTCTAAAAAGTAACTAAACTGGTAAAACAGTACATACCCGATCCGACCACCAAGAATAACCCCTAACATGCCATAAAAAAGTAGGTCGCCGACCTCCTCTTTTGTCCAACCTGAGTTTGGTTTTGCAGCTTGGCGATTTGCCCACCACATTGCAAAAGCAAAACCTATTAAATACATTAAACCGTACCAACGTACGCTTAACGGGCCGACTGTGAAAATGATCGGATCGATTTGTGGAAACTCAAGAGCCATAAAAATTAAACCTTAACTAAAAACCATTTGAAGTGCGATGATGACTAATAATACTGCGAACGCTTTTTTAATCGTTGCAACGGGTAAATAATGTGTCGCTTTTGCACCAATTGGTGCCATAAACCACGACGTAATAACTATACCTAATAATGCGGGTAAATAAACAAAACCTGCAAAACCATGTTCTAAATCGGTTACTTGCCACCCAGCAGACACATACCCAACTGAGCCAAATAGGGCTATGACGATACCACACGCGGCGGCGCAGCCAATTGCTTTTTTAATATCAACTGAAAAATAATTAAGTAACGGAACAATAAGTGCTCCTCCGCCAATCCCTATTAATCCTGATAGTCCGCCCATTATAGCACTTAACGAGCCAATAACAGGACCGCTTGGCATGGGCTTTTCACTCTGTGTTTTACTACGAGTAGATAGCACCATACGCGCTGCTATAAATACCACGCTGGTTGCAAACACTAAGCGCAGTAGTTGCTCTGGGATATAGCTTGCGGCAAAACCACTGATCAATGCGCCTAGCCCTACACCTGACATAACCCAAGGTGCAATATTCCACGGAACATTATTATTTTTATGATGCGCTAATGCGGAAGATGTCGAAGTAAATAAAATAGAGGCTAAGGATGTCGCGATTGCGATTACTAACACATGATCAACCGATGCCACATTAAATTTAACAAGTAAAAGGCTTAAAACAGGCACAATGATTAACCCGCCACCAATTCCGAGCAACCCAGCTAAAAACCCTACAATGCTACCTAATATTGCACAGCTGATAATCAGTATGGCTAAATCCTGCATAGTACACTCTTAAATATAAATTTGTTATATACATATACTAATAGATTATATTGCATGTTCACAGCAAAAAATGACACGGGATATTAGCGGTTTTTAGGGGTATAAAACAATTCCCCCAGATTATGCTCAATCATAAAGCTGCGTGTTAGCCTTAGTACCTGTTTAGCTGTTGACTGCGCTAAACATTCAGCAAGTAATATTTCCATATCACTTACCTTTAAACGCCTTAAAACCCACTTCACTTTACTCAATGAGGAGCTATTCATACTTAAACGACGATAACCCATTGCAATCAGTAGGATTGCCCCCTCAGGTTCACCACCTAATTCACCACACAAACTAAATGGGAGTTCGTATTGTTGGCATTCTGTCGCCACTTTTTGTAGCACTCTTAAAACGGCGGGGTGATAAGGATTAAATAGCTCTGCCACACGTGCATTAGAACGATCGACTGCGAGTAAATATTGCGTTAAATCATTACTGCCTACTGAACAAAAATCTACTTTTTTAGACCACTCGGGCAACATAAAAACACTGGAGGGAACTTCTAGCATTAGGCCTATTTCTGGGCGTTCAATAACGTGTTCTGGAAACTGCTCTTCCAGCTCAAAGTAAGCTTGCTCAAGCAATGCAAAAGACTCATCTACCTCTTCAATACCGCTTATCATTGGCAGCATGATCTTTAAATTACCTAAGCCTATATTGGCTTTGATCATCGCTTTGAGTTGATCTAAAAATAGCTCTGGGTGATCGAGCGTTACGCGTATTCCCCGCCAGCCTAAAAATGGGTTTTCTTCTATGATATCAAAGTAATCGAGTACTTTGTCACCGCCTATATCAAGCGTACGCATGACCACTGGCTCAGGGTGATAACTGGCGAGCACTTCTCTATACCAGTTTTCTTGTTCCGTTTGTGATGGAAACTGGCCTTTTTGCATAAACCATGCCTCGGTTCGATATAACCCGACACCATCACATACTTTGGTATTTGCTTTTTCGGTATTAAGATCAAGCCCTGCATTAAGCAATAGACTGATGTGCTCGCCGTCTAAAGTGATCGCGTCACATTCTTGTTCCGCTACAAACTTATCATTTAATAAATTTTCTTGGTGCTTTAATTGGCGATATTCATCTTGCAGCATTTGCGAAGGAGAAATATATAAACGCCCAGCGTAAGCATCTAGAATCATCAACTTGCCGTCAAACTGCAACAGCGGTAAATCTTCAATCCCCCAAATTGCTGGGATCCCCATTGCGCGTGTTAAAATTGACGCATGGCTATTGGCTGCGCCATTAACACTGACAACCCCAGCTAAATGCCCTTTAGGAACTTCAGCAAGCATTGCTGGCGTAAGTGTGTTTGCGATCAACACCGTATTTTTAGGGTAATTTTTTACTGCATGCTCAGTATTAACTAAATGATGTAAAACCCGTAAACCAATATCTTTAACGTCAACTGCTCGCTCTTTTATATAAGGGTCTTGCATGGCATTAAATTGAGCTATTAGTCGTTCTATTACGATTTTTAACGCACTTTTAGCACACCAACCTTCTTGCAGTTGTGCTTCAACATTTTGCCCTAAGCTTTTTGCATCAAGTAACTGCTGGTAAACATCAAATACCGCCAGTGCTTCTTTAGGAATTGAATCACTTAAAGTCATTGATAGCGTATTAAACTCTTTTCGTGTTGCCGCAACCGCTTGGGTAAATAAACGACGTTGCTCTGTGCTGTTATCGTCTTTTTTTACTTCTATCGATTTAAAGTCTAGCTTTGGTAAAGTAACAAATGCATGCCCTATAGCAATCCCAGGTGCGCCTGAGACCCCTTTCAATACCGACGTTTGGTGAGAAAATTCATCTTGTCGCAGTACTTCTTTAATTTCAGCATGCGCTAATTGTGATGCTAGCTGAGCTGATAAAGTAATTAAAAACGATTCTTCATCTTGGCTAAATAACCGCGCACTTTTTTGCTGCACCACTATAACGCCCAACACTTTTTTTTGGTGTACAACAGGCACTGATAAAAATGCGTTATAACCTTCTTCGTTTACTTCTGGGGAGAGCTTAAAGCGAGGATGCGATTTAGCAAATGCAATATTAATAGGCTCTTCACGTTGCGCAACTAGGCCAACTAAACCTTCTGTGAAGCCAATTCTAAACTTACCAACAGCTTTGGGGTTGAGCCCACGAGTAGCCATTAGTACAAAGTTATCTTGACTGTAATCAGCAAAATAAATGGAGCAGCACTGGGTATTCATGGCATCTTTCACCATTTCGACAAAACATGCTAATGCACTCTCTAAACTCGCTTGATGCGAGACAGATTCGGCAATAGCTCTGAGTGTAGCCAGCATAATACTGCTCCTTTATATTTTTACCTTTTATGACGCCACGTGTCTTTGGTTTGTTCACGCTTGTTAAATGGCATTGCAAATGGAGCAAACTCTTTCATTACTCGCCTATAAACATCCCGTTTAAAAGACACCACTTGCCTAACTGGGTACCAATAACTCACCCAGCGCCAATCATCAAACTCAGGGTGATGTGTTTTAAGTAAGTCTACATCTTCGTCTTTACAGCGAAGTTTCAGTAAGAACCATTTTTGTTTTTGCCCAATACACACCGGACTTGAGTCGCGGCGTATCAAACGCTTGGGTAATTTATAACGTAACCAATGTTTTGAACTTGCGACAATTTCTACATCTTCCGGACGCAAGCCGACTTCTTCGTGTAATTCACGGAACATGGTCTGCTCTGGCGTTTCACCACTGTCGACACCTCCTTGCGGAAATTGCCAAGAATGTTGACCATAACGTCGAGCCCAAAAGACTTGTCCTTGATTATTGCAAATTACAATTCCGACATTGGCACGAAAACCTTCGGCATCAATCACCTTAGTGCCTCATTTGTAAGTCGATTTTTAATGATTGTTCCACATTAGCTGCAATACGGCAAACACTATTATACCCAAGTCACTTCAAGACGTAGAATTGAGCATTCCATAGGGACTGAGTATCAAGGTGTTACTTTACAATAAGGGTATTCTCTTTTAAAAAATAACAACATAGGGAGTTAGTTTCAGTGAAACGTCTTACGGGTTGGTTTAAAAGCGATTTATACTGCGTTATTGATTTTAACAAGGGAGCAACCATTATTTGCAATCAATGCCTTGTCTAAATCACTTTTAATTCCAACTGAAACTGTATCTTGAGGTGGCTTGGGTGTAGGTACACTATGACTACAATCAACCCGTTACCTCAAACCTCCTATTTTGAGAAAGCGAGGTATACACCTTTTACGCACCTTACCCACAGCTTGTGCATAACTTTAGTTTATACAGCTCATTTAGCAAACAAGTCCACAATGAACGATCTAAAATACAGCCTTTTCCACAGATTCTGTGGATAACATTGTTTATAGTTCTGTATTTATCCCCGCAACTATTCAGAACACAACGTGCCACCTATAGGCAATTAGTATAAAAGCTATAAAATTCAGTATATTAAACTTTAAAACCCGCAATAAAAAACGTTCAAAAACACGCCAAACCACGACAGTACAAAAAACACACAAAACCAAAGATATCCACGGTTAGTCACTTTTGCTATCATGACCGATGAGTTTATACAATAGAATAAAGCGGTTATGCGAGTAATAAAGCCACATTCAATCAATGAATTAATGCGACGTGTTAATAATATTGCTGGTATGACGTTAGGCCAGTTAGCACAACAATATCAATTTAAAACCCCCGAAGACTTATTACGCGAAAAAGGCTGGGCTGGGCAGTTAATTGAGTATGTATTAGGGGCTACTGCGGGCTCAAAACCAGTACCTGATTTTGAGGATCTTGGAATAGAACTCAAAACATTACCTATTTCATTTAAAGGTAAGCCACTTGAAACCACTTTTGTTTCGGTTACCCCTCTTTTAAATGTCACAGGCATGACGTGGCAACAAAGCAATGTACGTAAAAAACTGGCTCATGTGCTATGGCTACCCATTTTAGGTGAGCGAGAAATAACTCCATTTGATAGAACCATCGGCAGTGGCTTTTTATGGCAACCAAGTGCTATTCAAGACGCGCAACTACAACGCGATTGGGAAGAACAAATGGAGCTCATCGCATTAGGACGCATTGATGAAATATCAGGGCACTTAGGGGATGCAATGCAAATTCGTCCTAAGGCGGCGAATAGTCGCATTGTTACAGATGCCATCGGGCCAAATGGGCAAATTATAAAAACCCTACCTCGTGGTTTTTACTTGAAAACCAGCTTTACCGGTGAGATTTTAAAACAGCAGTTTCAGCTTTAAAATACCTTTAAATAATGCGCGAGGTAAACTTGCGCCTTCTACGCATGTTTAATAATTTTTCTATTTAAAACTCGGTTAATAATCACGGCTAAAGCCGGTTCCTACGGGTGTCAGAATAATTCATATCGATGGGGCTTTATGCTGCGAAAATTAAGGTTTAACAAAAAAATCCTCACCGAAGCGAGGATTTTCTAAGAGTAAAAACCAGATTCTAATAAAAGAATTACTGACCTTTAACCTCTTTAAGACCGTTGTACGGTGCTTTAGCGCCTAACTGCTCTTCAATACGAAGAAGTTGGTTGTACTTAGCAACACGATCAGAACGGCTTAATGAACCCGTTTTAATTTGGCCTGCAGCAGTACCAACAGCTAGATCTGCAATTGTAGAATCTTCTGTTTCACCAGAGCGGTGTGATATAACAACTGTAAAACCAGCATCTTTAGCCATTTTGATTGCCGCTAACGTTTCAGTTAGTGAACCAATTTGGTTAAATTTGATTAAGATTGAGTTAGCAATACCGTTATCAATACCACGCTTTAAGATTTTCGTGTTTGTAACAAATAAATCGTCGCCCACTAATTGGATTTTATCACCCATTAGTTTAGTTTGATGCGCAAAGCCGTCCCAATCAGATTCATCAAGACCATCTTCAATGGATACGATTGGATATTGCTCTGTAAGGTCTTTTAGGAAGAAGTTAAATTCTTCAGACGTGAATTTTTTACCTTCACCTTTAAGGTCGTAAATGTTTGCTTCTTTGTCATAAAACTCAGATGCAGCACAATCTAGCGCAAGTGTTACGTCTTTACCTAACTCATAACCTGCATTTGCAACTGCAACTTTAATTGCCGCAAGTGCAGCTTCGTTTGAAGCAAGGTTAGGTGCAAAACCACCTTCATCACCCACAGCTGTAGAGTGACCATCAGCTTTAAGTACTTTTGCAAGGCTATGGAATATTTCAGCGCCCATACGTAGTGCTTCGCGGAAGTTAGTAGCGCCAACAGGTTGAACCATGAACTCTTGAATATCTACCGAGTTATCAGCGTGCTCACCACCGTTGATGATATTCATCATTGGTAATGGCATAGAGTACACACCAGGCGTGCCGTTTAGATCAGCAATGTGCTCATAAAGCTCTACTTTTTTAGATTGTGCAGCCGCTTTTGCAGTTGCTAATGACACAGCTAAGATTGCATTGGCACCTAATTTTTCTTTATTTTCAGTGCCATCTAAATCTAGCATTACTTGGTCAACAGTGCTTTGCTCTAATGCGTTTTGCCCTGCTAATGCGCCTGCGATTTCATTATTAATAAAACCAACAGCCTTTAATACGCCTTTACCTAAATAACGTGCTTTATCACCATCACGTAATTCCAATGCTTCGCGTGTACCTGTTGATGCACCTGATGGTGCAGCTGCGCGACCCCATGAACCGTCAGCTAGATGTACATCCGCTTCTACAGTTGGGTTACCACGCGAATCCATAATTTCGCGACCGATCACTTTTACGATATTTGACATCTTGATTCCTCTTTTCCCAAAATGGTGAGCATATTCCGACTTTATTAATTTTCCTTAACGCAGTCGGTTTTAAAACAAAAAAGCCGTGCAACTAGCACGGCTTAATAATTATTACGACGACGCTTTTTGATAGGCGTGTGCTGCGGCCACAAACCCTTCAAATAGCGGATGACCATCGCGAGGTGTTGAAGTAAATTCCGGATGGAATTGAGCTGCAATAAACCACGGGTGATCTTTATTTTCGATGATCTCTACTAATTTCTTATCTTCTGATAAGCCAGTAAAGCTCAAACCTGCTTGCTCAAGTTTTTCAACAAAGTTGTTGTTAACTTCATAACGGTGACGATGACGTTCTACAATTTCATCACTGCCATATACTTCATGTACTTTAGAGCCAGGTGTTAAATGACATTTTTGTGCGCCTAAACGCATAGTGCCACCTAAATCAGATTTTTCGCTACGTGTTTCAACGTTACCTTCTGCATCTAACCACTCAGTGATTAAACCTACAACAGGGCTTGCTGAATTAGCATTAAACTCTGTTGAGTTTGCGTCTTCAAGGCCTGCTACATTACGTGCGTACTCGATAAGCGCAACTTGCATACCTAAACAGATACCAAGGTAAGGTACTTTATTTTCACGGGCATATTTTGCCGCTAAAATTTTACCTTCAACACCACGACTACCAAAGCCACCAGGGACTAAGATTGCATCAAGGTTAGCAAGTAACTCTGTTCCTTTGCTTTCAACATCTTGTGAATCAACGTATTGAATATTTACAGTTAAGCGGTTTTTAAGGCCAGCATGTTTAAGTGCTTCGTTAACTGATTTGTATGCATCAGGGAGTTCAATATATTTACCAACCATGCCAATAGTCACTTCACCTGTTGGGTTAGACTCTTGGTATAACACTTGTTCCCATTCAACTAAATCAGCTTCAGGGCAATCAAGGTGGAAGCGACGACATACAAAGTTATCAAGCTCTTGCGACTTTAATAGCGCAGGAATTTTATAAATGCTGTCTACATCTGGTAATGAAATAACCGCTTTTTCTTCAACGTTAGTGAAAAGAGCAATCTTTGCACGTTCATTGTTTGGTAATTTACGATCTGAACGACAGATAAGAATATCTGGTTGAATACCAATTGAGCGTAACTCTTTAACTGAGTGCTGTGTAGGTTTTGTTTTCACTTCTCCCGCAGGGCCTAAGAATGGCACTAACGTTAAGTGAATAAACAATGCGCGCTCACGGCCAATCTCTGTGCCAAGCTGACGAATTGCTTCTAAAAATGGTTGTGATTCAATATCACCTACGGTTCCACCAATTTCAACGATAGCCACATCATGGCCTACAGCACCGTCATATACACGTTGCTTAATGTCGTTAGTTATATGTGGAATAACCTGAATTGTTGCACCAAGGTACTCGCCACGACGTTCACGACGTAGTACATCTTCATATACACGGCCTTGTGTGAAGTTGTTACGGCTTGTCATTTTGGTACGGATAAAACGCTCATAGTGACCTAAATCAAGGTCAGTTTCAGCACCGTCTTCGGTGACAAATACTTCACCATGTTGAATTGGGCTCATTGTGCCTGGGTCAACGTTGATGTAAGGATCCAGCTTTAAAATGGTTACATTTAAACCACGGGCTTCTAAAATAGCTGCCAACGATGCTGCTGCAATACCTTTACCCAACGAAGAAACAACTCCGCCAGTAACGAAGATAAATTTTGTACTCATGCGAACCCTAGAATATCAGGAATTAAAAGGAATATAATACCCAAACAAGTGATTTTGGAATATGATCAAGACGGGGCGAAATTATAGCAAAGGCACTGCCATCAATCCAGTGAAAGTTAGTATTTCCCTGCACAAAAAACGCACTCGGAGTTTCGTATTATTTACTTCTGCTTTTTTATTGCATCCCACGCGGCGTCCATTTCAACAAGGCTTGCTGTATCAAGCGACTGCCCACGTTGGTGCAAATAAGTTTGCACTTTTTCAAATCGCGCTGAAAATTTATCATTCGCGCTGCGTAACAATTGCTCGGGATCACGCTTGATATGCCGCGCAACATTGACGGTGGCAAAAAGTAAGTCGCCAACTTCTTCAGCACTGTGCGCAGAAAGTGGATCAACCGCTAATGCTTCTTTTACTTCATCCACTTCTTCGATTACCTTATCTAACGCACCATGATAATTTGGCCAATCGAAGCCTAACCCTGAAACACGCTCTTGAATCTTTTTGGCTTTGCTTAAACTCGGTAAATTTGCCGGAATATCTTGCCAAATTGATGCGCTTTGTGGGGTTGTTTTTATGGCGCGATCTTGGGCTTTAATTGCTTGCCACTGCTCACTGAGTTGTTCATCGGTTAATGCTTGTTGCTTGGTAAATACATGAGGATGACGACGAACCAACTTGTCATTTAATCCAGCCATTACATCACTAAAATCAAACAGACCTTGCTCTTGTGCTAATTGCGCATAAAAAACCACTTGGAAAAGTAAATCGCCGAGTTCATTTTTAAGCTCACCTAAATCACCTTTTTCGATGCAATCAGCCACTTCGTATGCTTCTTCCAAGGTATGTGGCACAATTGATTTAAAGTCTTGCTTTATATCCCACGGGCAGCCTGTTTTAGGATCACGTAATTTGGCCATAATAGCTAATAGCTCAGTTAAAGCATTTGTTGAGGTATTAGTTGTTTGGTTCATTTAATTTCCTAGTTGTGATATTAGTGACTGCGCTTGGTTTCATGCACACCTTCGATTTGATCTAACTTTGATAAAAGCCTGTTAGTACTGGACAGATCATGCACTTCAACTTGCATGGTAAAGAGCGCTAGTTGACGCGCATCGACCATTTCCATGTTCATACTCAACACGTTAACTTTTTCATTCGCTAACACAGAGCTAATATCACGAATAAGCCCTGCTCTATCGCTGGCTTCTATCTTAATTGCTAATGCGTAAGAGCCATGAATTTCATCTGACCAACTTACAGCTATGACGCGCTCTGGATGCTGTGTTTTTAAATTGGTGAACGAATCACAGTCATCACGATGAACACCAATGCCACGCCCTTGTGTTATATAACCAATAATTTGATCACCAGGAACTGGGCGGCAACATTTGGCCATATGACTCATTAAGCTGCCGACACCGTCAACCACGATCCCATTTTTGTCACCGCTAACTTTGCTAGGCGTTTTAAACCGAATAACGGGTTCATCATCGGTTCTGTCGGTTATAAAATTAAGTAATTGATTTAAACGCACATCGCCTGCGCCAATCGCGACCATTAAGTCATCTAACTCTTTAAAATTAAAGCGCTTAATTGCCGGTTCAAGATGTTTGTAGTTTAAATCAAGCTTTTGCAATTCATTATCGAGAATTTCTTTACCTGCACTGAGGTTTTTATCGCGATCGAGCTGCTTAAACCAATGGTGTATTTTTGCTCTTGCACGCGATGATTTAATATAACCTAACGATGGGTTTAACCAGTCTCGGCTGGGGTTAGGTTGTTTTTGAGTTAATATTTCAACCTGATCACCGGTGTGTAATTGATGAGTGAATGGCACTATTTTGCCAAATACTTTTGCACCAATACAACGATGCCCCACATTTGAATGAATGTAATATGCAAAATCTAAAGGGGTCGCGCCCAGTGGTAAATCAAAAATATCGCCACGCGGTGTAAATATATACACGCGATCTTCGACCACTTGATTTTTTAGCTCATCCGCTAGGTCACTGCCATCAACGACTTCTTCTTGCCATTGCAATAATTTACGTAACCAGCTAATTTTTTGCTCATAGCCAGAGCCACGCCCAGGCAATGCACCTTCTTTATACATCCAGTGAGCGGCAACTCCTAGCTCAGCATCTTGATGCATGGCATGGGTACGAATTTGAATTTCAACCGTTTTACCTTCAGGGCCAAACACCACGGTATGAATTGACTGGTAACCATTTTGTTTTGGTGTTGCTACGTAGTCATCAAACTCTTTATTAAGATGACGCCAATTAGTGTGCACAATACCAAGTGCACCGTAACAATCTTGTAATTCATCAACAACAATTCGCATTGCGCGAATATCAAACAGCTGGTCAAACTCGTAGTTCTTTTGCGCCATTTTTTTGTAGATGCTGTAAATATGTTTTGGCCGACCATACACTTCAGCCTTGATACCCACTTGCTCTAGCTTTGTTTTTACCTGCTCGACCATATCAGCCATATACGCTTCACGGCCAAGGCGCTTATCGTCTAATTGCTTGGCAATGCTCTTGTATAAATCTGGGTGTAGGTAGCGAAATGAAAGATCTTCAAGCTCCCACTTAAGTTGACCTATTCCTAACCTGTTCGCTAGCGGCGCAAAAATATCAGCCGTGGCTTTTGCGGCAATAACACGCTCTTCTTCAGTGGCGTTTTTAACTTCGCGCAAATAGCACACCTGCTCAGCAAGCTTAATTACAACGGCACGTACGTCTTCAACCATCGCCAATAACATACGCCGTATTTTATCAACTTGTACTGTCCCAGTTCCTTGATGCGCCAAAGTGCTAATGGTCGCCATTTGCGAAACCCCCGTTAGCAGTGAAGCTACATGACTGCCCATTACTTCACTAATGGTGTCTATTTCAATGAGGTTAGCTAAAAAACACGGTGTAATATAGGCCGTTACTAGCGTGTCTGAATCGAGGTTCATCTCCACTAAAATTTCAACCATTTCCATGGCCATATTTTGCTGGTGATGATTTTGAAGCTCTGCACAAAGGGTATTTGCTTTATTTAACTGGTCGCGTTTTTCTTGCGTTAAATTAAGTAAATCAAGTCGTGTATTAAAATCACCCTGTGTATCGTGTTGGTGTGATTGCCGAGTAGCTACCATAATGCGCTCTACCTCCTTTGAAATAACGCCATTGTTTCAATATGCCCTGTGTGCGGGAACATATTCATTAGCCCTATTTTTTCGAGTGAAAATGCCGCTTGCGTAATAATCGCGCTGTCACGGGCTAAAGTAACAGGATCGCAAGACACATATAAAATTGTTTTAAACTGCTTAAGTGGCAGTTGCTCTAAAATAGCCATAGCACCGGTACGAGAAGGGTCAAGCACCAATATATCTAAGTCTTTACTAAACCACGGCGCTTGTTGCATTGCCTGAGTTAAATCAAAACAATGAAATTGAGCATTTGTAATTTGGTTAGTTTGCGCATTTTGCGCCGCTATTGCAACCGCCGATGAAACACCTTCTACACCAATCACACTTTTTGCGTAGTTTGCAATCGCCAATGAGAAATTTCCAATGCCGCAAAACAAATCTAAAACCTGCTCTGTGCCTTTTAAATCAAGCCATTTTACGGCTTGCAATAGCATAGCCTGATTTACTTGCGCGTTAACCTGAATAAAGTTATCAAGGCCAAACTCAAATTTTAAGTCTAATTCAGGTAAATGATAAAATGGCATAGGTAAATGGCTATGCTCAATATGTTGGCTTTCACCTTGAAAAATAACACGCCACTTATGCACCAAACCAAGTTCTATAATTGTATTTTTTAACGCCTCACTAATGTTTTTTGTATGGCGAAGTACAACAAAATTATGTTTGTCAGCTTGGCATAATTGAATATGACTCACATTTCTAAGCTCGCCATTTTGATTTAGTACTGTATCAAAAACACTAAAAATATCGCGGTACACATCGCTTAACACTTCACATTGTTTAACCGACACGATTTGCTTTGAGCCTTGAGCACGGTAACCAACGCGCATTTTCTTCGCTGTTTTGTCGTACATAACAGCTAAGCGTGCACTGCGACGGTAATGCGTTGGCGCGCTAAGTAAAGGCACTTGCCAATTCATGCCATCTAACTTGGCAAACTTTGTAAACAACTGGCTCACAGCAACTTGCTTTTCAACTAATTGTTGATCAAGGCGTAAGTGTTGCAACTGACACCCGCCACACTGTTGGTAATGCTCACAAAAAGGTTTTTCTCGTGATTCACTGGCGCTAATGACTTTGATCGTATTTGCCGCGCTGTAGCGGGCTTTATCTTCTGTTAGTTTAACTTTAACGGTTTCGCCCGGCAGTGCTCCATTTACAAAACACACTTTATTATGGTGCTTTGCGACCCCTCGCCCCTGATGATCCATACCTGTGATAGCCAATGTTAATGACTCTTGCGTGAGGGTTTTCTTTTTTGCTTGGAAAAACTGCGCCATCGGGCAACACCTTAAATATTGATTCTACGTGAGTGATTGATTACTAGCTTATAAGTATATACTCTTTAACTAACTAATAATGATAACAACGTTCACTTATGACTAAACTTGGTTTGCGCGACTCAGTTTTAACGCTAACACTTATTCCCACAGTGCTTATTGGGTTGTTACTTGGCGGCTATTTTACAATAAATCGTTACATTGAGCTTGATGAAATTTTATATCAGCAAGGCAGCACTATTTCTGAGCCTCTTTCAATTGCAATTGAACAACCCCTATTGGCAAAAAACAAACAACTGCTAAACCGTTTGATCAGTCATGCTCATAATAAACACTCCCCTTCAATTAAGACCATTGCCATTTTTGATGAACGCAATGAACTCGTGCTAACAAGTAACTATCATCGTGACTTTGATGATCTTATGCATGACGAAAATTTAAAAAATACCAAAACAACAAAAGTTTTAGACAATAATCACCTTATTACCTTTTTTACTCCCATCATTAATCATTCAACACCCGATTCACAATGGGACAGCGCAGCATTTCAAGCATCGCTTGGCACGGTTGTGGTACAACTAAATAAAAGTCAGGCCATTATTGGCCAACAACGCGCGTTATTAGTTACCGGTATTATTATTATTCTGGCTTTAGTACTTGCTGCGATATTGGCGATTCGTTTAAGTCATATGTTTATGACGCCTTTAAACAGACTTGTTTTAGCAACAGATAAACTAATAGAAGGTAAAAGAGACACTGGTTTAGTGCAGCCTATGGTTGGCGAATTTGAATTATTACGCCAAGGCCTAAATACAATTTCAGATACCATGGTGGGTCAAAAAGATGAGATGCAAAAACACATTGACCAAGCCACCAGCGATTTACGTGAATCATTAGAGCTTTATGAAACACAAAATATTCAACTCAGCATTGCCAAAACAGATGCGCAAGACGCTAACCGTGTTAAATCTGACTTTTTAGCAAAAATGAGTCATGAATTACGAACGCCTCTTAACGGTGTAATTGGTTTTACTCGGCAGTTACATAAAACACCGCTTAATAAACATCAAAAAGATTACCTCGATACCATTGAGTTATCAGCCAATAGTTTAATGACTATCATTAGTGATATTTTAGATTTTTCTAAATTAGAAGCTGGTGCAATGGAACTTGAATCAATTCAATTCCAGCTACGCGATAACGTTAACGAAGTGCTCACTTTACTAGCCCCAAGTGCTGATGAAAAACAGCTCGAACTATCGATTTATATTAATTCACAAGTACCTGATAACATTACCGGTGACCCAACTCGCTTTAAGCAAGTGTTAATCAATTTGATCAGCAACGCCATTAAGTTTACTGAAAAAGGCGCAATCAAAATTGATATAGGCCATCGACTGCTTGATGAAGAGCGCGCCTCTGTTTTAGTTTCAGTTACTGATACGGGCGTTGGCATTCCAATGGATAAGCAAGATGCATTGTTTACCCCTTTTGGCCAAGCGGACTCAAGCATTACACGTAAGTTTGGGGGTACTGGTTTAGGTTTGATTATTACTAAGCATATCGTTGAAGCGATGGGCGGTCGAATAACCCTCAATTCAGCGCCGGGCCAAGGTACGTGCTTTACCTTTAATGGTGTATTTAGAATCCCTAATCATAGTTACAATAGTGATTTGCCGAGTAAATCACTTGCTAACAAACGCATTTTATATCTTGAGCCGCATGAGCATACTCACCATGCTGTATTGTCATTATTAAATGAATGGCAAACTCAAGTGACGGGCTGCTTTACAGAAGAAAGCTTTTTAGCAGAGATAAACAAAGAGTTTAATTACGATATTTGTATTATCGGCCATGTTGCTGCAGTCGATGAAATGCAGCGTTTAAAAGGCTATATTAAAGCCGCTAGAGACTCTACCGATTACTTATATTTAATGCTCAATACCGTCTCTCATAATATGCGAGAAGCCTATATAGGCTGCGGTGCAGATGCATGCCTTAGTAAACCACTCAATCATCGCAAATTATGTGAAGTACTTGCAGCACCGTATCGCCTTGATCACCCTGTTCATAACATTGAAGAAAACACCGAAAAGCTACTGCCGCTTAAAGTCCTTGTGGTTGATGACAACGATGCTAATTTAAAACTCATTTGCACATTACTTGAAGAGCAAATAGAGCACATAGATACCGCTCACAACGGATCCCAAGCTTATAGCATTTGTAAGAGCAATAAATACGATATTATTTTTATGGACATTCAAATGCCCATAATGGATGGTATTACTGCCTGCAAATTAATTTTAGAATCCTCATTAAATGAAGACACGCCCATTATTGCTGTCACCGCCCATGCGCTTGCTGGTGAAAAAGAACAACTCATTAAAGACGGTTTTAAAGGCTATTTAACCAAGCCAATTGATGAGGATATGCTAAAACAAATTATTAGTGATCATAGCCCACAATCGCCTCTTAAACGTGACAAAAATCGGAATATCCAAGCATACATTGAGCCTCCTTTTGTTAGCACATCGCTAGATTGGCCATTGGCATTGCAACGTGCCGGAAGTAAAAATGAGCTCGCCCTTGAAATGCTCAACATGTTACTACTGAGTGTGCCAGAAACATTGCGCCTACTTGATGAGGCCACCACTAGCCAAGATTGTGAGCATGTTTTAAGTATTATTCATAAATTTCATGGTGCGTGTTGTTATACGGGAGTGCCAAAGTTAAAGGCTCTTTCAGAAACTATTGAAACTTCGCTTAAAAATGACTGTGAACTAGAGCAAATAGAACCTGAACTGTTTGAATTACAAGATGAGCTTGAAAACCTTATGAAAGATGCCGGTTTAAGAGGTGACTAACTGTAATAACTTTAAACTCGAGTGAATGCCACTGCTATTCACTCGAATTTAAAACCGCTACTTTCAATGATTAAATTATTAACGTTTATAGACTTGCTCGCCGTCTAGCAATGTCATCATCACCTTCACCGATGTAATTTCGTCTGGTTTAATGTTGAATAGGTTTTTATCAAGTACGACGAGATCAGCGTGTTTACCCACTTCAATACTGCCTACTAAATCATCTTGTCGCATCGCATACGCACTATTAATGGTGTACGCTGCAATGGCTTGCTCTAAAGTAATTGCCTGTGGCGCACGGGTAACTGCATGCATTAACCCTACTAAAGGATCAAACGTACTGACATTCCAATCACTACTAAGTGTTAGCCTTGCTCCTGCCGTTACCAGGCTTTTTATTGGTACTAAATCTTGCGCTCGCTCGGTGCCAATAAACTCAGCGACTTCAGGCCAATGCGCCGGGTTAGTAAACTCTCCCGCAACTTGCGCATCAGCAATTACATTAAGCTGTGCAAAGCGTTTATAGTCATCAGGATCTATGACTTCTAAATGGGTAATTCGGTGACGAGATTTACCCATAGACGCATTACCTATCGCATTGAGCGCTTCGCTGATCCCTCTATCACCAATGGCATGGATATTAAAATCAAACCCTTGGTTTTCCAGTGCTGTCAGATACTTTTCAATACGCGCTTGAGAAAAGTAATTAAGCCCTTTATTACCATATAAATCGAGCCAATTAATGGCATAAGGTTCATGCATTGCGGCGGTCGTATTAACTAAAATACCATCCATATAAAACTTTACTTGGTTTACTTTTAACAAGCTATTTTGGTCTGACTGGTACAAGCTTTTTAGCTTAGCAATTTGTTTTTCGTCATTCATTTGCGGATATGCCCACAACCCTAAATTAACTCGTAAACTTAATTTATCTTCGTCAGCAACCCGTTGCCACGTTTCTATGTGCCCGCGCTGCCAGTACGTACGCGCATCGCTGATTGACGTTATGCCTGCCTTGTTCAGTTCGGGCATAGTGTATTCAATTAACCCTAAGTAATCTTGTTGCTGTGCATCTGGTAAAGACTGCATAGCAAGCTCCATCACCTGATTACCTGCGTTATCATATAAAATACCGTCAAGGTAGCCTTCTTCATCGCGGCCAATCACCCCACCTATTGGATCTTTACTTTGGCTCGTAATTCCTGCCAGTTCAAGTGCTTTACTATTGACCCACATAGAGTGCGATGTTTGTTCCATGATGATCACAGGTCTATCTTTAACGGCTTCATTTATTACAGAAAGTGGCGAGTCACGCATAGCGAGTAAAGTCGCTATTTCATGCCCATAACCTATTAGCCATGTCGCATCTGGATTTTGTACCGAGGCACTATAAATAGCATCAATATAGTCATTAGTTGTAGCGTCACTTGGGATACTAAACTGAGTTGCAGTCGATGCTGACTCTAAAGGATGCATATGCACATCGTGAAACCCTGGCAGTACCATTTTACCTTCTAAATTAAGTACGCTTGTAGTTGCCCCAATAAAATCTTGAACGTCATCGTTAGAGCCAACAAATACTATTTTGTTATCCTGCAAAGCGACTGCCTGTGCCCACGGTTGTTGACCGTTAACCGTATACACATCCGCATTATAAAGAACTTTAGTCGCCACATGCGCGTTAGAATTATTGTTATCAGTTTGTTTTTCAGATGCTTGTGGTGGCGTATCACCGCAGCCAGACAGCATACAGCTGAGAGCAAAAACACTCGTTGCTAAATTCATTTTAATAGTACCCATTGTTGTCTCCAAATATTTAGCGCTACACTAACAAAGTAATGGTAACTTAAAGGTAACAGTATAGAAGCAGTTGACTTTTTATGATTAAAATACGTTCAATAAAGGGGCTGTTTTATCACCCCGCGTCAGAGTACAAAGGGCAGCGCATGTTTAGCATTTATGCTACGTTATCGCCTATTGATGGGGAGTAACCACACACCACAGGCTCTACATGGCTGAAAATAAATTCATTACTGTAAATTTACTCTCTAAAAATAAGCAGGCCCTAGAACACCATGATTATATTATTAGTTGAGGACGACGCAATTCTTGCACAACAAGCTATTACCTTTTTAGAAAATGAAGGTATTGAGGTGGACTATGCCCGCTCTTTAGCGCAAGCAAAAGGGATTTGTGTTGGGCAACATTATGATGCCATTATCCTTGATATCAACTTACCCGATGGCACTGGTTTATCATTAGCACAACAATGGCGTGATACTAACACCGCGCCTATTTTATTCCTCACTGCACGCTGTGCGCTTGAAGATAAACTCGCCGCATTTGCAGCAGGGGCACTTGATTATTTAACCAAGCCATTTGCACTTGAAGAGTTAGTTATAAGAATAAAATTACTTGCAAAAAAACATAGCTGTGAAGCCACACACTTTAATCTTGATACCCTGAGTATCGATCTAGAAGCTAAAATTATAAAACGAGCGCAGCGCACTATTATTTTATCACCTCAACAATGGACTTTAGTCGCTTTATTACTAAGGCATAGCCCTGCTCCAGTGAGTAAAGAGATGATAATAAATACAGTTTGGCCAGATAAAGATGTAAATAACAACATGTATAAGTCACTACTTACGCGACTAAGAACGAACCTCACTAAAGATGACGAGGTGGAGCTACTGCATACGTTAAAAAAACAAGGCGTAGCGCTTAGGTTGGCAAATGACTAAAGTAAAACAACATTCAATCAGCCAATTTTTAGTATTACGTACAGCCATTACACTACTCACGATTATAGTGATTTGGATAGCTATCGTATTAAATAGCTATCACTATGCATTAGATGATACCGCCGCACATTACCTGTTTTATGATGCGGAGCAATTAGCTGAAAACCATTTGGCGCAGCCTTACATTGATGATTTTAAAATTGTTACTAAAAACATAAACGACTTACCAGCTTGGATCATTGACTTATGGCAGCAACAGCAACTAGAGCTTAACGAGGTATCGCTATTACAACACAATCGTGATGATGTTTATATTTTGCCATACAGCACAAACACCACTCCAATATTTGTAGTTCATTATTTTGCCCAAGCAGAGTCCCTCTCTTTACTCCCTTGGTTAGCGCTTATAGCTGGGATACTCACTGTCGTTATTATTGTTATCAACATAAATAGTGCGAAAAAAATCATCACTGAAACTTTAAAGCTACATGCCACTGTCCATGATAAGAAAATTCGTACTTTTTATTTTGATGAATTTGATACTGTTGCAATTCAGTTGAGGTCAATTAGAGCGAAAGAGCAAGATGCACAACAAAAAGAGCGTTTACTGTCCGCTTTTTTAAGCCATGAAGTGCGAACACCATTGAGCCAAATAAACCATTGTTTGTCTTTATTCGCCCAGCAAGATGATTTACCACTTGCGGCTCTACCTATAATAGATCAACTGTCTCATGCACACAAAAACCTCACCACAAGTAGTGATGCTATTTTAGCATTATGGCAATTAGAAGAATGCCACTTACACGAGGTAAACTTAACTACCTACCTTAAAAATTGGCAAACTAATTTAGCGAACAAAGGTGTGTGCATTGTTCTTAAAATGAGTATAAAAACTTTAAAAATCAAAACTTACAAGCCATTACTGAATTTAATGTTAGAACAAATCAGTAGAAATTATCAACATTATGCAAATGGCGATTTACAGGTAACTCTTTGTGAAACTGGCATTACATTTACTAATACTACGAATAAAGACATTACCCAAAAAGGCAATGGACTTGGCTTTATGATCATCAACCAAGCCTGTAAACAACTAAACTGGCACTATAATGTCACCCAGCAAGCAGATATGTTTACTGTGCGCTTAACATTCAATTATTAACTTAAACATAGATTGCTCAGTTACAGATTCTTACTAATGGTTTGTTGGTTTTAAGGCTCGTAATTTGCCAGTTTATCCCGTTGCTATCTTTACTTTCAGTAATGCTAACTTGGGCAATATCGCTAAACATATAGTCGCCGGGTGCATTTAAACGAGTTAAATTAGCAGCTAACTTTTGTTGGCAAAACTCACCGGTGTCGCCATGAATGACAAGTACAGGTTTTGCCACCGATTGGGCGAACTGCGCTAGTGCATCACGATAGATTTTAAAGCCATCACAATTGGCAGTAACCAACTCACTGCATGCAGCTTGCTCTGTTTTATGAGTATAAATATCGGCCTGAAAAGCTATAACATAGGCTTTGGCTTTTGGGTCTGCTTGCGCTAACCAGCTAAGGTTATTGCTATCTCTTAAGTCTGCGTGGTGATAAGCCATTTGCTTATCACTTTTTAATACTTGCCGACGACCATTATGAGTCCCCGCTATATGCAGCGTCATAAATTCAACGTCAGCGAACTGCCAACGCGCATTTTCTGTCATACTCGTTTGGCGTTTAAAGCCCGTCAGTGTAGTCACTTTTTCAAGGTAAGCCTTATCAAACATCAATTCTTTTATAAAAGCCAAACGCTCTAGCTCATCATAACGAGGGGTTAAGTTTTCACGGTCGCAGTCGGTCCAATCATTATCCCCTGGTGTAAATACAAATGGCTGCTCTGTTAAAGTACTAAGCAGTTGCTTATGTGTTGTAAGTAACTTATCAGT
Source organism: Pseudoalteromonas porphyrae (assembly GCF_001298125.1). Taxonomy (NCBI): domain Bacteria; kingdom Pseudomonadati; phylum Pseudomonadota; class Gammaproteobacteria; order Alteromonadales; family Pseudoalteromonadaceae; genus Pseudoalteromonas; species Pseudoalteromonas porphyrae. Next base: position 207,748 of record NZ_LHPH01000007.1, on the reverse strand, counting down.
GCATGGCTCTGCGCCCGCTTTCATATCACCTAAGTGCATTAAAAAACCATGAGGAGTTTGCGCTATTTTTTTACCTAAAAGACCTGTGGGGGCTAAGTTTTTATGATCAATAATTGTATAAGGCATGTCTGCCATAACCAAAAAATCTGTCACCGGTTTTGCTTCTATTGGGCTAGCACTGAGTGAGCTTGCACTTACCAACACAATGATCGAACTCATTAAACCAAACATATTACCCATCATAAAGCGTCATTATTTTGTTTAACATCTCATAATGAAAGCCAAAAGAAACGGCTTTTTTTAATTAAGCTTGCTAAAATAGCGCAACTGTTAGAATCAATAGTAAAACTATGTTATTCACTACAAGCTACACCCTTGATAAACCTTATTTTTATGAATGTTTTGATGAATCATTGCCCTATAGTGGACAAGCAAAACCTAAATATGCTTTTTTAGCATTGCTGGTAAGCCTTGGGCTGATTGCAATATATGTAATGGATAAGCACTATTTAGGCAACTTTATGATCATGGCTGCTGTATTGGAGTGTGTTGCTTTTTACTACCGTAGACCTTGGTGGGTAACGCGTCAAATGCTCAGTCGTGCATCAGGTTCAGAAGCGACCCTAACGATTGATAAAGAAGGGTTTAAAAGCGTTAATCCGTATAAAAGCTATCAACTTGAATGGCAAAACATTGATGAAGTGATCTTTACTAATCAAGGCATTGTTTTAAAAAGTAGTAAAGGTATGCAATATATTTCAAACAGCGTACTCACTGATGACGTTATTCAATACATAAAAAAAAGAGCCACTTAATAAGCGGCTCTTTCATATCAATTCAATTGGCTAATTAATCGTTGCCCGGATTCGGGTTAGACTTTTCAGCTTGGATACGCATGTAAATTTCTTCACGGTGTACCGATACGTCTTTAGGTGCATTAACACCAATACGTACTTGATTTCCTTTAACACCTAGTACAGTGACTGTTACTTCGTCACCAATCATTAGGGTTTCACCTACTCGACGAGTTAGTATTAGCATTCTCTTGCTCCCATTATTCCAATAAATTAAAAGATTCCGCGTTCGTATCTTAAAGAAAATAAGCCTTAAAAGTAAGTAAAAACTCTAAATCGATTCATTTTCCGTTAAAAAAACCTTATGTAATGCACGTACTGCCAATTCTAAGTATTTTTCATCTATTAAAACTGAGATTTTAATCTCAGATGTTGATACTAATAACACTTGAATATTCTCTTTTGCTAATGCATCAAAAAATAAACTTGCCACACCTGAGTGTGATTTCATACCTACACCAACGGCTGATACTTTAGCTACTGAGCTACAACCTGAAACATCATCACTGTTAATACAGTGGGGATTATTACGTAATACTTCAAGCGATTGATCAAAATCATTAGTGTGTACTGTAAAAGCATAGTCTATTTTTTCAAAGTTATGATTAACTTGATTAATCATATCTATTTCGATGCCATTTTCTGAAAAAAGTTTCAATATTGACGCTAAATACTCAGTGCCACTAGGCACACCATTAACGTTAATAAGACTTTCGTCACGATTAAAAGCAATACCAGAGACCACATTACTTTTCATATCGGTTTCCTCAAAGCTAATTAGTGTGCCTTGATCTGGGTTAAAACTCGACAACACCCTTATCGGTAAATTATATTTACCAGCGGCTTCTACACAGCGAATATGCAATACCTTTGCACCGAGGCTAGCCATTTCTAACATTTCTTCAAAAGTGACATGACTCATACGCCGCGCTTTAGGCTCAATACGAGGATCGGTTGTATAGACTCCGTCAACATCTGTGTAGATTTGACATTCATCGGCACCTATTGCACCTGCAATCTCAACTGCAGAGGTATCTGTACCGCCACGACCAAGCGTTGTAATATTACCTTCAACATCACGCCCCTGAAATCCAGCTATAATTGCAATGCGATTATGCTCAAGTTCATGTTTTAGCCTTGTTGCTGCTACGTCTTCAATACGCGCTTTACCAAACATATTATCAGTACGAATATTCACTTGATCTGCTAATAAGCTCACCGCAGAATGGCCACGCTTTATAATAGCCATAGCAAGTAGTGCTACAGAAACTTGTTCACCCGTTGTTAGAAGTACATCGAGTTCACGGCTGCTCGGACGAGCATCGATTTGTTTGGCAAGATTGATGAGGCGGTTAGTCTCTCCAGACATTGCAGAGAGCACCACCACCACTTGATGTCCTTGTTGCTTAGTTTTCACAACAAGGTCGGCAACAGCTTCTATACGCTCAATAGAGCCTACCGAAGTGCCACCGAACTTTTGAACAATAAGCGCCACTTAAGCTTAAGTACGCTCAGTTAACCAAGCTGTAACACTATCAAGTGCTGCGCTTAAATGTTGTGGCTGCGAACCACCGGCTTGTGCCATATCAGGGCGACCGCCGCCCTTACCGCCAACTTGAGACGCCATGTGGTTCACAAGCTCACCCGCTTTAACTTTACCGATTAAGTCTTTCGTAACACCAGCAATCAGGCTTACTTTGTCGCCATCAGCAACGCCTAAAGCAATAACACCTGAGCCAATCTTATTTTTAAGATCATCAACCATGCCGCGTAACGCTTTTGATTCAGTGCCTTCAACGTTTGCCACAAGTAGCTTAATACCATTAATTTCAACGATTGAATCAAGTAAAGATGCACCCGCTGCGCTTGCTAACTTATCGCTTAACTGTGCAATTTGTTTCTCAAGGCCTTTTGATTTTTCAAGCAAAGCGGTTACTTTTTCAAGCACTGAGGCGCTATCGCCTTTTACCAGTGCCGCTACATCGTTTAAATGCTGCTCTTGCGTGCTCACGTAAGCTATGGCATCAGCGCCTGTTACCGCTTCAATACGACGTACACCAGCAGCAATACCACTTTCAGATACGATTTTGAATAAACCGATATCACCGGCACGATTTACGTGAGTACCACCACACAGCTCAATCGAGTAATCGCCAATGGTGACTACGCGAACTTCGTCATCGTATTTTTCACCAAATAACGCCATTGCGCCTTTTTCTTTGGCCTCATCGATTGCCATCAACTCAGTGTTAAGGGCAAAGTTACGACGAATTTCGTCGTTTACTACACGCTCAATTTCACGTAGCTCAGCTTTAGTAACCGCTTCAAAATGCGAGAAATCAAAACGTAAACGTTCAGGGTCTACTAATGAGCCTTTTTGCGATACGTGGTCGCCTAATAACTGACGCAGTGCTTCGTGTAGAATATGCGTAGCAGTATGGTTCTTTTTAACGCGATCGCGACGCGCATCATTAATGTTTGCATCTACTTTGTCGTTCACACCAATACGACCCATCACTGTTCCGTGATGTGCAAAAGCATTACCAAGCTTGGTTGTATTAGTAACAGTAAATTCACCACCGGCAACTGTTAGCGTGCCTGTGTCGCCAACTTGGCCACCTGATTCAGCGTAGAATGGTGTACGGTCCAGCACTACAATACCTTGTTGGCCATCCTCAAGTACTGATACCGTTTCACCTTGTGCGAACATTTCGATTACAGTACCGCTATAATGTGTTGCAGTGTAGCCTTTAAAGTCTGTGTGTTTATCAGATTTTAATTGTTGGTTGTAATCTGCACCAAATTTACCCGCTTGCTGGGCAGTCTTACGCTGCACAGCCATGCACTCTTGGAAGCCTTGCTCATCAATACTCATAAAGCGCTCACGGGCAACGTCAGCGGTTAAATCAGCAGGGAAACCGTATGTATCATAAAGTTTAAAGACTAATTCACCAGGGATCACATCACCGGTTAAACTAGTTAAGCTATCTTCTAAAATAGCTAAACCACGCTCAAGTGTTTTACCAAACTGCTCTTCTTCGATACGCAGTACTTTTTCAATAATTTCTTGTTGTTTTGCAAGCTCAGGGTACGCTTGACCCATTTGCTCGATTAACGCCGCTACTAATTTATAAAAGAAAGAACCTTGTGCGCCTAGTTTGTTGCCGTGGCGAACCGCGCGGCGAATAATGCGGCGCAGTACATAACCACGACCTTCATTTGATGGCATTACACCATCTGAGATCAAAAATGCACATGAACGAATATGATCCGCGACTACGCGCAGTGATTTATCATCCATATCTTGTGCATTGGTCACTTCTGCAGCTGCTTTAATCAAGCCTTGGAATAAATCTATTTCGTAATTTGAATGTACGCCTTGTAAAATAGCGGCAATACGCTCAAGACCCATGCCCGTATCAACAGACTGCTTAGGAAGCGGCTCCATCGCACCGTCGCTTTGACGGTTATACTGCATGAATACCAAGTTCCAAATTTCAATGAAACGGTCGCCATCCTCTTCAGGCGAGCCTGGAGGGCCGCCCCAAATATGTTCGCCATGATCATAAAAAATTTCAGAACATGGGCCACATGGACCAGTGTCACCCATTGACCAAAAGTTATCTGAGGTAGCAATACGAATAATACGCTCTTCAGGCAAACCAATTTCGTTAGCCCAATAACCAAATGCTTCTTCATCGTCATGATAAATAGTAACAAGCAGTTTTTCTTTAGGTAGTTTTACTACGTCGGTTAAAAATTCCCAAGCAAACTTAATCGCGTCTTGCTTAAAGTAATCACCAAAACTAAAGTTACCTAACATTTCAAAGAATGTATGGTGACGGGCTGTGTAGCCTACATTTTCTAAATCGTTATGCTTACCACCGGCACGCACACAACGTTGTGAGCTTGTTGCACGGTTATAAGGGCGACTTTCTGCGCCTAAAAATACGTCTTTAAATTGTACCATGCCGGCATTATTAAATAATAATGTCGCATCGTTACCCGGAATAAGCGAGCTTGATGGAACAATTTGATGTTGTTTACTGGCAAAAAAGTCTAAAAACTGTTGCCTGATCTGTGCGGTAGTCATGTGCTGCATGTGAACGTCTCACCCATTTTTACTGTGCTTGCATTGCAAAATCTATTTGTTCGTAACTGAACCCTCGATACATTAAGTAGCGCACGCGCTTAGCTTTTTCTTTGTGATCGAAGTCGTCCTGTGAATTTGAATATTTCTTTAAATACGCATCCTGCGCTAACTCAAACCAATCTATTTCAAATGATTCAATAACACTTTCTAAAAGTGTTCGGTCAATCCTTTTTCCCATGGCTTCGCTTTGTATACGCTTTAAACCATGTTTTTTAGCAATATGACGACGAACAAACCCTTCAATATAACGCTGCTCATTAATAAAATTGTGCTCTTCGCACCAATCTAATAAAGCCTCGATAAATTCAGGCGTTGCCTCTTTTTGCTGTAATTTTTGGGCTAACTCTCGACGCGAATATTCTTGGTGTCCGAGTAACCAAAGTACATAATTCTTTAGCTTTTTTTGTAAAGCTTCATCCATTTCATCAGCCATTACGCGTCAAAACGACCGCTGTCATCATTATGCTGCTGCGCCACAGGCTTTTCATCTGCTGGCGGTACAATCGGCATAAAAATAGCTTGATAAGAAACAAAAAAACTAATGTAACAAATCGGCATTAAAACCAACAGAGGCAAGAATGATAAGAACATTGAAAACATCATCAAACCCGCTGCAATTGCGCCGTATATACTCAGTGGAGCCATGTTGTGATAAAACACCATAAATGAGCTTTTTAGCACTTCAAATATATGTTTTTGTTTATTAAAATAAACCAGTGGTACAGCGTACGCAAACGCGGTTAAATAAACCGACAAAGCAATTAAAAACAAAGCCACATTCGCCATCGAAATACTGTTAATGACTTGCTGCAATGCGATATTTGGATCTACATTTGGATTACTCATAATTTCAACCGCTTCACCAAATAAACCACTGGCTAATAGTGCCATCAGTATACCCGCTGCCATTTGGTACAATGCCAAACGTAATAGCCCCATTCGATTACCTTTAGCCGTGAAAGGCTTAAGAATATCGGCCAGCATAATTTTTCCGCCTTGCTGCTTAGTAATTACCGCTTGGTAAAAACCAGCCGTTAAAAATGGCGTTGCAAGCGCGGCTAATATTTGCAAAAAAGGCAAAAATAGCGACAGTAAGCCGACAATACCTATAAATAAGTGCATAAAAATAAAGGTAAATGGCTGTGTTTTAAAAATATGCCACCCAGCTTTAAACCATTTCAGCCCAGCATCGGCTTTAAATACTCGTAATTCAATTGACATACTAGCTCTTAAATTAGCAACAAAACACGCCGAGTATAACTCGGCGCAAGGTGGGATCACAGAGTTGAAAGCTCAAAACTATGGTTTTTTAATCTTCTTTATATCTAACATGTGCGCGCCGTGCTTAATTTTAGTTTCTAAATAAGCACGATTCCCTACGACACCCGCTTTAATATGAGCGTGAGTGCCTACAACTGAATCAACCTCAATCCCAGCATCTCGCAGTGCATTTAATTTATTTGGGTTATTTGTCATTAATTTAACATGATTTAACCCCATCGCTTCAAGCATCAAAACGGCGTCTGAGAAGTCACGTAAATCATCAGCAAACCCTAAATGGTTATTTGCTTCATAGGTATTCATACCTTGTGATTGCAATACATAAGCATCGATTTTGTTATATAAACCAATGCCGCGCCCTTCTTGGCGTAAATAGAGCAAAATACCACCCTGTTGGTTCATCATCTCAATACATTCATTGAGTTGTTCGCCACAATCACAGCGAGATGAATGAAATACATCGCCTGTTAAACACTCAGAATGCATACGGATAAGTGGTACAGATTGCTCTGTATCTGCACGGTTAAATACCAATGCAACATGCTCTTGACCATCTTTTAAACCGCTGAATGAGATTATTTCTGCGGGAATATCACTGTTTTTGCCAACATTAAGCTGGACTCTAGCTCTTACTTGCGCCACGACAAATCCAAATTTTAAGAATAAATGCGATGTTATAAAGTGTGATATTATCACGAGGTGTACTTGTATTTAAAATAATGCAACATCGCAATAAGTAATCACTATATTGAGGCAATTACCAACAATTCAAGCATTATACCTCAGATAGCGCATAGGCTAAATCGCCAATTTAACTTACCTATAATACCTTACGGCTGAGATATAAAATAAAAACTTTAAATCAGTGAGGTACCTTCGATAACTGCAACTACACTCTTTGGTAACTTTCGATAAGCTAATACAATCGAGCGCATTATAGGGTTATTTAAGACAATCGGAATATACTTTAAATCACATTCTTTTTGAATGTATGATTCAGGTATAACAGCAACTCCGAAACCTAACTTTACAAGGCCTTGAAGCTGAAAGTCATGGATAGCTTTGCCTTGATAAGTGATTGATATGTTTTCATCACTAATAAGTCTTTCAAATGCTTTTCGATTAGTGCAGTAAGGCCTTTCAATAAAGGCTAACCCTTGCAACTCATTCAAACCCACTGTTTTATTTTTCGCTAAGGGGTGATCTTTATGTACGATCAGCTTATAGCCTTCTTGGTTTAGCCCTTTAAATTTAAACTGTGGTGGTAATAATTGCTCATCAATCAGCGCTATTTGTGCTTGTTCAATAACATCAACGATGAATAAGTTAACATTTATAGGTGTATTTTTTATCAGTTCTAGAATATTAGCGTAGCGCTCGATATTTATATCCGGCTGCACATAAAGATTTAACTCGTGCACATTGCTAGGTATAAAAGCGGCCTCTAACTGCTGGTTTTGTAAAAGTAAATCACTCGCAAGTTTGTAAAGCTTATGGCCATCAGCGGTGGGTTTTATACCTCGTTTACTGCGTTCAAATAACTTAACACCTAAACTTATTTCCAGAGTTTTAATAGCATGAGTAACTGAAGGCTGAGCAATGAAACATCGCGATGCCGCTGCAGTGATTGATCCTTCCTCATATGCTGAGATGAAGTAAGTTAATGGCCTAACCTCTATCACATAATTCACCTATAGATTGATAATATAAACAATATTATACCTATAGCTATGGATTTGCTAATTTCAACTGAGAAAACAATACAATTAACCAAAAGGACTAAAAAATGATTGAACGCTATAGTGATATTGCAATTCATAAAGTTTTAAATTTATTCGAAAAAGGAAATATGGCATTACTAGATTTAATTGCTGACGATATTGATCTGCGTATAGAGCATTACAAAGATGATGCGCAAACCAGTTGGCAACAATGCAATGACAAAGCTGGCTTTATAACTTTATTAACTCGTCTAAGTACTGATATTTTTCCTAAAGGAACCCTTATTACAAGCATGGGATCTCAAGCTTTAGGGGATGGCTGGCATATAACAACCTTTGATCAATCATTTTGGTATGGTGAAGCAAAAAAAGACGTTAGCAGCCGTACTTATATTATTTCTCATGAGTTGGCAGGTAAAGTGGATTATTTTCGCGAAACTGTGAGTACGATAAGATACTGAATAAAAGAATGTGAAATGTATTAAAAATGCAGAAGTTATTTTAAATAATAATATTAATGGGTTATTGCTAACCCATTAAATTGTATGCAATTAGATGCAAACGATGTTTTCAGCTTGTGGACCTTTTTGACCTTGAGTAACAGTAAACTGTACACGTTGGCCTTCAGCAAGAGTTTTGAAACCGTCGCCTGAGATTGCACTGAAATGAGCAAAAACGTCAGGACCTGACTCTTGTTCGATAAAACCGAAACCTTTTGCTTCGTTGAAAAATTTAACTGTACCAGTTGTAGTGTTAGACATAATAGATATCCTAAAAATTAATAAAAGTGTGCCATAAAGAGGCGGTTGAGCTGGAAAAAACAAATATTTAACTGAGGATAACGCGTAGAATTATTAATAATAACAACGTGGTACGTACAAATAAACAATCTTTCTTTCAAACTTCTAAACATTAATGGGTTATTGCTAACCCATTAAATAAGGCAATTAGATGCAAACGATGTTTTCAGCTTGCGGGCCTTTTTGACCTTGAGTAACAGTAAACTGTACACGTTGGCCTTCAGCAAGGGTTTTAAAACCATCGCCAGAGATAGCACTGAAATGAGCAAAAACGTCAGGACCTGACTCTTGTTCGATAAAACCGAAACCTTTTGCTTCATTAAAGAATTTAACTGTACCAGTTGTTGTAGTAGACATAATAGATATCCTAAATATAGTAAATGTGTGTCTGTAATTCAGACGATTGAGCCGGAAAAAATATTTAACTGAGGACAGCGCGTATAATTATTACTAATAACAACGTGGTACGTACAAATAAACAATTTTTTTTCAAACTTATATATTGACGGGTTAGTAATAACCCATCAATTTAAACAATTTAGATGCAAACGATATTTTCAGCTTGCGGGCCTTTTTGACCTTGAGTAACAGTAAACTGTACACGTTGGCCTTCAGCTAGAGTTTTAAAGCCATCACTTGTGATTGCGCTGAAATGAGCAAAAACATCAGGGCCTGACTCTTGTTCAATAAAACCAAAACCTTTAGCTTCGTTAAACCATTTTACTGAACCAGTAGTTGTAGTAGACATAATAGTATCCTAAGAATTAATAAAAGTGCGCCTTTAAAATAGGCAATTTAACAAGGAAGAAAACGAATATTTAACTGAGGATAACGCGAAGGATTATTACTAATAACAACGTGGTACTTACAAATAAACAGGGCTTTCTATCAACCCGATGCGAAGAAGGATAACAGTAAATCCGACCATAGAACAAGTTTTATTTAATTTTATTTATATATTAACACGAAGAAAACTATCAAACGGTCGTGTTATTGATACTTTCAAAAGCTCTTCCCCTTGTTAACATTGTCCTGCAGCAAGATCCCACTTTATTAATAATTATTAACGATGTTGACAACTTTAATAATTATTAATAAGTGCAATGTTTATTTGTTCACTATTATTTAGCTGAAAGTTTTTCTAATAATTCGTCAATTTCAGTTTTTAGCTCTTTATCTGCGATTTTATTCGCGCTTACTTTAGCGTTTTCAAGACTTGTAATTGCAGCCTCAATTTGGCCTAGCTCTATTTGCATAGTCGCTATTGAGTAAGCGATTGATGACATGTAATCCTTCGCGTTAATTTCTACCGCTTTTGCTAATGCCTTTTCATACAATAATACTGCATCTTCAAACTCGTCAGTAAAATCTGCTAACGTTTCCCACTGAACGGGATGATCTTTATCGGTGCTTTCGTTTTCAATACACAATGCTTTTAGCTCAGCGTAAAGAGCATCAAACCTAGTTTGGTTTTTTCTTTGTGCTGCATCTACAAGCTCGCCAGCTAAATTTAAAACTATTTTATAAAGCTTAGTATTCATCATTGTTCATTGCCTTTTTTGTAAAAATAAAACCCATACTTAATCATATTATTGTGTACTAAAAATAGTGCCTCGAAAAATAAAAAAAAGACCGAGCAAGCATTAAATTAAGAAATAAAATGATAACACAGCAACTACGCTTATTTCATTTACTCCACTTTTTATTGCACGTTTCATGCAACTTTAAGATAAAGATGACCCTGTCTTAGTAAAAGCATGTTTAGTGCTTACTTGTTATATCCCCCCCCCTTTAAAAATAAATATCTCCCCCAAGCTCTATTGTTACGCGAGTAATTTAGCGATTCATTTTTAACGAAAGGAGTTAACAATGGGCAAAACATTAATCATAGGTGCAAGTGGCCAAATAGGTAAAATGACGACACAATTACTACTTAATGATCAGCAGCATGTTATCGCGCTTGTTCGCGATAAAAATAAGTTAAGCGATTTAAGTAGTAGCTACTTGGATATTATCGAGCAGGATCTTGAAAGTGACTTTAGCCAAGCGTTTGATGGCTGTGAGCAAGTAATCTTTGCCGCAGGTTCAGGTGGTAGTACGGGTGATGATAAAACGTTATTAATTGATTTATGGGCGGCAACTAAAGCCGTAAATTATGCAAAACAATATGGCATTAAGCGCTTTATCATGGTCAGTTCAATTGGTGCAGATAACCCGGATGCAATCCAAAGCGATTTAAAACCTTATTTAGTGGCAAAACACATGGCTGATAAGCATTTAATAAATAGTGGCTTAAATTATACAATCGTACGCCCAGGCTCACTCACCGACGAAGATGCTTCACTAAAAATTACCACACAACAACCCAGTGAGCGAAATGAGGCTAAAATCAGTCGAGAAAACGTTGCGAATGCGCTATTACAAATAGCCAACCATTCAACAAACGAAAATAGCATCTTTGAGTTATTCGATGGCGATAAGCCAATCACTTCACTTTAATCGCATTCCATATTAAAAGCGGCTCAACGGCCGCTTTTAATATGTTTTTAAGGTTTTTAAACTTACAAACCAAACACTACTTTTTCGCTTTTAAGCATACGGCTACTTAAATAACTAAATACGCCAAACAATATAATTGTAATCAATGTTGATAGCACTAATTGTGGCACCGGTATTGGGTTGCCTTTAATAAACTCCATGAGTGCAAATTGCTGCGCAGCAATAGGTAACCATTGCACAATATCTGTCGCAATACCGTAAGTCGTTACCATGCTTAATGCCATCGGAATAAACAACACCATCGTCACGTATGATTGCGCCTCTTTAAATGATTTTGCCGTAAACGAAACAAACACCTGTAAACTGGCTGACATAAATGCAATTGGCAAACAAACTACGGCACAAAAAAGCATAAATGACGGTGTAATGGTTACGCTAAACCCTAGCTGCTGCCACGGCACCATACCGTAAGAAAACTTCGACACCACTAGAATGATCGCTAATCCCAGCATAGAGAATGTCGCTATCGCCGCCGATTTTGCTAATACAATGTGTAAGCTACTTAATGGGTGACTTAACAATAATGATAAAGAATTACGTTCACGCTCCCCGGCACTGGTATCTATTGCTAAGTTCATTGCAGCATAAAATACAGTTAAAATCATTGATAGAGTTGCAATCCCCAAGAACATACCACCTTTAGAATCAGGTGTTGCTTGATCATTGACCTCAACCGCAAGCACTCTCATTAGTTGAGGGTCGACACCCCGTGTAATTAACCTTAAGCTAGCCACTTCAGAATTATACAAAGCAAGCGTTTTTTCCACGCGTTGAATATGTTTACGTAGCTTATCATCTGATTTATCTGCAATGAGTGTTACAGTCGCTGGGCGACCTTCGCGCATATTCTTCTGATAATCATCACTTATTTGCAATATAATTGGCTTTAATTTGCTATCCGTATTATCCGTTCCCATTGCGATATCATTGTTTTTCAAATGAGCCACTAAGTTAGGTGCTGAAAGACTATTTTCAATCGTTATTTTTAATGCATCAGGTGATGCAAGCTGTTGTAATAGCAATGTAAAAAGTATGCATATGCCAAGCGGGGCACCAATTGCATAATAAAGTCCTGCCATTACTGAACGTTTGTCACGACTGGCATCCATGACTTCTTTTTTATATAACACTTTTAATAAATTAATCATGCTGCAATTCCTTCGTCACTGCCTATCAAGTCTATGAATGCTTCTTCTAAACTGTCTTTACCTGTTCGCTCACATAACGACTCTACTGAGCCCTCTGCAACCACTTTACCATTGGCCATAATCACCACGTGGTCGCACAATGCAGCCACTTCTTGCATAACATGCGATGAAAACAGTACGCAGTGCCCTTGCGCTTTAAGTAGCAATAATAACTCTCTTAAAATACGTGTACTCATAACATCCAAACCACGTGTTGGTTCATCTAAAATAATGTTTGATGGGTTATGCACAACTGCTTGAGCCAGTGCTGTTTTCATACGCTGCCCCTGTGAAAACCCTTGGCAACGACGATCTGCAATATCATCCATGCTTAATTTTTCGAGCACTTTTGCTGTCGCTTCTTTTGCCGCAACCTCTGACATGCCGCTCAACTGCGCAAAAAAGGTTATATATTCTCTGGGCGTTAATCTCTCATACAATCCACAAGGATCAGGAAACAATCCCAAATTTTGTTTAGCTGCCATTGGATTTTTTGCAACATCAATACCATCAATCTCAGCTATACCTTTATCTGCTTTTAGCAAACCAAACACCGTTCTTAAACACGTTGTTTTGCCCGCACCATTGGGGCCAAGTAAACCCGTTATTTTACCATTTTGTGCGCTAAAGCTAAGATCGTTTAACGCATTAACATCACCAATTTTCTTTGTTAAGTTAGTTACTTTAATCATGGTTTACTCCTTGTCTTGTGCGTTTAAAGTTGCGGTCTGAGTATGCATTGGTGCAACACCATTGATATTCATAAAGAACTGTTTATCGTTTTTATCTTTGATACAGTCGGTATCAATATCTTGCATATTTTTTTGATCAATAAACTGGGCGATTATTTTAGGCGCACACGTTTGCGAGCCGATCCCATGAGTTGCAGTGGGTGATACCAAATGCGTTGCTTCACTCATGCTTACCATAGCAAGTTCAGCCCAACTTGGCGGTGTTGCTGGGTCACGCTCACCAGATAACAGTAACGTAGGTGTTGAGCTGTTAAGGGGTTGATAAAATGATTTATCTACGGCTGTTACATTTAATATTGGGCACATAATATCGAGCCCCTCTATCATCAAGCTGCCCACATACGTTTTATTATATTGCTGACGGGTTTGAACATTTAATTGTGGCCAATCTTCGCCACAAACGATGGCGTTATGCATACCCATGGCGAGCATTTCTGACATATCAGCCCCTGCCATTAAGCCCGCCAATGCTGCATAATTTCCTTGTGCAGTTTGTGTAATAACCAGTGGCACAATCGCACGACGTGAATGACTGTACAAAGCCATACGTATTGCCCCGAAAAACTTTGTTTTTGTAACAGCGAGTGTAATAGTCTCATGTGTACGCGGATGTAAAACCTGCACCTCGACTGGTTGAGCATCGAGTTTAGCCAATAAAGCTGTAAACTCAGTTTTCAAATCAGGGTATTGCTGAGCACACTGTGCGTTGGCTTCACAACGACTAAATAGGGCTGCAAGCGAGCTATCAATAGCCTCACCAATGGCAGCTAAACTTTGTTGCATAGGTACAACACCATCAAGCGTGCTGGTGATCACTGAACTTGGAAATTGACGCGTATATTCCTGCGCTATTCGCGTGCCGTAGGACACCCCATATAGATGAAACCCTTTGTAGCCAAGCGCTTTTCGTACCGCTTCAAAATCTTTAGCGGCAACGGGTGTAGTGAAATGACTTAAATCAATATTGAGCTTATCTTTACACTTTTGCGTGTCTTGCGCGCCCAGAGCAGGTAAATCAGCAAAGGCTTCATTAAATGCAAACTGCGTTTGCAAGTCATCACTGTCACACTGCAACTTATTTGAATAACCCGTGCCACGCTGATCAATCAATACTATATCGCGTGTTTCACGGGCAAATTGTAAGTTTCTATTAAAGATAGCTGCGAGATCAATTGCGCCTTGCCCTGGACCTCCGGCAAAACCAAGAATGGCTTCGTCAGGGTAACTTGGTTTAATAGCTGGAATTACAGCAAAGTGGATATCAATATTACCATCCGCCGGATTTTGCGATAAAGACTGGCTAATACTGCCACACATCAACCTATCAGCAAGCCCTTCCATGTAGCAAGGTGTGAGTAATGGTTGGTTTTTTTTATTATTATCAGCTAATACAGCTGTTGAGCCGGCCAATAATATTGGTAATATTGTAAGCTTTATCAGGCTTTTACGTAAATTAAACATGATTTTCATTAATCTTTCCCTTGTTGCATTTTACACTCAATATGATAACTTAACCTTAGTGTATCGGTGTATTAATGTATTAATACAGTAGAGAAAGAGTAATGCTAGAATTTATTAATGTCAACCCTAATAATGGCGATCCAATCTATAAACAATTGCATGAGCAAATTGTGCGCTTGATTGTGGGCGGGCAATTATTAACCGGTGAAGAGCTGCCATCAGTGCGTAAAATAGCAGATCACTTTGCTGTAAACCCGATGACGGTATCACGTGCAATCGGTCAATTGGTCGATCAAGGCTGGTTAGAGCGTCGTCGCGGTCAAGCCACCCGTGTGGCACAAAAAACATCGCAACAACCTGATCAACAAGACACCTTGCTTTTTAAGGCTATCGATCAACTCGTTCAACAAACAAAACAGCTTGATGTATCGCAAGAAGCGCTCGTCGAGCTTATAAAAAAACGATGGAAATTATAAACATGGAACAGCCCCTTCTTAGCTACAATAATATTTATAAAAGCTATGACCAACGCAGTGTATTAAACAATGTTTCGCTTGTTCTAGAGCCTGGTATGGTCATTGGTTTACTGGGTAAAAATGGTGCAGGTAAAACGACATTATTACGCAGTGCGCTTGGGTTGATAGCACCTGATCAAGGTGAGATACGTGTTTTTGGTGAACCCAGTGATAAGCTCAGCGCACAAAGTAAAGCCCAAATAGGTTATGTGCCACAACAAACATTTGGTTATGAAGGCTTTAAGGTCGCTGATGCTTTGGCACTACACCGCAGCTTTTACCCTACATGGGATCTGCAATTAGAAGCTAAATGGCTCAAACGGTTTGAGCTGGCGACTGATGCTGCAATTAACGACTTATCTATCGGCCAACGTCAAACTTTAGCGCTAATCATGGCTATGGCTTATCATCCCAAATTACTTATTTTAGATGAACCAGTAGCCAGTTTGGATCCAATAGCACGACGCGAGTTTATGGGCGACTTGTTCGACTTAGCATTAGACTCAGGCTCTGGTATTTTATTTTCCTCACATATCACATCCGATATAGAACGTGTAGCCAGTCATATAGCCCTAATAAAAGACGCCGAGCTTATCTTGATTGACGAATTAGATGTCGTACGCGATACCATTAGAAGAGTCAATTTTACAGAGCAAAACATCGATCTAAGTGCCTACCGCGTGCTTAATTTGCAAGCAAACTCAGCCATTATTTATGGCTACCAAGGAGAGCCTATTCCGGGCGCACTTGCCATCAACCATTTATCATTAGAGCAACTATTTGTGGAGCTGCATGGATGATGAATGCAGTAAAACGACCTTGGTATCAGGGTAGCCTCAATTTTTGGTTTAAAGATTTGGGCTGTGCCAGCTACTTAATTCAGGCTATTTTAGCCACAGCCGCATGTATCATTTTCATTCGTGTGGAATCGTTATCAACTATGATGATGATACTTGCTGTTGTGTGTACTTATTGTGCGCTTGCATGGCAAAGTATCCGAATGCAAGCAACTGAATGGCAATGCTTAGTCGCTGATTACTGCAAACATGTAATGTTTCAAGGTAAAGTCTTTATTGCCTTAATAAACCTCATTCTGCTGTGTAGTATTGCCCTATCGCCTAGCTTAAATAACATCAACATGCTGTTACTAGCAAACATCTTGGGCTTAAGTATTTGGTTTATTTGCCGCGTTACAAGCCACTTATTTACAACATGTTGTTATTTGGCATTCACATTCGCAATTATTATACCCACCTTTTTTGAACACTTACCTTTGTGGTTAATACCATGCTCTTTGCTGGTTTTAAGTCTAATTTTACTATGTAAGAACAAATTAGGTATGCCCTATATATGGCAAGCCGATGCACTTATAAATTACCGCCAAGGACTACAGTCAGGTTGGTCGCCCGTACCAAGTGGACTTTTATCAAATTACGGCACAGCCATAAATAAACAACTATTCCCATTGAGTTATTTTGTTGGCTCTAGTTTATCGCAATACATTATTTTATTAGTGCTCTTTTCTATCATTGCAATAGTGATAAACTTTTTTTATAACATTGCAGAGCATGTATTATTCGCTTTAACATTAATGCTGTTAGCTGCGGTTACGTTATGCCAATGGGCAAAAGCACAACGTTCACAATCGTGGGAATTACTCACCACTTTACCAATTTATAATGGGAGTCACGCAGTTAAAGTTGCCCTTAGTAACAGTGCACTTAAATTTTCATTGTTAATTGGCGTTCTGTGCTTCGTTAGTGCATCTATATTGCTACTGACCCATCAACAATGGCAACTTCTAAATGTTGCAAGTTATGCGATAGCCTGTATAGCAGCTACACTGACAAGCTTTGTTCTTGGCAATGTATTTAAAAATATAAACGTACTGAGTGTTTTATTATGTTTATCGTGTGGCGTGAGTATGGGAACTGTCAATGTAATGATTGAACATGGCGATAGCATATTGAAGCTTTTACTTATTTCACTTTATGCCAGTGTTTTGGCTGTTTTGAACCGCTTTACAATAAAATACTTATAAACTACTTCAAAAACCCTGTGCCTTTAGCGATGCTTAGTTTAGCGGGTGTTTATCAAAAAGATTTAACACCCGCTATTCCACATTCTAAATCTATAACTACTTATTGCTTTTTAAGGGTATGTATCATCTTTTGTGCATTTGAATTTTGTGGGTTCAATTGCAAAGATTGCTCATAGTTTGCTATCGCATTAACAGTATCTCCAAAGAGCATGTACGCTTCTGCTAAACTATCAAATGCATTTGCATCATCAGGATATAGATGGCTATAAACCCTAAAAAGCGTTATAGCTACTTGATAGTCCTTGTTACCTAACGCATTATATCCGGCATTATTAATTGCATTAGCTGAAAGCAATTTTGAATCAGGATAGTTTTTTTTCCATGCTTTATATGCCTTTAATGTGCTTATAAAATCAGCGTGTTTTGCTACTTCAAAAGGAAGTTGTTCATCTTTTTCAAGTTTGCGCATCGCACGCTCAGTTAAACCACTCCCAACATTATTTAGTACTAAAAAATATTTATTAGATAAAGGGTTCATTACAACACTTATCTGATTAGGGTTATTATCTACAGCAAACATCCCACCTCCTTGATAATGCATTTTAACGCCTTTTTTGTTTTGAAGGGGATCTTCATATATCAAGTCGTTACCGGATTTTGATAATGTAATCGTCACTATTTGATCAAACTGAGATAAATACCTGCCGAGCATTTTCTCTATTTGATGCTTGGGGGGTTTTGCTGTTGCTGAAATTACACGTGCCCATTTCATTTTTTTTATCGTACTATCAATAAACGCATCTATTGCAGGGTTTCTGTGCTCTGTTGTCGCATTCATAAAAACCATAATGCCTTTACCACCTTGCATTGTTGACATAATATGCCCGCCAGTACCAGTGTTTGAGCCTCCATGCGAGAACCACTCTAAATTACCTTTGGCCTCAAATCTCATCCAACCCGGTGACCACCCACCTATTTTTTTAAGCGTGTGAATATCTGTAGTGGTACGTGCTACGAATGTTGAAATAACCGACGTTACTTTACCTGCTAACGCCTTTTGATATTCAATTGTGAATTTGGCCATGTCTTGTGGCGTACTCCACAGCCCAGATGGTGCTATTTGCGGACAAATTGGTATGCCATCTCTTATAACCTGCTGCTGACGATCATGAACCTTCGCAACATTAGTTAAAAATTGTTTATCTCCATTTTGATACATCGTTGTATTTTTCATACCTAATGGATCAAATAGCATCTTTTGAGCTAATGCTTGCAATGGTTTACCGGTTATATCTTCAATCGCTACTTGTACTATTACATACCCTCCGCCACTGTATTGCCAATCAGTGTCAGGGGCAAATAGCATCGAAATCGGACGTTTATATCGTGGTAACTTTTTACCTTCAAGCACATCTATAAGGGTTGGAATATCATCCCCTAAATGAAAGTCAGCATATCCGCCTTGGCTCATCCCTGCGGTATGCGACAACAACTGCCGAATAGAAAGGTTTTTTGATGACTCAAACACTGATGAAGGCAACGCCCAACGTTTTAAATAGTTACTCACAGGTGTATCTAAATCTAATTTACCTTGCTCTGCGAGCATTGCTGCAATTGTTGCAGTGACAGGTTTTGCAATAGATGCCGTTGAGAAAGCAGTAAATTGATCAATTTTCTGCTTACTTTTAGTATCTTTAACGCCTGCAAAATTAGTATAAATCACTTTATAATCATCAATAACAGCAAAACTTAGCCCAGGTATTTTGTAGTTATCAATAAACTGCTGATAACTATATTCTTCACCTACCGGTGACCTAAAAGTAGTTAATTGATGTGTATTACCAGTTATAGATAGTTGCGTTTTTTGAGTGTTAGCGACACACACACTAGCCACAATTAAACTTAGCGCTGCGCAACATTTACTCAAAGTCATGATAGTTTTTTTAATAGCCATAGGAGCATCTCGTTCTGTAAATTAAACCTCAGTGTGGCGCATTAGCCGCCTTAAATAAGCAACTTATGCATGAACGGCTCGTATAATTCCTCAACACCTCGAATGTTTTCCTTTTTTATTGCTAAGATGGGGAATATAAAAGAGGGAACACAATGCTTAAGTATCAGCTCATATTCGTTTTATTTTTTACAAGCTTCGCTACCTATGCGCAAGAGCCTGATGCTATCTTTGCCGAGCACTATTATTTAATTGATGATGACGATATTGCTTATTCATTACCTATCGTAAACCGCTCTGTGTGGCAAAAAAATACATTTCACGGTATTAAAAATTCAAAAAATATTCGATGGGTGCAAATGGACTTTAATTTTGAAAAAAAGCCCTCGTCTTCGCTAGGTTTGTTTATTAGTATTTTGGGATCGTTTGAGGCTTATTGGGATGGTGTTTTAATCGGTAAAAATGGCCTTGTAGGTGATTCCCAACACACTGAAGTTGCGGGCCTGATCGATAAAATAATGCTGTTGCCTAATACTGCAACTGATAAAGGCACACATACTTTAAGTTTACGTATTTCTAATCAGCGCGTTTCTTCTGAGGTAGATTATGTCTCGTTTACAAGTGCGATAACAGAATATGACTATTTAATACAGCTGCCTTATAAAAAAGCCAGTTTACCGTTGATAATGACCAGCGCCTTACTCTTAATTGCTTTGTACTCATTGATTGTATTTATTACTAGTTACCGCCAACCCAGCTACTTAATATTTAGCATATTATGCTTAAGTATTTTGGTTCTTATTTTTGTAGAATCATGGCGTGGTCTTATGCCTTACCCTTACGATTGGCAAATCCCTCGCTTACAAATAGTTTTAGCATTATCGTGCTTAATTTCACTGCTTTTCACCTGTTTTTTTGCATGGTTTTTTAAATTATCAAAAACAAATCGTACAACATGGCTAGCACTTGTTATTTGCTTGCAAACTGTGTTGTTAATCACGATTGATGGTTATGATAATAGAAGCTTATATGTATTTTTAGTGGGCGTTTTTAGTGCTGTGTGCATTTGTATCAAAGCTATCATTACGCAACAAGCCAATGCAAAATTAATGGTTTTGGGTTTAGCTCTATTCATTGCACCTATTTTTATAAATAGTTATTCATACATGGATCAGTACTTTTTTCTCTCTTTTGCTGGGTTAATCTTTTTAATGCTCTACACCCTTGCACAAACCATGAGTGCTAATACCAAACAACTTGAACAAAGTAAAATTAATGCAAGTCGCCTTGAGCTTGAATTAGTCAAACGTAATCTACAACCTCATTTTATCTTAAACACATTAACAGCTGTTGAAGAGTGGATTGAAGACTCACCTGCAACAGCGGTAAAATTTATCCACGCCTTAGCGGATGAGTTTAGATTTATGGCGCAACTGTCTGCAAAAAAAATAATCAATCTCCAAGATGAAATCGACTTATGTCGTTCCCATTTAAAAGTTATGACATATCGCTCAAATATAAATTACTCCCTAAGAGTGGATATATCTCACCCGAATAACTGCATTCCACCGGGTATTATTTTAACATTAATAGAAAACGCAATTTCGCATAACCATTATCAACAAGGCCATATTACCTTCTTTTTTGAGCAAAAAAATAATGAATAACACGCAGTATTTAACGTTTATCGTCCCTATAAATGCGATTACTCATAATTCAAACAAAAATGCTACACAAGAACGTACACAGAATAAAATAGGCGCTGGTATTGGTAATAAATACATAGCAGCAAGGTTAAATGAAAGCTTTTCTAATCAATGGTCTTTATTGCAGGATATTGAAAAACAACAATGGGTTACAAAAATTTCAACGCCGTTAATAGATTATGACGATCACCGTGCTAATAATAGCAACCTCAAGGATCCCCTATGAAAAAAGTATTAATGGTTGAAGATGAATTTATGGTAGCAAAAAGATTAAAGCGCTTTATTGAGAACGCCTTTGATGAACAAAAAATCGAATTGCATATTTGTACTAATCTTGACGACGCCTACGATTACTTAGCCGATCACCCTATTGATGTTTTGTTTTTAGATTTAAACCTGCAAGGTAAAGATGGTTTTGAGTTATTAAAGCACACCCTCTGTGAGAGCTTCCACACAATTATTGTTTCTGCTAATAGCGATCGAGCGATTGACGCGTTTGATATTGGCGTACTCGATTTTGTAGCGAAGCCATTTACTCAAGAGCGTATTAAAAAGGCAATAAACCGGTTACAACAGCAGCATAATGGGGCTAGCAAATACTTAACCTATAAATATTTAGGAAAAATCGAATTACTTCCAATAGAAGATATTCTCTATATCAAAGCTGACGGCCATTACAGTGTGATTGTAACTAAAGCCCAGCAAAACAGAGGCACTAAACAAATTTTACACGATAAGAATTTAGATAAATTACTCACGTTATTGAGCCCAGACTTTATCCGGATACACCGCTCGTATGTATTGCCAATATCTAACATTAAGGCATTACTCAGTGAAGAAGGCAGCAAATATAACGTGCAACTTCATACCGGTGAACAACTCCCTATAGGCCGTACCAGACTTAGTACCTTAAAGGCTAAAATAAATGGTGAATAACAAAACAGAAATCAAGCTTACAAGAAAGCACATAAAACTGCTCTAAAAGCAGTTTAATGCGCTTTCTTATGATTCTAAAATACTGTTTTATAGCGAGAAAGTACGGCCTATAGACAATACAATACGCTCATCAGCAGTATCGATATCTAAGCTGGTGTTTTCAGCAGCTACTTCAATATCAAAACCTTCAAAGCTGGTTTGATAAGCAAGACGATAATGGTTGTAAGATTTACCATCCGTATCCCAAGCAAACTTATCACCATCGAGTGAGTTTGAAATATCAAAGCTCGCACGTAATGCATGATTAGGCGCAAGTTCAATCGTATGCGCAACCATAGATATTACATGTCCAGCACCTGTGCCAAAGTAATCCCAGCTATACCAAAAATTAAGCTCTGTTTGGCCTAAGTCGCTTGCATAACCAAATTTAGTGTAGGCTTCAAAGTAATTACCTTCGCTTGAGCTACTTTGTCCGTGGTAGCTATAATAGGCTATACCGTAGTCAACGCTCAGCGCATCATTTAACTGCGCATATCGGCCAAAGTACGCATCCCATTCAATGTTTGTATCGTCACCAAAATCAACATTTGATGCCCAAGTACCCGCATACATGCCCGTATCACCAAATGAATAATCAAGGCTACCTTGAAGTGCAGGATCATTTTTCGTTTGGCTTACGCCGTTAAACGTATAATCAGATGCACCTGTTACAGTCGCTGACCAATCAGCTAATACTGATGTTGAAAAAAGGGCAAATGGTAATGCCACTGCTAGTACTATTTTTTGTGTTGTCATGTTAATTCCTTCGCATATTTTTAAACGGCTGCTTAGTTAATATTAGTCAGCGGTTTCAATTTTTGTATAATCAATTTTGTTGTCTTTCGGCGAGCTGTCTATATTACTCACAGTCTTAACTTTGCTGTACGCAATAAACGCAGCACAACCAAAGAACAAACCAATCACTAATGCGCCAACCCACTGAATTTGTAAAAAGTTTAGCTTGAATAACAGGGTTAACAACGATAAAGCCACAACGTTGAATGCTATATATTTAAATTTACCTAAACGTTTCACGGTCAAGTTCATATTGTCTGTGTATAAACGTATTAATGAATCAAGCGAATTGATCACAAACACAACACCTACAAACGCCATAGCAAAGTTTTTCAATCCTGCTGTTGGAATGCCTGCTTCGTGGTACTGATACAGAACACTAAACCACACCGCAATCGGAATTGAAGGGAAAATAAGCATAGCGCCGAGTACTTGGTACGTTTTTAATCCACCGACAAAGCGCGAAGTAAATTGACCAATCATAATGCTCCATGCAAACCACCAAAATAAGTAAAACTCATGGTAATCGTTCAGTGGTAATACAAACTCGTGAATATTGCTAAAGTAGCTACCAATTAATACAAGGTTATCTGTAAACGCAGCTGTTTGAACATCACTGCCCATAAACGCGCCAACCCACATAAAGGCAATTAAGGCGATAAATAACCAAGACGTTGCAATACTTAAAAAACGTACATACTTAATATCGGTGCTTGAATACACCGCAAAGCAAATAGCGGCAAATACAATTAAGTAGAAGGTTGGAATAATGGATTCGCCATCCCCCAGCGCAGGTAAATACCATGGTAGGTTAGAGAGCAATAAAAAGGCTGTAAACGCACATGTACCAATAATGACAACATTATTGATTAATTTCACCCAAGGAATTTCGAAAAATTTAACCTTAGGTTCTATTACACAGAAATAAAAGCACGTAAGAAAGTAAAATCCCCAGATCAGAAAGCCCCAATAACCAAACTCAATGGCCAATGGATTGGCAAACGCATACTCTGGGCTTGCTTTTATGTCTGCATAACCTGCAAACTCAGTAAGTGGAAACATAATCAAGCCAACGTCTAAGCCTGATGTAAATAAAATGGCGATAAAGGTAAAGGTTCTTACGGGGGTAACCCCAACACACTGTACATTTCCCCATTTAACTAAAATTGCAACAATTGCTAATAGAGTGAAAATAATGCCAGCACTAAGCCATAAGGTCATAATTTCCTCCCCAAAATAAATGATAATAGGTCATTCTTACTCCGTGTTTTTAGCCTCGCATTAACGCACCACAAACAACTTATGGTGCGCGCCACTGCGAGCCCCAAAGTGCAACATGCACTCAAGGTGACATTGATACCCAAACCACCTCAAGCAGCGAGCATCGTTGGAGTTAAAAGCGATTTAGGCAAGGCATTGATTGCAAGTAATAGTGGTTCTATTATTAAAATCAACCCCTTATTAAAGTAACCCAGTATAAATCGCTTTTAAACCAACCCGTAGGGCGTTTCACAGGCACTTACTCTCATCGTTGTTACTTCTTAAAAGGGACTGCCATTGTTGCAAAGTAACGCCTTGATATTAAGCCCCTGTGAAACGCTGAATTCAGCTTCTTGAGGTAGTTTGGGTATTTATTAAATCTCCGAGCTACGCTGCACAGTTTGCCATTGTGATTCAATAACAACTTTTGCATGCGATTTACTAAGGGGTGGCTTACCTAAAATTAGGTCTGCCGCTTTTTCTGCCACCATAATAGTTGGCGCATTTAAATTACCATTTGGTACGGTTGGGAAGATTGACGAATCCACCACTCGTAACCCTTTGATACCGTGTACTTGGGTATTTGAGTTAACAACTGCCAGCTCATCTTCGCCCATTTTGCATGAACATGAAGGATGATAAGCACTCTCAACAGCTTGGCGCACAAACGCATCTATTTGCTCATCTGTTTGAATATCTTTACCGGGTTGAATTTCATCATCTCGGTAGTCATCAAATGCATTTTGTTCGATGATTTCTCGCGTTAGGCGAACACACGCTCTAAACCCTTCAATATCATCTTGGTGCTGTAGATAGTTAAATTGAATTTTTGGTGCGACAGTGGGATCGGCTGACTTAATCGTCACTTCACCACGGCTTTTAGGCTTGTTATGACCTACGTGTACTTGAAAACCATGCCCAGCAAATGCACTTTGCCCATCGTAGCGAATTGCAGCAGGTAAAAAGTGATACTGAATATCAGGCCATTCAACACCCGCTTTTGAGCGAATAAATGCACATGATTCAAAATGATTAGTCGCGCCAAGACCACTGCGATTTAATAACCAACGCGCACCAATCAAGCCTTTTGAAATTAAACCTAACTTGCCATTTAAAGTGATTGGCTGTTTACACTTATATTGAAAATAAAACTCTAAATGATCTTGTAGGTTTTGACCCACGCCCGGCAAGTGATGCTTAACCTCAACACCCGCGGCTTTAAGTGTTTCACTATCACCAATACCTGAAAGCTGTAATATATGGGGTGACCCTATTGGCCCCGCACTTAAGATGACCTCTTTACTCGCTTTGGCTTTAACTTTATGACCATTAACACTGTATTGAACGCCTGTGGCTTTTTTACCATCAAGCAATACTTTTTCCGCTAATGCACCCGTTATCACCACTAAGTTTTTACGTGATTTAACCGGATCTAAATACTCTCGACTTGCAGAGCTGCGCACGCCATCTTTTACCGTCATGTGCATAGGGCCAAAACCCTCTTGCTGTGAGGCGTTATAATCGTCCGTTTTGGCGTAACCAGCTTGCTGGCCTGCTTTTATAAACGCTTTATAAAGCGGGTTAGCCATTTCGTTACCGTTATTAACACCCAGCGGGCCGTTATCACCACGGTAACCATTTTTTCCTAAATAAAAGGACTCTGCTTTTTGAAAATACGGTAAACACGACTGATAATCCCAGCCTTGCGCGCCATGTTGCTGCCATTCGTCAAAGTCTTTAGCGTGACCACGTACATACACCATGCCATTTATAGACGACGAGCCGCCTAATACTTTACCGCGAGGGCAATGCATTGTGCGGTTATCTAAAAATGGTTCTGCGTCGGTATGAAACTGCCACGCGTATTTATCTGAGTTCATAGGGATAGAAAGTGCTGTAGGCATTTTAATAAAAATACTCTTATCGCTGCCGCCAGTTTCAAGCAGTAAAACGCGTTTAGATTTATCTTCAGATAAACGATTAGCCAGCACACAGCCTGCAGAACCTGCACCCACTATGATGTAATCATATGTTTGTGCAGTCATTAAAACGGGCTCTCTATATCAGTCATACCTACGTAAATAGATTTAGTTTGCGTATAGTGATCAAGTGTTTCAATACCATTCTCGCGGCCAATACCTGATTGCTTATAGCCACCAACAGGCATTTCTGCCGGTGAGTTACCGTAGCTGTTAATCCAACAAATACCCGCTTGCATTTGATGAATAACACGGTGTGCGCGTTTAATATCTTTGGTAAACACGCCAGCTGCTAAGCCTAAGTGCGTGTCGTTAGCGCGGCGAATAACGTCGTCTTCATCTTCAAAGACAAGCACGCTCATTACGGGGCCAAAAATTTCTTCTTTAACAATTGTCATATCGTCGGTGCAATCGGTAAAGACTGTCGGCGCAACAAAGTAACCATTTGGCGCAGACTCAGGCCTAAGTGCCTTGCCGCCAGTTAATAGCGTTGCACCTTCACTGATGCCTTTCTCAATATAACCCATCACTAAGTTGTGATGATTTTTTGAAATAAGCGCACCAAAATTAACGCTAGGATCGAGTGGATCACCGGCAACAATGTTTTGCTCAGTACGGGTTTTTAGCTCATCAATAAATTGTTGATAAACACTCTTGTGCACATAAATACGCGTACAGTTAGTACAAATTTCACCTTGCGTATAAAAATTGCCTAGCATAGCAGCGCTCACTGCTTGTGATATATCAGCATCTTCAAATACTAATAATGGCGACTTACCACCAAGCTCCATGGTTACATCTTTAAGTGTACCAGCTGCACTAGCTACAACCTTTTTACCTGTGCCCACTTCGCCAGTAAACGAGACTTTTTCAATATCAGGGCTGTGCGTTAACCATTGACCAACTTCTGCTGCACCTTGCACAACATTAAATACGCCTGCGGGTACGCCTGCTTCTGTAAATATTTCAGCCAATTTAATCGCGCCAAGTGGTGTTTCTTCAGATGGCTTAAAAATAAGTGCGTTACCAGCAGCAAGTGCCGGCCCTGACTTCCAACATGCAATTTGAAGCGGGTAATTCCACGCACCAATACCTGCGCAAATACCTAATGGCTCTTTACGGGTGTAAAAAAAGTCCTCGCCCACCATTTGTTGCTGACCGACTTGTGCGGGTGCTAGCCCTGCAAAATATTCAATGACATCGGCACCTGTTTGCACATCAACACATTCAGCCTCTTGCCAAGGTTTACCCGTATCCAGCACTTCAATTTTTGCAAGTAAATCATTGCGCTCACGTAGTAAAGCAACTGCTTTTAATAAAATGCGACTACGTTCAATGGGTGCCATGGCTGACCAAACAGCAAACCCTTGCTTAGCGCTTTCAATCGCGGCGTTTTGTACAAAACTATCAGCGACTTCTACATGATAAATTACTTCATCAGTTGCAGGGTTTTTAACCGCGAATGTTTCACCGCTTTGGTTTTTTAAGAAATCACCGTTAATAAAATTTTGGTAAACTGGCGTTGTCACATTAAGCTCCATACTGCTTGATTAGTGAACGTACAAAGTTTTTAGCTAAGTGCTCACAATGTTCAAATTGATCTTGATCAGACTTACTTAGTACAGCTCGTAACCATAAGCCATCAATCATGGCAGCACTTAGTTCAGCTGCTAATTTGGCGTCGTCAATACTCATTAACTGTTTAAATGAGCTGGTTAAATTACTAAAAAGTCGTCGGCTATTTACATTCTGTAAACGATGTAATTCAACATCGTGCATTGATTGCGCCCAAAAACTTAACCACGTTTTGGTGGTGTCGCTTTGCTGCTGTAAGCGCGCAAAGTTGGCTTCGATGATAAGCATCAGCCTTTGTTCGGGCGTCGTTGTAGATGTTAACCGTTCAATTAATACCTGCTTTAAGTTAGTTAACAAGTAGCGCACAGTTGCTTCAATCAGGCCCTGTTTACCACCAAAGTAATGGCTAATAATACCCGACGACAAACCGGCTTTTTGGCTTATGCTATTAATCGTCGTTGCTTGTAATCCACGCTCAGCAACAGACTCTATTGTGGCGTCTATTAACTGTTGACGACGAACAGGTTCCATTCCAACTTTAGGCATATTTTTTATTAATTGAACGTTCAATAAAAATAAAGGTTAAAGTAATAGAACTGATAATTCAAGGTTGACAAGCTGTGAATGAACAAAGGGTGGTATAGGAAAGTTAAGCTAAGTCACTGTATTAGCATTTATAAATCGACTTAGAAAAAAGGTTTAAAAAAGTCAAAAATAATTGCTATTTTTATTAATATGTCGCGAAATGCAGCAATAATGCTCATAGTGCAAGTAACCCGAGTTCTGGTTAAATAAATTCACACCAGGAGTTTGATAACGTCTGCTTGTGATAAATTTATAATGATTTTCATCGTATTTCTATTGTAGTGGTGAATTGTAGTGGAGATAGAGTGTACGAAAAGATCACTCGCGTTGTGCTTTAAATGAATTTTCCTTGAGCTTATTTAATATCATTTCCATTGTAGGTATTTGTTAGGTTCTAACACCTGTGGTTCGGACACTTTCACATATCGCCAGCATAAACAGAGCAATATGATGTTTGTGCCCTTATGCAAAAATGTTATTAGGGCGTGTTGACCTTTATGGATTGAAATTTGTTCAATCTAGGGGCGATTTAATCGCGGCGCGAGGTTTGCAATCGAGTGGGCTCGATAACTGCTCCTGCGTTATTCTACTGGCTCACACCCATGTGAGAATAAGTAAAAACCGAGCAAAACACAGTTACCTCGCTTGATGACGGCCGCAACAGCTATTTTTTACAGCTTCACAATCCATAGCCCACTCTTTGTATTAGTTATTAATAACAGCTTTTAGCTTATTAAGTGCTGAAACTGAAAACCCACGGTCATAAAAGTAAATAATTGTTCCATCGCTATCCAGTAGCACTACTCGAGTATTATTTGGGTTTTCGTTACCCGTGAAAGCTTGTACTGCATCTCCATCTTTATAAATTGTGATAACTCCACCCCACAATTCTTTTGGGATACCCTTTCTCATACCGTTATCTATCAGTGTGCTAAACATGCGCGGCGCCATACCTTGAATTGTTGGTAACTCATAAGTAGGTATTGTTACACCAGTCATATCAAGACCTATTAACCAGCGGTCAATATCAAACTGACTATCTTGTTTATAGCCTATCAATAGTAAACTAAGTTGTTCGTTAAAATCAGTGGGGATCGTTATCCGCTTCTTCTCTAAATTTTCACCGCTTACAATTGGGAACTGTTGACCACTCACGTCTTGGTTTGGGTATTGACTTGAGCAGCCAGTCAATACCATGAATACAAAAGTAATAATTAATAATCTAAACATATGCACGTCTCTTTTTGTTTATTATTCAACCTGTAATTTTAAGGCGTTTAAGTGATAATTTTTATACATATACGCTAAAGCAACAATAAAAGATTCATTATCCTTCAATCAACGTTGTGATTTGTAATACTTTGCTAAAATCGCATCAGCCAATTCATTGTGTATCAATCGCATAGGTATTATTCAAAGCAGTGACTAGCTGGCCGCTTTCTATTGTTACCTTACGACTTTAATAAAATGCTAAAACAGGTGATTATTGTGTTAAATAAATGCTACATTCAAACTTAGTTAATAGCACTTATAGCTTAAGATAATTTTTAAAGAGAGAGTATTTACTTATGTCACAGCGTTCATCTGTGCGTTTTAAACACATAAAAATTGCATTGTTGTTTTTAATTAGCTCGGTGTGTGTCACATTTACTCTACATGCCAAGGCACAAATTGTGATTGGTATCGTCGGGAAAACAAAAAATGACAGCTTTTATATACAATCATTTAAGGGTTGTCTAAAGTTTGCAGAATCAATGCCTGATGTTACCTGCGTATATGATGGCCCTGACGATTATCAAGATATTCGAACGCAATCACTCATTATTCAGGACTTAGTAAAAGATGAGATCGACGGTTTACTCTTAGCAACGACGGATTCGGATTACTTAGTAAGCAGGGTATTAAAGGATCTTGATAGACAAAATATCCCCGTGATCACTTTTGACTCAGATCTACTGCCTAAAGATCATCAATATAGGCTTGCGTATGTTGGTACAAACAATTTTGAGTTTGGTGTTGCACTTGGTAATCAAATTAAATTATTTGCGAAAGATTCTCCCCTAAATACCGTGTGTATTCAATCTGGCCATCAAACAACACCTAATCTCAATGAGCGGATCGCTGGTGTAAGATTTGCACTTTCAGGCAAAAGTGAGAAACGACTATCAGGTGAAAATGGTTGGGATGAGTTTAGCCGCTGCCCTTTATACAGTTTAGGAAAAAGGGGGACTTCCTTGGAGCAGTTAAAAAACGTATTAAAAATGAAGCACCCCCCTCTTTTCTTGGCTGTTGCAGGGTTTGCTCAGTTCAACTCTGATTACATTAAATCAGTACAATCGCATAAAAGCAGGATAGAATCTGGTAATGTCGTCATTATTTCAGCAGATACTGAAGAGGTGCAGTTACGAGCTTTAAAGCAAGGTCTATCGCAATCTAATATTGGTCAAAATCCATTTGAAATGGGTCGCTTAAGCGCAGAGTTAATGTACAACTTTATTGTGAATGATAAGAAACCTGAAAAGCCTTTCTACTACTTAGATTTTCACTATTGCACTAAGAGAAATGTAGATACTTGCACTAAAAATTATTAAACACTCAAACAGAAGACTTTTAAAATGAAACGTATTTTTACGTAAAAACAGCATCTAGATTGCAAATTATTATTTATAAACCACACAATTACGGCCTTTTTCTTTTGCTAAATAAAGATTTACATCTGCCGCTTTTAAAAGTTCAGAAAGACTAGAATCAGTTGATGTCGAAACACCAATACTCACTGTAACATGGATGTTATCTTTGCCATGGGTAACGTATTCGGCCGCTACTTTCGATCTAATTTCCTCAGCTTTAATAACAGCAAGTTCAGGTGTTACATTTTCCATTAAAATACAAAATTCTTCTCCTCCAATTCTAAATACACTATTTCGATTTGTAGCTGAGGTCAAGCCTTGCGCTATTTTCTTCAACACTTCATCACCAAATGGGTGACCGTATGAGTCATTAACATTTTTAAAATAATCAATATCCAAAAGCGCTAAACTAACTGGTTGGCTTTTATTTAATTGGGAGTACGTTTTGGTTAAACTAAGTCGATTAAAAGCCCCTGTTAACGGGTCTTTTAATGCTAGTGTACGCAGCGCTTTCTCTGAGTTTGCGCGTGATGTCTCATATGTATGAGAAATCCCCCAAACAAGAAGGTAACTAAAAGCAAAGTTCAATAACGGTGATGTGTAAAACGTCTCTGTTTTAAAATAGATAATAGTGATTTGAGCAACAAAGTAAAAACCACTTAAAACAATCCCAAAACGCTTACCTAATAAAAGATAAAACACAATTGGCAGAGCGAGCGCCCACATTAAAAGGTATGACACTAGTGGTGCCATATGTGCGCCACTTGCAATAAGCCCAACGAGTGAATACACATACAGCTGCTTTGACCAGTGCAAGCTGTCTGTTTTACTCGCGTTTAAATATAAACCAAGTGAAAAAAAGGCGTAAAGACATTGCATACCCCCATAGATAAAATGTTGGCCGATAAAGATATTAAGGAGCCCCAAACCCAAAGCGAGCAATAAAGTGACACTTGTCATACCCCTTATTACTTTAAGTCTGAGCCTTAACGTGTAATCAAGATCAAACGTATCCATAACAGCCATTTTTAACATTCTTTATAGTCATTGTATTAATAAAGTAATTAGATAACATAGGGACAAAACAATCCAGAAAATAATAGGATAACTTACATGTGTACGCGTATTTTTAACAGTCTAAACCCAGATTTTCCAGTAACAGCTAGAAATATGGATTGGTTTGCAGGCGTAAATGCTTTTTTATACACTTTTCCGGTCGGATTAAAACGTATCGGCTTCATACCTGAAGATACGGATCAATTTAAAGTACCCCAAAGGCAAATACTCAAGTGGAAATCTCATTACTCAAGTATTGCAACTGTAATGGGTGATAAACGAATGGGCACAGCTGATGGCATTAATTCGGCAGGCCTCGTGGTCAATGCTTTATACGATACAGGAGCAGATTACATACCTATACGCGCAGACAATAGTTCGCCTTTGCTGAATAAACGCCAAACTGAGCACTCCCCTCTTGAAGAAAGTAAAAAAGTATTAAGTGTGCTCAGTTGGGCGCAGTTCACACTCGATAAATTCGGATGTGTCAAAGCTGCTGCAAAGTACTTCAGAAAACAAAAAATTCAAATTGTAGAAGAGAATGTTCCTGATGGTTTAGGGAAATCAACCCCCGCAACACTTCACCTTTGTTTATCAGACAAAACCGGAAACTCCGCCATAATTGAAGTCAATAATAACGCATTCGTTGTGTATGAAAGCGAAAAATTTAGAGTTGCCACTAATGAACCTAATTACAAAACCCAACTAGAAATAAATCAGTATTGGCAGTACATGTGGGGCAAGGCTGAGACGCCCAACTCTCGACCTCTTTACACCGTGCCTGGTGGCGTTTCTTCAACCCAAAACTTTGAGCGAGCTTCTTTTTACATATCACTTAGCGAACCCGTTAATTCAACAATAAAAGCCGTATCACAAACACGCTCAATGGTTGCAGCCTGCGCTGTACCACATGGATTTAATCCAAGAAGTGCAAGTATTAGCTCAAGCACTATTTGGTCAAACGTTAGTGATCAAGCAAGTGGCACCTATTATTTCTTAAATATGTGTAACATGGCACAAGTTTGGCTAGATTTTTCCACTGAAATTACAACATGTCAGCGAGTCCAAGTAATGACACTTGAAGGTGAAGAGCTTATTGAGCAGCCGCCTATTTTTGGCAACTTAAACGACAAATGCACAGTAACAAACGATCCATACGCAAGGGCTAAAAAAGCCTAGGGCGTGTTGACCTTTCGTAATTAATTTTGCAGCAGTCTATTTGGTAGTTAGGCAAGGCAGAGCCTATGGTGTGTGGTTGTTCCCCATAAATAGGCGAAACGCAGTATAAATGCCAAACATGCGTTACCCAAAGGGCTCTTCCTAGGGGCAATTAACTCTTTGTTACCTACACGGATGTAGGAAAGGGGCGTAAGAAGGGCGCACAAGCTTTGCTCGGTTTTTACTTATTCTCACATGGATGTGAGCCAGTAGAATAACGCAGGAGCAGTTATCGAGCCCACTCGATTGCAAACCTCGCGCCGCGATTAAATCCCCCCTAGCTTGAACGAATTTCAATCTACAAAGGTCACCCAACATTAAATACACCATATATAACAAAAAGTTAACTCCAACGTTATTTCGTTCATGCTTAACACTGGCTACAGGCAACAACCTTATTACGCCCTCTATTTTTAGCTAAATATAAATTCGCATCGCACTGTTTTAACCAATCTTTCCTGTGTTTATTACAAACAAGTTCGCATACACCAATACTGACCGTTAATTCGCCCTCAGGAAGTAATTTACTCTTTTGCACATGGCTGCGTATCTGTTCTGCCGCTTGTATTGCTTGGTTTTCATCCGCACTGTGCAATAAAATTAGAAACTCTTCACCTCCTAAGCGAAATAATATATCGTTGCTGTTCGAGTTTGCTTTCATTATAGCTGCAAAGCCTTTTAAAACTTCATCACCTACGTCATGTCCATATTGATCATTTACCTTTTTAAAATGGTCAAGATCCAACATTAAAATTGACATAGGGGCTTTCTCGCATTGATTTATAAAGATGGCATTTTCTAAAGAGTCACTAAGTAAAAAGCGATTGTTTAGACCCGTTAATACATCTGTTATAGATAACCTATGTAGCTGAGCATGCTGTAGGGCGATTTCTTTAAGAGTTAAATAAGCAAAAATACTAATGCTAATTAACACAGCATAAAAACGCGCAAATACATCAGGTGATAAATTATACCAACCGAATGGCAAAATTATGGCTAAATAAACAATGTTCGCTAATCGCGCTAAATACAGCGGCAAAACAAAATAACAAGTTAAAACAGCTGGGTATGCCCAAAACGATGCTGTGACACCCCATACATTAATTGCAGCAAGTGAACAGCCTGCCATTATTGGCATCGTCGCAAATAAGTTTAATGGCAGGCTATAGGTCCCTTTAAAACACAATACGGCATTAAAAGTGCAAAATAAAATAGCAATAACCCCCAGAAAACCCATGCCATTTTTAATCACATAAAAATCATACACAGTAAAAGGGGCTATTGCTATTACACTAACGAGGGACACATTTAAGGCTGACTTCAAGAGAAATTCAGGGTGCTTAGAGGTATGATTTACTCTCTTCATCCGGGATATATCCTAATAAAAAATATGTACCCAAAAACTTAAATTCAGGAAGACAAACTTCATGCTTATTCTAAATTGTATTTTTTTAGAATTACTGCCAATTTCCCTGACTTTTTAATATTTAAAAATGCCTTTTCAAATTTTTTTATTTGTAACTTTGACACCGATGTTTTACTAAATGCAAAATAAACAGGCTCAGAATTAATTACAAATGGGCTAATTGTCACTTTCATAAAATCTGGATTGTTTTGCACTTGATAAACGATGTTATATTTTTCTTCTAAAAAGCCAGAAATACGCCCATGGCGTAACAAATCCAGTTTTAATTGGTTATCTGGTACGTAAATAAATCGCTCATCGGTATCTTGCTCTTCTATAAAACGTTTTTCAAATGTACTACCGTAATAAGCACCACGTTGAATTGCTATTGGTGCATCAAGTTCAAATAAACTACTTACAGTATTTATGCTGTAAGAACGTTCTGCATTCATAGCAAATACAATATTCTCCTGCTTTTGAGGGCCTATAAAATAAGCAAAACGCATACGTTGCGCCGTTTTAGACACGCTAAGCATTAGGTCCACTTCGCCATTTTCGAGCATTTTTAATGAACGCCCCCAAGGAATACTTACAAAGCGATACTCACAGCCAGCCTCATCAAGCAATGCTTTTGCAAAATCAACATCAAGTCCATGCCAGGTTAAGTCTTCATTTTGATGCGATTGTGCGGCATAATTTTCAAAGCGAACAATAATCTGGCACGTGTTCTCAGCTGAATAACTTACATTACTAAACATCGCACAGGACAACACAGCAATAATTAAATACTTCACATAATATGCTCTCAAAGAAGCGATATGATAAGTTTAGTTTATTTAATCAGCATCGCCACTACATACTTTGCTATCTAGTTTATAATTGCTTAAATGTTTACTGGCCTAAAAAGCGACTTTTTAAGTGCTATTTAAGTGCTGTAAAAAACACGTATTAATTTTTATCATCCCTAAAAATTCGGATAATAAGAGACAACCAATTACCGCTTATTATTCCTAACAAAAAGCATTAAATTTTAAACTCTTTTAACTAAATAAAAAGTACTTGAAGGCTCTGTTTTTAACTTGCTATCAAACCAATACACTTCTATAGTCTGCAGATTATCACTCCCTAATTTTTGAACTGCTTTGTCTAAAAAATCTCACGTACCTGCTAGCCCTTTTGGAGAGCTATTAGGCTATGCACTTGGTAATGTTGCTGTTTATTCGTCTGACTACGACAGTGCTGATGAAACAGCCTACCCAAATAGGAGTGCCTACAGAAGTTATCTCGATGGCATTTACATGGGCTATAAATGGCAATGTGTTGAATTTGCGCGCCGCTGGATGTATCTCAATCACGGCTATATATTTGATGACATTGCAATGGCTTATGATATTTTTGAGCTACGCTCGGTGCGTGATATAAACAGCCAAACTAGACTTCCTTTGCATGCATTTCGTAATGGCGCAAAACACCACCCAACAGTGGGAAGTTTACTCATTTGGGAAGAAGGCGGAGAGTTTGAAGAAACAGGTCATGTTGCTGTTATAGTTGAAGTCCATACAGATAAAATTCGCCTAGCAGAACAAAATGTTGGCCATCAAGTATGGCCGCAGGGCCAGCAATGGTGCCGTGAGCTCAAAGCTAAAATCACACAGCAAGGTGACTACTGGATTGAGTGTTCTTACAGCGATGCCACTATTTTAGGCTGGATGACACAAACTGATCAGAGCGAATTTAGCGAGCCAACGCCTGAAGTAAGTACAGATCTATTTGCTATCAAACCTCAACATGCAACTGACTCTGGACAGGCCAAAAAGTCATGGCTTAACATTGCTAATGACGACGAAGCCGCCTACGTAGATATGATGCAAGGCCATAAACTAACTTCAGTAAGTGCAGATCAACATCATTACTTTGCTATATCAAATACTGCACAACAAACGATTGAACATGCCACCAATGAGTTACATGGCTTATTTATGCATGCTACAGATTATGTGTTGCAGCACCCTGAATTATTAAAAAAGTTTAATTTACCTGATGTCGTACTCAATAAAATTCGCCAATCATGGGATAATCGCTTAAACCAACTGATCACCAGCCGGTTTGATTTTGCACTCACACCTGCCGGATTAAAAGTATATGAATACAACTGTGACTCCGCGTCATGCTATATGGAAAGCGGTAAAATACAGGGTAAATGGGCTAAACATTTTGGTGTTAAAACAGGTGTTGATGCAGGCCATGATCTCTTTAAAGATTTAGTTAAAGCATGGCGAAAAAGTGAAGTAAAAGGCCTTATACATATTTTACAAGATGACGAACCAGAAGAGCATTATCACGCGTTATTTATGAAAGAAGCTATTGAAGCTGCTGGTTTTGAATGCAAAGTAATTATTGGTTTAAAGAGTTTACGCTGGGATGATTCCGGCAATATAGTTGATGCTGATGGTGAAAAGCTCAACTTTGTCTGGAAAACATGGTCATGGGAAACTGCATTAGATCAAATTAGGCAAGAGTGTGAAGCAGATCAATCCCAAGGGGATGATTTTGAACCTCAGTGGCAAGCGGGTAAAGCGCCACGTTTAGTTGATGTACTGCTGCGTAAAAACGTCATGGTGTTTGAGCCACTTTGGACCTTGATCCCAAGTAATAAAGCGATTTTACCTGTGTTATGGAGCTTATTTCCAAACCATCGATTTTTACTCAATACTGCATTTGCTCTAAATGATGAATTATTACAAACAGGTTATGTAGTTAAACCGATCGTTGGCCGATGCGGTGCTAATATTCAACTCGTTGATGAACAACAGCAAGTCATAGAAAAAACCGTGGGTCATTTTGCCGCACAAGATCAAATATACCAGCAACTATTTGCACTGCCTAAAGTTGGTGACTACTTTGTACAGATATGTAGTTTTACCGCCGCAGGGAAATACGCAGGTACTGGGGTACGCGTTGATAAAAGTATGATTATAAATGGCCAGAGCGATTGTATGGCACTACGTGTTAGTGATGATAGCCTTTATATCTCGTAAACAATTAAAGTTCGTAACCCCCAAGTATACAAAAGAGCATCAGGTAAAGTCCCCTGATACTCTTTTAATTAACGGGTTCGTTTAATACTCATTGTTAATAGCAATAATCCACTAGCAATAGCCAAAAAGTAATAAGGCATTCCTGCATCCCAACTCGACTGACTGTTCACGCCTAAAAAGTCTAAATATAATCCAGCTTGCAGAGGCCCTATATACCAAATAACTAAAAACACGACTTCAAACATTCGCTTTGTTTGCGTAAATGCACCGCAAAAATAGGCTAATGAAACCATAAACGAAATAGCCACAAACAATTGTACCAGCAGCAACCATTCCGCCATTACTACGCACCGTGCAATACTACCTAAACACGCTAATGCTAACAGTCCCCAGCCAGCACTAAAACTCGCCATATTTTGCAATAATGGGGATTGCTTACTGTAAGCCATAATTTCAAAGGTATTTGTTTGCCTCTCTAGCTGCCCTAATGGTGATATAACCAATACACACCACAGCAATGAGATAGGTAAAAAAAGGCTCAATAACAGATCCTGATCAACAAAAGCTTGGCATACATTCAAAGTGACCAACCCGATGAACCACAGATTTGTTTGCCCTTTGAGCATTAACTTAAACTCTAATCGTAATAAACGTGTAAAAGCGAATGACTTTGTTGCGCCAGCAAATAATCTATCGAGTATTCCTGTGACTTTTTCAATTACGCTGACTATTCGCCATGGCTTTTTAGCCTCTTTCAGTGAGCCATTACTGAAACGATCAAAAAATAAAAATGCTAAACTCAAACCTATTAAGCTGATCATCAACAAAGGCAGCATTCCTAAGAGGTGCACAACACTTGGCTCAAACCCATGCCAAACAAATGTGCTTACAGATTCACTCGCTGTTATGCCAACATTGGTGCCACCTTGCTCTGCTGGAAAACGCGCAGCAACCTCCATATCTAAACTTTCAAGCACCGCACCAATGCCTGACACTCCTTCAATGCTTTGCGTTATCGAGCCAATCCACAAGAAAAAATACGCCACATTACCAAAACCACCTTTGAGCCACGTTATCGACTCAAACAAAATAGCAATTGATGCAATTGCTAATAACAGCGGTAAAACAAACACTAATTGCGGCCAAACAAGTGCCCACATATCAATCTGGTAGCTTTCGCCATAATAAAGTTGGATCAATACACTACTGAGCAACATCGCCAATACAATTGAAAGTAAAATCAGTACATTTACTCCCCACTTAGCGAATAAAAAAGCCTGTTTGCTAATCGACGTTGCTGCAATAAGCTCACACGTTTTTGATTGCCTATCTAACTCAAGTGCATTTTTAACTAAGTAAAAACAAATAATGGGTAAGAACATGACATTCAGCATCGCTAAACATACGCCAATCCACGCGCTGTTATAAATCCCGCGGTAGCCATTAATAACCAAAGTTTGGTACTGCGCATCAGGGGATGGAAAATACAATAACGTTAATACAGACATAGCCAACAAGGTCACCATATAACTTTGTTGGCGTGTGCGCTGTTTAAAGTCAGCTACCATACATTGCCAAATCTGTTTCATTAACGGATCCTCACTGCGCTGTGAGATGCTGATTGCTCGCTGGTAAAATACAAGTAAGCATCCTCAAGTGATGCCGCCCGTTCCGTAGCTTTAGAGTCAGGGCAATGATCCGCAACAAGGTTTAATTCAAGCTTTCCTTCTTTTCGAATGCTGTGGCTAACAATATACTCATGCTGGATCTGTTTCAGCTCCGATGGTTCAACCGTTAGTGTCCAGCATTTATCAGCCACTTTTTGCTGTAATACATCTGCTGTTGCTGATTGGATAAGCGTGCCACCGCGCATAATTACAATGCGATCCGCAATCGATTCAACATCTGACACAATATGTGTAGAGAAGATAATGCAACGATCCGCCGCAAGCTCGGTCAATAACTGTCTAAAGTTGGCGCGTTCATGCGGATCAAGACCAACTGTCGGCTCGTCAATGATCAATAATTTAGGATCATTTAATAACGCCTGCGCAATTCCAATGCGTTGTTTCATACCGCCAGAGTAGCCTTTTAGCGGCTGATGCGCGGCGTGAGTTAAATTAAGTTTATTCAGTAAATCATCAATAACACTCTTGGCATGGGAACTTTCAAGCCCTTTAAGCCCTGCCATGTATTGCAAAAACTCAATACCCGACAGCTGTTCATACACGCCAAAATATTGAGGTAAATAGCCCAGCTCTTTGCGTAACAATTGTGGTGATTTAACAATATCTTGGCCTTGCCATAAAATAACACCTTGTGTTGGCTTAGTAATGGTAGCCAGAATTCTCATCAAACTAGATTTTCCTGCTCCATTAGGGCCTAACAAGGCTAAAATACCAGGTTCAACTTGCAACGATAATGTATTAATTGCGCATTTTGCATCTTTGCTTTTATTATATTGATGACGTAATGATTGAATATCTAATAGCATGAGTGTCTATTCCTAATTAAGTTACACTCATTCAGCAAATATTAAGCCATATAAATAGCAATTAATAATCAACAACTTAAATTTTAAAACTTTTAAATAAACAATATTGAATAACAACTCTCACCAAATAATGGCGAAAAGCATCAACGTGATAAGTTAGGATCTTTCTCACTCGCTGATGCATGTAACTTATTCAGCCTAACCACTGTAAAAACTAAAACAAACTTTGATACTGATCTATTAGATAATCTGTGTAAGCAATATCGCCACGATAACGCGATAAATGCGTGGTATCACGGTACATTTGCGGGGTTATTTGCGGTATATTTTGATGGTTTTTCAGCTTAATACCAGTAGCTTGTTCTATTTGCGTAATTACCGCAGCTAAACGTTTTTCAGCCTCTGGTGTTGTTTTTATCCACTTGCTGTTTTTTGGCAGCATGATCACTTCAACGTTATCAGATACACGTTGAAAGTTTTTTACAATGTTAATAAAGTGATCAACTAATAATGGCTCAAAATGAAGCTGCTCTATATCGGCACTACTAATGCGACTGAGGCGGTCATTTCTCATTGCGTTATCGGTTTGCGTAACGCGGTAATAGTCGTTAAATATGGCTAATGTTTCTGCTGAACGCTCTTGTGGAATAGTCCCGCCACCTTGCCATTCATAGCTCCATTCTACCGGCTTATGATCAGGGTATTCTTCATCAAACTTCTGACCAAGCAATCGCCCTAAGCGACGACGTTGCGCAATAGTTTCATCATCATCTTTAAACGTTTGATGTGACTGAGGAGGAAACATCCCTCTGCCAAAAAAGCTGGTGATCATTTCAGCTGATATATTACCGCGCAAATACTTTATATTGAATAACCGTACGCCACGAGTAAGATCATTTTTTGCAATTTCCATTAACTCCTCGTCATTGGCAAGCAACGTTAAAAACGAGTCTAAAACTGGCGCAGCTCTATCCCAGCGTGTTTGCGTGGTTTGAAACGGATTAAACTCAATCATGGTTAGCTTTATTTTGCGATCTTCTTCGATAAATTCATCCGCAATACGCCGTGACAAAAAATCTTGAAAATATGGGTTTAGCCCACCAAAGCCATAATTAAACGATTTAACCTGCTTACCCCGCTGCGCTAAATCAGCATCAAATTTTCGCGGCGAAAACCCAGCTCGCGTCATTGATGAACCAAAAAACATCACAACATCGTTTGGTTCTTTCACTATCTGTGGCAAAGCCGCCCGTGACTCAGTGACCCTGCCTAATACGCCTTGTGAATTTGCCCCCATCCCATGCAAAATAAGATGAATACTGATAAGTGCGAAAGCCATACATAAGCCAATAACAAGAATCGACTTTCCATATAATTTTTGTGATGTCATTGTTGCTGTACCTTGATGATTAGAATTGGAAATAGATAAACTCATTACTTGGCTCCCCGATAAATAAACACACGCCTTGCCCTAACATCATTAACAGCCAAAATAGCCAGGGTTT
Organism: Pseudoalteromonas porphyrae; assembly: GCF_001298125.1. Classification (NCBI taxonomy): domain Bacteria; kingdom Pseudomonadati; phylum Pseudomonadota; class Gammaproteobacteria; order Alteromonadales; family Pseudoalteromonadaceae; genus Pseudoalteromonas; species Pseudoalteromonas porphyrae. The sequence continues at coordinate 166,252 of NZ_LHPH01000007.1, read as the reverse complement.
ATTTTCCAGCTTGTCAGCGCCCTTTATTACGTAAAAATCCATAATATGTACAAGTAGCACCCATATACTGGTCATTACAAAAATAATCATTGCGTTGTTTCCTGCTGCTATTGTTGAATTAAATACATGTAAATTAGTAATAATATCTATGGCAGAAGTTAAGTCGTTGGCTGCAAAAAATACCCAACCTATAAGGACTAAATAAAACGTGATGGCCCACTTAATAAAAGTAACAAGCAGCGCGTTGGATTGATTAAAACGTGCAAATATTTTCAACCCTGCTAAATAGTGCGTGACAGTAATAATAGCGCCATGAAATGCGCCCCACGCAACAAAGGTCCACGCCGCACCATGCCATAAACCACCCAATAACATAGTTAAAAACACATTACGGGTACGGTTATTATTTCTGTTTCCACCTAATGAGATATATAAATAATCGCGTAACCATGTAGAGAGGGAGATATGCCAACGACGCCAAAAATCAACCGGAGAAAGCGCAAAATAAGGCACTCTAAAGTTCAATGGAATACTAAAACCAAGTATCAGCGCAATACCAATTGCTATATCGGTATAGCCCGAAAAATCGCCATAGATTTGCCCTGCAAATGCCAGTACTCCAGTCCAAAGTTCAAGCGTGCTAATAGGGCCTTTTGCTTCAAAAGCATGTTGCGCTGGGATAGCTAATATATCAGCCCCCGTTTTCTTGATAAGCCCAACAGTGATCAGTAAAAAGCCATGTTTTACAGCCGTATATTTAGGTAATGCGATGGCGTGCATTTGTGGCAATATATGGCTTGCACGAAGAATAGGCCCTGCAACCAATTGAGGAAAAAACGATAACGCAGCAACAAATTCAACTAAGCCTTTACGTGGCTTCATGTCGCCGCGATAAACATCAATGGTGTAACTTAAACTTTGAAAAGTATAAAAAGAAATACCAACGGGCAGCACCCAACCTAATGTTTCAATAGAGGCATTGTAACCAAGCGAAGATAACAACTCAGACACAGAGTTAAGTGCAAAATCGGCATATTTAAACACTGCAAGTAAACCTAAATTAAGCACCACAGATAAAGTCACCCATTGTTTTTTACGTTGCAGCGTTGATGCTTTATAAATAGCTTGGGCAATAAAGTAATCGGCTACCCCACTGCCCACCAGCAAGGGAATAAAACTATAATTCCACGCGCCGTAAAACACTAAGCTACCAACTAAAATTAAGTACACTTTGGGTTTTTGTTTTAAAAACACAAACCCGTAAAACAAAATAAAAATGGCAAAAAACCAAAAGAATATGGGGGTATTAAAGATCATGGTGTCACCTTCGTTGTTATTTCTTGTGTGATATGTGTTCTTTGATAAGGAATATATCTAAGCCACCTCAAGATACCGTTTCAGTTGGAATTAAAAGCGATTTAGGCAAGGCATTGATTGCAAGCAATAGTGGCTCTATTGTTCAAATCAATCCCTTATAAAGGTAACGCAGTATAAATTGCTTTTAAACCAACCCATTGGGCGTTTCACAGGTGCTTTGGGTATAAACATACTATTTCCTTTATTTAGAACGAGTTTGGCTAACCCACTAAAAGTAGGGTGAAAATCAATCAACAATTAATTGAAGTAATTTAAATAAATGTGATGCAGGCTAAATAAAGCCAACTGACTTAAAGCACGCTAAGGTGATAAGTGAAGTAAGATATAGATCATTCGCGTGCGCCATTAGCTATTAGTAGCGCTTTAATTGACTCAGTACGCGCACGATTTAGAGGCGATCGTCGCTGATAACCATCAGAAACCCCTGTCGTAACCGCTAAGTTAACATCAGCTCCGCGTGCAACTAGTAATTGGCTCATGTCGTAAAAACCAAAATACGCTGCATTGATAAGCGGTGTTTCATCTCGCGGCACAATTGCATTTATATCAGCGCCGTTATCTAACAATAGCGTTGCCAGTTCAATATTATTACTCATCGCAGCGACTATCAGCGGGTTACCATCACCACTTGATGACTGATTTACATCAGCGCCTAAGTCAATCAATGCCTGTGTCATTGCTTTGTTGTTTTGTTTCACCGCAATCATCAACGCAGTGCCATCGCCAATAACTGGCACGTTAATATCAACCCCATCATTTTTCAGTGCTTTAATTGCGCCAATGTCATTACGAGTAACGGCATCAATCAGTAAGGTACTTTCAAATTGCGGTAATAGTGAGTAATGTCGAGCATCAACGACGGTGTGTTTAATACTGACTTTAGGTGAAAAGGCCTGTGTAGCTTGAATTGTGGTGACTGTTAGCCCTGCACATACCAGCATAATGATCGTGATACGTGGCTTTTTAAATTGCTTGTTTTCTAAAACCGCGCCGATACGATAATTCAGCTCTTTTTTCTTACTAAATAGTCCCATTGCCAACACGCTCCGCTGCTCCATCACCATTAATTTTGCACAATCAATCAGTGACTGCGCATATTGCTGCGTATTTTTAATTTCGTTCACTGCGCGTAAATCACACGCTATTTCACGCTCTACATGAATTTGCTTATTAAGCAGGCGGATCACTGGGCTCCACCAAAATAAGATAGCAATGATCTCCTGAAATAAGCCAAACCAGTTATCTTTACGTTTTATATGCGCGTTTTCGTGGAGCACTATCGCCAGTAATTGCTCATGCTTGAGTTGTTCAGTAATGCTTTTTGGAAGGATGATTTTAGGTTGCTTAAACCCAATAACCAAAGGCGAGGATACTTTGCTTGAAGTATAAACATCTGTATTAATATGGGCCGATAAGTGCGGCGCTTTTTCTATCGTAGAGCGAAGCAAGTTTCGTGTTTGTACATATGACGATAACACCGTAAATCCACGCCATATACTACCTATAAACCAAAGTAGGACACCAATACTGAGTAAAAAAGAGAAGTTAAATACAATCTCACTGGGTAAATGCCAGTTACTCTCCTGATCACTCATAGCGACTTTATTATCAGTTGCTGAAAAGCTATCTTCTGTTTTTAAATCAACCGATTGCGCAACTGAATTTATAACACTTGAAGTTTTATCTGCATCCATTGTGATCAAAGTGAAGGGGATGACTGTTGCGACAATAAATGCCGTCATCCATAACCAACTGCGCAGCTCCGCACTCGATGGTACACACTTATTAATCAACGCAATTCCCAATAAAAGGATAAAACCAATAATTAGGTGGTGAAATGCCAACGTTGTTAATAAAGTATATTCAATCATCATAGCCTTGGCGTCCTTATCTTGGTTTGTTAGTCTTTACTTTGGTCGACTTTACGTTGCAGCGCTTCTAGATCATCAAGGTCTATGTCGGTCTCTTGCATTAAGTGTTGCGCCAACACCTTGGGTGAGCCACCAAAAAACTTGTTTAACATTGAGGTTAATGCACTTTGTCGGGCCTCTTTTTGAGTGATTTTAGGGATATAAATAAACGCTTTACCCTCTTTTCTAAAATCAGCATAGCCTTTTTCAGCAAGGATCTTACACAGGGTTTGTGTTGTGGTGTAAGCCGTTTGCTTCTCTTTTGATAGTTCATCTGTTATGTCGCGCACAGATGCTTCACCATTTTTCCAAAGCACTTCCATAATACTTTGCTCACCATCGGTAAGCTGGTTTGATTTATTTCTAGCCATCGTATTTAACCCTTTCTTTTAATCTACTAATTAATTAGTTTTAAATACTATAGCGCGCATAATTCCACCTATCAACTAATTAATTAGTTTTTAAACAAGCGACCACTTAACAACCATTGAAGATGCTAGGGCGTGTTGACCTTTGTGGATTGAAATTTGTTCAATCTAGGGGCGATTTAATCGCGGCGCGAGATTTGTAGCCTAGTGGGCTAAGTAAAAACCGAGCAACAAAGAGTCAATCGCCCCTAGGAAGAACCCTTTGGGCAGCGCATGTTTGGCATTTATACTGCGTTATCGCCTATTTATGGGGAACAACCACACTGCATAGGCGCTGCCTTGCCTAAATACCAAACATACTGCTGCAAAATTAATCACGAAAGGTCAACACGCCCTAATAGCAAGCTACAAATAATTAGTTGATGATTTGTAAATAATACATCTATGTTCTAAACCTAAAGAGTACCTATCAAATGGAGCACTTTTATGCCGACAACAAATACGGTTGATAAAAACACAGAGTTTGCCCGCTGTTTGCAATGCAATAAGGTAAATACATTCGCTGCATTTCATTGGCTTGCTCTTGCGTTTAAAGATATGACGCGAGCACCAATACTGAGCTTAATTTACGGATTAATTTTTACTATTATTCCTTTAGCTATTGTTTACACCGCCGTATTTGCAGGAACTTATATTGTGATTATTCCTGCAACCGTCGCGTTTGCTCTAATTGGGCCTGCATTTGCTGTTGGCTTATATGATGTAGCATGGGAGCTTGAAAAAGGGCATAAACCCACACTTACACATTCGTTAAAATCAATGTTTAGGAATCCTGTTGGGGAATGGGGTTTTGCAATTTTGTTGATGGTTATTATGATTGTTTGGATGCGCCTTGCAGCCTTAGTACATGCACTTTACCCAAGCCATGCTAACCCTACCTTTGAAGAATTATCAGCATTTTTAACTTTAGGCTCTATTATTGGCGGGGTTTTGTTAGTCACTGTATTTGCAATTTCAGCGTTTACGCCGCAAATAATGATGGAAAGACGGGTCGATATTATGACCGCTGTCATGTCGTCCATGCACGCTGTTAAAACTAATTTTTCTGCAATGGTGGTGTGGTCTATCTGTATTTTTGTACTTGTGGCACTGGGTTTTGCAACCGGAGCAACAGGGTTTATTGTGATTATGCCGCTACTTAGTTACGCCAGCTGGCATGGCTATATTGCGATAATCAAAACTAAAAAGGCCAGAGGGTATGAGTAAATAAATAGAGGGCGAGTCAACGCTAGCCCTTTGTTACTTAATTGTAATTTGACTTTTATTTTCACTAAATAAAAAACAGATCAAAACAACAATTGGAATATTCTTAGTAATTGGCCCAAACGGATGCAGCCAAAAGCTTGCATCTATCAACGTTAGCAGCGCAGTATAAGTAATGATTACCGCCACTTGAACAAGACAGCAAACTTGGGTTTTAAAAGATGTGACGAGCCAAAGCCCAAGTGCTATATCTAACATACCACCAGCGTAAATTGCTGCTTTAGCTGGTAGACCTACAATATTGGCGCCCGCAAGAATTTCATAGCCAACGTCAGGTGCAAAATATACGGAGGTTAAACCGGTAAAAATCCACAAAAATGCCAATGCGTATTTTGTAGCATACAGCAATGTTGCTTGCTTAAAGTTATACATACCCAAGCCACCTCACACAAGCGAAAATGGTTTAAACACCATTAACCAAAATATCCCTAAAATAGCGGCAAAAGCGGGAATTCCTAATAAAGTCCACGTTTTCATCAATGATTTAAACTCTGCGGTAACTTGATTTAACTCTACCGATAATTTAGCAAGCTCACGTAATTTGTATTGAATACGCAACACAGGCAACCAACACACACCTATAAAAGTAAATAACCCAACAACCCAATAAAACCAAGGGGCTGAAAACGAGTACCCTAACTTGCCCATCAACATTATGCCCGTGACAATTTGAATAATGACTGCTGGGGTTGTAAAAATCCAGTCTGCTAAAATAACGTGCTTAGCCGTAATATAAATAACCTGTGGATTGTTGGAACGATTTGCCATAAACATAAAAAAAGCAATACCGCCGCCAGTTCCCGTTACCACAACTGCAGCAAGAATATGAAGTAACTTTAAGAGCAAATAATATTCCATTATATGTACTGCACTTGATTATCTAACGACATTTCTTGTTGATATGTGATACCGAGCGTATCAAAATAATGACTAAAATCATCAAGCTCAAATAACCCTGCGCATGGTATTGCACCCACGCCCTGCTTTGCAATAAACGCCTCACTGCTCAACAATTTTTTGGCTAATACAATACTTGAAAGCGTTGGAATATATGGACCATTACCTTTTGGTGCGTACAGTGTCCATTTAATTTGTTTTGTTTTATTACCATGATCTTGCCCACTAATGAGTACTTCCATTGCACCATCTTGTGTGCCAAATGGTAAAAAAAGATTACTCGTGCTCACAATGGCTTTCGCTAACGGCGCCCAACTTTTCACAATGCCAATTTTTGATAAGTAAGCCATCCCCACCATCGTCCAATGCAATATGCCCAACTCTAAACCCGCTTGAAAACTCACTTGCTGTGATACGTTATAGCGATTCGGGAAAAGCTCTAAATCGGGCACATCCACATTGGCTAAACAACGCTTACCAACAAAGCTGCCAAAATCATTTACCCTTGAGTCCATCCAACCATAGACATCTTGCCAATGACCGCTTTTAAACACACTTAGCGGATGTCCGGTATAAGATAATATTGCAGCAACGGTAGCCACACCTCGCTCCGCTTTATTGCCTGGCGCAATCGCTAAATTAATTGATTCAATAGTACTAAATTGATTTTGATAATGATCGACAACCGCAGAAGATAAACCCGGCACAGAGCTGGCACCACTAACTATAAGTACGCCCTTTTCTTTAGCTTTGCTATCCAACTGATTAATATCGCAAACAAACCTGCGATCATCAGCTAAATCAATATAATGTGATCCACACTCAATGCACGCATTGGGTACTCTATAATCTTGCCCTTGAAAAGGCCCACTAGTATGAATAACCAAAAATGGCGCAAGGCTTGTTAATCTAGCTTTAAAATCATCAGCAAAAATATCAATAACTAAAGGCGCTAAAATAGCGGCTACTTTCGGTTGTAAATGCTTAGCAAGTGCAATTGCTTTATCGTTATTCCTACCTGCAATAAGTATTGTTATTCCTGCTGTTTTTGCTAGATTTTCAACAATTCTTTTACCAAAGTTACCATATCCGCCTAACACAACGACCGTCTTCATTTAGCTACTCCTTCTAACTACGGGCTAAAATATGACAGCATTAATAAGCTAAGCAAAGCTTTAAAATACGATCAGCTAAATAAATAAGCCAAATCGTAAGCCATTAACCTCATACGCTGTGCAATTTCAATTTATACCACCACAGCTTTAACTATTAAGCTCGACTAACGCCGAGCTTAATTTCGTGGTGTTAATCCTTGCGCTTATAAACCATTAATAGCAAAGCTGGTAATACGGTTAAACTTACAACCGTTGAAACAGCAATGCCACATAGGACAATGATCCCGACTCCACGATATAACTCAGAGCCTTCACCGGGTATAAATACCAATGGCGCTAAGCCACATAAGGTCGTCATTGTTGACATAACGATTGGTTTTAATCGCGTTTCCAGTGCACCAATAACAGCTTGATAAGCCTCAAGCCCTGCGGCTAAATTACGACGGCTTTGATCAACAATTAAAATTGGGTTATTCACCACTGTGCCCAGTAAAATCAAAAAGCCGAGCATAGTGATCATATCAAACGGTTGATAAAACCCACCAAATACAGAACCTACAGCGTTAATTGCATTTAATCCAAGTAGGCCACCAGCCATGCCTAAAGGCACCGTTGCCATAATAAATAAAGGCTGTCCCCAGTGTTTAAAAATTGCCACTAAAAGCAAATAACACAAGGCTAAAGCCACTATAAAGTTACTGCTTAATGCATTGCGTGTTTTTTCAAGCTGATCTGCAGCGCCACCAATACTTATATTTACCCCAGGTAATAAATCGCCCTGCTTTTGCAGCTGTGGCAATAGTTTTTCTCGGACCATTTGTTGGGCACGCTCTAGAGCTACATCCCTCGGTGGAATAATATAAACAGTTACTGTACGGCGTCCATCTACTCGGCGTAGGCTGTCACTGTCGGCTTTTTCGCTTAAATTAGCCAAGGCGTTTAACGGCAACAAACCTTGCGATGTTACGACGGGTGCTTGCTCAAGCCCCTCTAAGCTTTGCTTGTTACCTGCCTCTGAGAATATAAACACATCCACTTTATCATCACCTAAAATTAATTCATCAACATAGGCCCCGTCGCTAAGTGCTGCAACGGTATAGCCCAGCTCATCGGCGGTCATGCCCACCTCAGCAAGACGCTGCCAACGAGGTTGAATTTCAATTAATGGCTGATCAAGCGTTAGTGAAGACGGCTCAGAGTCAACTTGTGGATTATCAAACACCTCACTCGCAAGGCGGTATACAGCATCGGCAGCACGGTATAAGTCCACTTGCTCTGTACCACTAATATCTAGTGCTACCGCGCGCGTACCACCGTCGTTACTAGAGATAATCGAGCCTCGTGATGAAAATGCTCGCATTCCTGGGTAACTTTTAAATTTAGCGGTTATCGCCGCCATCATTTCGTCAATATGCTCTGGATTATTCGGCTCACTTAAAAACCAAATATTGCCCACCCCAACCGATAACGAATAATACTTTAATGATGGTAAATCGGTTTTCCCCTGCGCAAAGTCACTGCTTGGTGCATTTAAATGATTATTAAAATAGGTCAATAACTCATCACCAATTTTTTGCATATGGCTCAAGTTATATCCTGGGGGTGCTATCATCATTGAAAACGCTTTTGGTTCTTCACCTTCAGGAAGATATTCGGCTTCCGGCATAAATAACCAAGCGCCACCAATTAAACCGATTACAGCCACAACAACACACACTGAACGCTGAACTTTAGAGGCTAAAAATGCAGGAATAAACTGAGGTAGTCGCATTTTCGATGTCATTGTGCCATCAGACTTTGTTACACAAGCAAACCGTGCAGAAGCCGCGGGTACAACTAATAACGCGACCAGCATAGAAGCTATAATGGCCCCAGAAATGGCAATCGCAACATCTGAGTACAACTGGCCAGCTTCTTGTGTAATAAATAAAATAGGTGCAAACACCAATACTGTGGTCATTGTTGAAGCTAAAACCGCAGGCCATACTTCTTGCACGCCAGCAATAGCGGCTGCTAATTTTGACAGACCACGTTGTTTAGCTTGCTCAATATTTTCAAGTACCACAATGGTATTATCAACCGTCATGCCAATCGCAAAGGCAACCCCCGCTAATGAAATAACATTAATGGTTCGCTCAAAGAGTAATAAACCTAAAAATGCGGCAATCGTACAAATTGGTACACCCATTACACCAATCAACGTAGAACGCGGGCTTTTTAAAAACCAGAACATCACTAAAGTTGCCAGTAACGCCCCAATAGCTAAGTTAGTCCATACATTTTTAACTGAGCCTTTTACATAACGCACGTCGTCACTGAGTAGGGTTAATTGCAGGCCATTTTGCGCTAATAAATCACGGTTAATACGCTGTACAACTTGCGTCATTTCGTCTTTAATTGCCATTACATTTGAGCCACTTTCGCGGCGTACCGATAGCATTAAATTACGCTCGCCATCGTTATAAGAAATGTTTCTCAGTTCATAATGGTCTAATTTTATTTTCGCAACATCTTTAAGACGTACAGTGCGGTCTTCATGCTGAGCAATGACTAACTCTTCTAGTTCTTGCGCCGATTGAAAGCGCCCAACCATACGCAGTAAGTAACGGCGTTTTCCGCTATCTATATCACCCGCTGAAGCATCTTGATTGCGGCTACGTATCGCATTTCGCACTGCTATCAAACTAATATTTCGACTTGCAAGCTTTTGCTGATCGATCAATATCTGTATTTGATACAACGCCCCGCCTCGAACGCTAACCTGTGATACACCAGCCACACGTTCCATTTCTGGACGTACGTTATCTTGGGCAAAATCACGTAGCATGTCGATATCGATATTAAGCGGATTACCCGCCTGCGGTTTTAATGAAAAAAACATAAAAGCATTGGATGAAAATGAGCTACTGTAGAGCACGGGTTGATCGACGTTTTCTGGGTAATCAGGCACTTGTGCTAATGCGTTACTAACATTGATAAGCGCCTCATTAACATCAACGCCAAATGGGAACTCGAGTTCAACCTCAGCTTCGCCGGTATTTGCATAACTCGACATACGCTTTAAATTTGGGAGCGAGCGTAAATAGCGTTCTTGCTCTATGAGTATTTCTTTTTCAACATCTTGTGGTGTAGCACCTGGCCATTGGGTCACCACAGTGATAGTGCGAACATCTAAATCAGGGATCATCTGAACAGGAATTTTAAACGCGGCTACTAATCCTAAAATACATGCAATAAGTACCGCAACCGTCACCAATGTTGCATGTTTAACTGCGCCTTCGAGCATTATTGAATCCCCGTTGGCGATATCGTCTTAACTGCTTGACCATCTTGTAATAATTCATTGCCTTGAGTTACCACCCATTGCCCAGCTTTTAGACCTTCAATTACTTCTACTTGGCTATTCATACGCGCGCCTACTTGAACACTTTGCCTTACAGCGACTCCTTCAAGCACAGTAAAAACACTAAAGCCTCCATCAGGGTGGCGTAACAGCGCATCTCTATCGATAACAACACTGGCTTTAGCCGTTGGCTTTAATGACACTGCTGCACTTGCCGATAAACCAACTTGTAAGTCACCCGTATTATTAAGTTGTAAACGCAATAAAAAACTACGATGAGTGATATTTATCACAGGTACTTTCGCAATGACTGTTGCTGTAAATGCTTCATTTGGCCGTGAAGCTAAATACACTTCAACTATGGTTTCAATATCTATTGCTGCAAAGTGCTCTTGAGGCATATATAAATCAAGCCACAGCTTGTCATTGTTCACTAATTCAAAGGCGCTTTGACCACGGGTAACCCACTCCCCTACATTCACCATACGCTTAGCAATAATGCCACTAAAAGGAGCAACTAGCTGATGACGCACTAAAAGCTGTTGTTGGTAAGTTTCGTTCGCTTGGGCTTCAAGTAAACTTGCTTGAGCACCTTTAACGGCTGCGTAGCGCTGCGCAAGTTCGGTCTCTGCAAATAATTTTTGTTTGGATAAAGATTGCGCTTCAGTATAACGACGCTTAGCATCATCAACGGTTACTTGCGCACGAGCTACAGCCGCTTTATTGGCTTGTAATTGTGCTTTAATTAATGCGGAATCTAACGCGAGTAAAGGTTCGCCTTGTTTTAGGTATTGACCTGCCTCAGCATAAATATCGGTGACTACCCCTTCAGCAAGTACCGAAAGTTGCGCATGACGCTGCGCTTTTAATGACCCCGTAAGCGTCACTTTAGGAGCAAGTTGCTGCTGCTCAACTTGCTGGGTAACAACATTAACGGTCTCAGCCGCAGAGCTAAATGCACTAAAAAGCATCAAGCATACATACCAACAATACTTATAAATATTCAAAATAACTCCCTTTTCTATCCTATTAACACCGCATGAGTGCTTGGATAAAATTTCGATTAACGCCAACAAGTAACAACATGCATGAGCAACTTGATAAGAATGTGCCTAATATAAAGCAATCACTCCACCGTAAACAAGAATCATTTGCAAAAAAGTCATTTTAACAGCAGAATTACGTGTAACAATAAACAAATCTAGATTTTGCGACTTTCAACGCCAGGAATTTTTATGAGGCAGCAAGCCCTTCACGATGCAAAAACGTTAGTATTCACAAAAAGTAGTGGGGTTATGTCGACCCTTTCTCATAACTTAAGAGGATACCCTTTTGGCTCCGTCGCCCCTTATATGTGCGACGAGCAAGGCCGTATTTACTTTTTTATTAGCAATATCGCCCAGCATACCAAAAACCTACAACATGATAGCCGCATGAGTTTAACGGTATTTGATGCCGCCGAGCAAGGCGATCAAAATGAGCATGGCCGTGTAACAATTGTGGGTGATGGCCGTTTAGTTGACACCGATAAAGCTGAATCGTTAATCGACAAATACATAGTCCTTTACCCAGAAGCACAAAGCTATCGTAACGCTCATGATTTTAATCTTTGGCAATTAGATGCAATACGCGTGCGTTATATCGGGGGCTTTGGAAAAATATTTTGGTTAGAACAAGATGAGTGGCTACAACCCTCTAAGCCGTGGGATGAAGAACAAGAACAACATATGATTGAGCATATGAACGGCGATCATCTAGATGCCATGAGCTTAATTTTAAAACAACACTGCAATGTAAATGACCCATCACCCATTATGAGCGGCCTATTACCACAGGGGTTTTACCTGCAAAGCCAACAACGTAACTATTACATTGCATTTAATGCACTTTGTGACAGCCCTATGGCTGTGCGTAAGGCATTAGTTAAATTAACAAAAGCTGCCCGTGGAGAAAGTGAGTAGTTAGCTCAAAAGTCGGCTTTATAAACGCTTAAGCTGTCGCTTTATCAAAAAAGTACCTTCGTTCAAAAATTAACGCAGGTACTTTAATGGCTAAATTAATCGCAGATAAATTAGCTTCTACGCCCGCTCATCTTTAGGTGAATCCATCACAACATGAGAGGTTATTGTACGCACTTGTGGTATTGACCCTAGCACATCCGCATGAAACGCTTTATAAGATTTAATATCTGCGGTTTCTATTCGTAATAAATACTCAAATGCACCGGTCACATTGTGACATTCTTTTACTTCATCAATAAACTCCAGCGCTTGCTCAAAAGTACGTTGTGATTTAGTAGAATGCTCATTTAAGCCCACACCAACATATGCAACAAACCCCAGCCCAAACGCATGATTATTTATCACTGCACGATATCCCGTGATCACACCTATTTTTTCTAATTCTTGCACACGGCGCAAACAAGCTGATGGCGATAAACCAACTCGCTCTACAAGCGTTCAATATTTTTATGGCGATACTGCTCGTCGCTTCTGTACTTTTTAGTATGCTCTAAATTTTTTAATTAAAGCGATCCCAATAACGACACACCGCGCCTTTTTATCAGTCCCATTATCGACACACTGTGACTTTACTCTGTGCAAAATAAAAATTAGTCAATTGATAATTAAAGGTTATTTTTATTGGCATTGAAACTGCTATATCTAGTTATGATCAGCATTTTTAAGTTACTTTAAATGGATATAATCCGAAAAAAACAAAAAGCAGCAAACAAGAAACCTTATATTATTGCTGGGATATGCTTAGTATTAGTGATGGTGATTTGGCAAATATCACGCTCAAATGTCAGTAATATAATTGCCACTAAAGACACCTTGTTAATCGATACCGTAAAACGGGGGCAATTTGAGGTGACCGTTCGTGGTATCGGAGTGCTTGTACCCAAAGATATTCGCTGGGTAGCCACCAATATCAGTGGTCGTGTTGAAGCTATTTATGCTAAAGCCGGTGCCAGCGTAAAAGTTGACGATATCTTAATGGTTTTAAGTAACCCGGAGCTTGAGCAACAACTTGAAGAAAGCCAGTGGGAATTAGAAGAAATGAAGGCGCAACTTCATGCTCAAAAAATTGCCCTTGAGTCACAAGTATTTGATCAAGAAGCTTTAGTGATCAATAGCCAATTAAATTATGAACGTGCCCTACTAACACTTAATGCGCAAGAATCTTTAATTGCACAAGATATCGTCGCGGTATCAAAAATAGCTCATGAAGAAGTAAAAATTGATGTAAACCAATTTAAGCAGCGTTGGCTACTAGAACAAAAGCGTTTACTAAAAAGCCGCGAAAACATGCAAGCACAAATAAAAGCATTTTCAGCGCGATCAAAACGCATGCAGCATATAGTCAGCAGAATGCAAAGCCAAGTGGACGGCTTAACGGTTAAAGCAACGATTGATAGTATTGTACAAGAAATGCCGCTGGAGCTTGGCCAACGTGTAAATGCAGGCACTAATCTAGCCCGCCTTGCCAAAAGTGGCGAATTTTTAGCTGAACTACGCGTTCCCGAAAAACAAGTCAGCCATGTTGCTCTAGGTCAACACGTCACCATCGACACCCGCGCAAATATCACAACAGGCATTGTCAAACGCATTGATCCTGCGGTGATCAATGGCTCTGTACAAGTCGATGTTGAATTAGTCGGTGACATTCCAAAAGAAGCACGCCCTGAACTGTCTGTTGACGGCATTATTGAAATAGCAAAACTCGATGATGTGTTATTTGTAAAACGTCCCATGTTTGCTAAAGCAAACAGCACAGGCACCATTTACGCATTAGATACAGCCAACGAATATGCCCAATCAACAACAGTCGAATTTGGACAAATGTCAGCAACCCATATTGAAATAAAACAAGGATTAGCGACAGGCAACAACATTGTCGTCTCAGATGTCTCCGCGTGGGATGGTCATCAACAAATAAAAATTAATTAGGAAGCACTATGAAAACGCACTCAAACCCTGTACTAGTCGAACTCAAACAACTGAAAAAAATTTTTGTTGCTGATGACATTGAAACCCATGCCTTAAATGACATAAACCTGTTGATTAACCAAGGTGAATACATTGCAATAACAGGCCCGTCAGGCTGTGGAAAATCTACGTTACTTTCTTTATTGGGTTTATTAGATAACCTTTCGCAAGGACATTATTTATTAGCTAATCACGACGTGTCAAACCTTGATCGTGATGAGCGCGCACATATTCGCAATGAAAAAATTGGTTTTATATTTCAGGCCTTTAACTTAATTAGTGATTTAACCGTTGCCGAAAATGTTGAGCTGCCATTAACCTATCGTAAAGACATTAGCAAAGAGCAACGTAAAACCATGGTTGCTGATGCTTTAGCCAAAGTTGACATGGCTCACCGAGTTAATCACTTTCCTTCTCAGTTATCAGGTGGGCAGCAGCAACGCGTTGCCGTAGCCAGAGCGATAGCAGGCAACCCGTCGATTATTTTAGCCGATGAGCCCACTGGTAACCTTGATTCAAAAAATGCGCAAGCGGTGATGAACTTACTCGACCAACTTCACCAAGAAGGCGCGACTATTTGCATGGTTACTCATGATCCGCGTGGCGCGAGTCGTGCAAAACGCACAATTGAAATATTCGATGGCAAGATTGTTGCCGATCACGAAAACAATCAGCAGTCAGCTGCAATTACGGTATAAAAGGACAAAATGATGTCATTAGCTATCGAGTTAAAATATACCGCACGAATGTTACTAAAAAAGCCAATGTTTACTGCTTTAACCATCTTGATTGTCTCAATTGGCCTTGGTTTAACACTTTACGCCTATTCAATTTTAAATAATTTGGTGTTTAAACCCATGACCATGAATGGCGACACGCCACTTGTCGCCATTGAAGCTAAATATAATTATAACCATCAATACCGAATGCAAGCAGATCCTTTTCATTTACTGCAATTAGACCAACAACTAGGGTTATTTACAGATGTTGCCTATTATTATGAAGGAACGACTATTGCAGGAGGCGCAAAATCAACCAATAGTAAGCTCCAACAAGCAAAAAAATATAATGCAACTTACACCAGTTGGAATATTTTTGAAATTGCCGGTGTACAACCCATACTGGGGCGAGGGTTCGCACCTGAGGATTTTTATGACGGTGCGGAGTCTGTATTTGTACTCAGTTACGAAATATGGCAACGAGACTTTAATAGCGACGCAAAAATAGTTGGCCAAACAGTATCACTTGATGCCATGCCCTCACGTGTAATTGGTGTTATGCCTGAAGGCTTTTCATTTCCACAATATGCACAAATATGGCAACCTTTGGGTCCTGATTACTTAAACCCAATTGAAGCAACCAGAAACAGCGCTTTTGGTATTGCTCGCCTAAAACCAGATGCCACATTCGCACAAGTCGAAGCCGGGGTTGCCTCTTTCAATACGCAAATTGAGCCTGAGTTAATGAAGGATTTTCGTTGGAGACTCAGCGATAACGGCGAATACCTAATTGCAAAACCCTACAAACACGCCAGTATTGTGCAGTATTACACTATTTTTGTTGCTTTGTTTGTTGTGGTATTTCTTATATTAGCGCTTGCCTGCATCAATGTAAGTAACTTACTCCTTGCACGTGTAAACGAACGTCTAAAAGAGGTCGCGATCCGTGTTGCTCTCGGTATTCCTAGAAAACGTTTAATTTTACAAATGCTGTGGGAAAGCGTCTTTATATGCTGTACTGGTGGACTGTTTGCATTGTTATTTGCCGCTTACGGATTAGAAGTCAGTAACGAAATACTTAACGCCAATTTTACTGTCGAAAATAAAAAGCCATTTTGGTGGGATCTATCACTTGAGCCAAGCGCTATAGTGCTATTAATCGTCTCAGTGGTGTTAATGATTGCAATCACTGGCCTGCTCCCTGCGATTCGCTCGTTATCAAATGATTTTAATGCAGTGATACGAGATGGCACACGAGGTGCTTTAAGTAAAAAAGCAGCTAAAGCTGGCAGAGTGTTAGTCATTTCTGAGATTTTACTGTCCTGTGTTGTATTAGTCATTGCCACTATTTTACTTGTCACAGGTTACTCTGCAGGCACCGCTGATTACGGTGTTGATACCGACAAGCGCCTTACAGCACAAGTACAACTGTCACCTGAAAAATACCCTGTAAGATACGATACTGAGTTTGAATACCAAGACCGTATAAATCGTTCTGATATGTACTATAAATTAAAGGAAACACTTGAAGCCATGCCAAGCATAGAAGCCGTCTCTTTCATGTCACAACTACCTGGTCGAGGGGAAGGCACCAGTTATTTTGAAATTGAAGGACGCGCCGCACAAGTTTGGAATGAAAACCCTTACAGTAATAATGAGCTCGTTGCCCATGATTCATGGCGAGCCATTGGCATGGAAATAATTCAAGGTCGTGCTTTTGATTACCGAGACCGAGAAGACGGTGCGCTTAGCATTATGATTAATCAAACCATCGCCAAGCAGTTTTTTCCAGAAAATGATGCCATTGGCCAGCGTGTAAGGCGTGTTAATGCAAGGGGCGCATCTGACGATTGGTATACAATTGTTGGCGTTGTATCTGATACCTTTCATGGTTCAACTATGCGATCCTCTAGTGCCTCTTATAACTCCTATCATTCAATGGATAACATTGGTCCATGGCGGCTATATGTCGCATTACATTATCAAGGCAATGAAGCAGCTATCAAGCAAGCCCTAATGGATGCTGTAAATACTGTTGACCCTGATCTTGGTATTTATCATATACAAAATTATGACGATCTAATTAATCAACCAATGTTACTGGTGCTGTCAGTGAGTAAAATATTTTTACTGTGCGGGGTAATCGCTGCATTTTTGGCAGCCAGTGGCATTTACGCAATGGCTGCAAATAGCATTACTCAGCGCACTCAAGAAATTGGTATTCGCAGAGCCCTAGGCTCACCTGATAATGACATTATTAGATTATTTATGAATCAAGCCATTAAGCAGTTAGCTATCGGCCTTGCAATCGGTGTTTGTCTGTCGCTATTATTAGTCAGTACCATGACTAATACATTAGTGATAAGTAACACCAGTTATGTATTAAGTCTAATTTGTGTCCCATTATTAATAACAGCAATGGTCTTATTAGCTACCTTTATACCCGCTAAAAAAGTGATCAAAATGGAGCCCAGTGACGCATTACATCACGATTAATGCTTAATATTTCTTTTATGCGAACAGCTCTAAATAAGTTGTTCGCTGTTAAAATGGTAAACTAATGACACCAAATACCCCATCGATACTCGTCGCTGATGACGATGCTAACGTACTCATCGCTTTAAAAATGCTAATTAAATCAGAAGGTTTTGAAGTAACCACCGTTGAAAAGCCGTTTGATGTATTACAGCTATTAAAACGAAAAGACTTTGCCTGTGTATTAATGGATTTAAATTATCACCGCGATACCACATCCGGACACGAAGGATTTGAGCTACTTACTGCAATTAGAGAGCTTGACGAACAAGTCCCAGTCATCGTTATGACCGGGTTTAGTAGCATTGATATTGCCGTTGCATCAATGCAATTAGGGGCTGTCGATTTCATACAGAAACCGTGGAAAAATAACGACCTAATTACCAAGGTTAACGCACAAATCAAACTCAGTACTTTAACCCGCCAAGGACAACGTTTAACCCAAGAAAACGCCTTACTTAAACAAGAATCACAACTACCAAAAAGCCAAATAATAAGCCAATCTTCTGCAATGCAGTCGATCATCAACCAGCTTGAACGCTTAGCTCTCAGTGATATGAATATTATTTTTACTGGCGAAAATGGTACAGGTAAAAGTATGCTCGCTAATTATTTACATCAATGTTCTGCCCGTGCCCAACAAGCATTTTTGTCCGTCAATATGGGGGCTATTAGCGAAAACTTATTTGAAAGTGAAATGTTTGGTCATATAAAAGGCGCCTTTACTGACTCCAAAGAAACCCGTATTGGCCGTTTTGAAATGGCTGATAACGGCACTATTTTCTTAGATGAAATAGCCAACATTCCATTATCGCAACAAGCAAAATTATTAAGGGTGCTTGAAGAGCGACAATTTGAAAAAGTGGGGAGCTCTAAAACCCAAAAAATTAATGTTCGCCTAGTCTCAGCAACCAACGCTGATTTACCTAGTTTGATTGAACAAGGACAATTTAGGCAAGATTTGCTATACCGACTCAATACTGCCGAAATACGCATTCCTGCACTGCGTGATCGCACTGCTGATATACTTCCTTTAGCCCATTATTTTCAAACACAGTTTTGTGAAAAATACCGCTTATCGTGCAAACCGTTTTCAAAAGGTGCCATTAAAGCATTGCATAGCTATCATTGGCCCGGCAATATCAGAGAATTAAGCCATATTATTGAACGCGCATTATTTTTAGCCCAGCACGATGAGATACAAGTCAGTGATTTAGGCCTAGCAACACAAGATAAGCCCGAAGCATTCGCGTTTGATGAAGCAACATTAGACGATATCGAATCACATGTAATTAAAAAGCGCCTTGCTTTGTTTGATAATAAAGCCCACGAAACAGCGCTATCTTTAGGTTTAAGTCGCAGCGCATACTACCGACGTTTAGATAAATATAAGTTACTATATGACGAAAATTAAACGCAAAATAGTAAAGAGCTACGAAGGCGATATTATACGTTTAGTGTTACTAGCAACTGCTTTACCAAGTGCTTTGTTATTTTATTTTGTCATATCAGCAGGTATATCAATTTACTTAAAAATACTGATTATACTTTTTGTAGTTATTGTTACCGGCTATAGCTGCTTCAGTATCTGGCAAAAAATAACTTACCAATTACGCACATCTATAAACATTATCGAATCCGTTATTTTTGGCGATGGCACGACGCGCCCTGTTAGTCGATACAAACAAGGTGCGCTTGCTGAGTTTAACCACACCCTTACAGGTTTATCGTCGGCGATTAGTACACACAAACAAGAGCTAAAAGAACAACAGCTACTATTAACAAAAATCATCAATCAAATCGATGTTGCCATTATTACCACTGATCATAATAACGCGATTGTTTTAATGAACCCCAGCGCTGAAAAGCTTTTTGCCTGTCGTTTTGAAGCCGTTATCGGTGGGCCAATTAATCAGTTAGGTTTGCAAGATGCGTTAAACGTGGATGGTCAAAAGGTGGTTGAGTTTCAATTAAAGCAGCACCGTAAAAAAGTGTATCTGCACGTTGATAAGTATTTAGTTAATACCCAAACACATAATTTGATATTTATCACGGATATTCAACAACTGCTGCGCGAAGAAGAGCGAATTGCATGGCAACGCTTAGTGAGAGTATTAAGCCATGAAATTAATAATTCATTAGCGCCGATAGCCTCAATAAGCGAGTCTTTAGCAAAGCTCACGAGGGCCGATTTAACCCAAGCAGACAATAAAGCAGATTTACATCAAGGCTTATGCGTTATTTCAGAGCGCGCGCATTCGCTCAATACATTTATTAAAAGCTATCAGCAATTATCTACCCTTCCACCACCAGTAAAGTCTCTTATGTCTGTCGCTGATTTTATCCTCAGCACCACGGCTCTTTACCCGCAAATAAACTGGCAGTTACCTAAAAGCCCAGACATCTCCTTTTTTGTTGACTGCCAACAATTACAACAGGCGTTGGTAAACTTGATCACTAATGCAATTGAAGCTTCAAACACAAACCAATCAGCCAGCAATAAAGAACCGATTAGCTTAACGTTGCAATGGAAAATTAGTGAGGGAAAGCTATTAATACAACTACTGGATTCAGGCGTTGGAATAGCGAATATTGATAACTTATTTGTGCCATTTTACACCACTAAAACCCAAGGTAGTGGTATAGGGTTAGTACTCAGTCGGCAAATAGCCATGAACCATGATGGCGATCTACACATAGAAAATCGTGATACTCAGCGCGGCGTACAAGCCACGATTGTTCTACCTACACGTTAATATAATTATCTTGTGAAGTTTGCAGATTTTACAAATGCCTGCAAACTTTTCATAAAAAAATTATATGAAAACAATCACAGTGACAAGTAAAAAACCCAACTAATTGTATTTAAATAGATTTAATTTAAACTCACCCTCGGCATGACCATTGCTTCATATCCTATAGATTATTTAAAGCATCAATTTATTTAAGCAGGAGAAATTATGAGTAATAGTAAAGTTGCTGAATTTACAGCTCCCGGTATGACTAGCGAATCTGCGACACGCACCATTGATCTACTCGATAACCGCATGGTGGCCCTGATTGATTTACAACTGACTTTAAAGCATATTCATTGGAATGTAGTAGGTCCTAACTTTATTGGCGTACATGAAATGCTTGATCCGCAAGTGGAGGTAGTTCGAGAAATGACCGACACCATCGCTGAGCGAATTGCCACGCTAGGTGGTGTGCCGATCGGTACTCCTAAATCCATTGTCGATCGCCGCTCATGGGAAGATTATTCAATTGGCAAAGGCTTGGTAAAAGATCACCTAGTAGCACTTGATAAAGTATATAACGGCATTAATGGTGATCACCGCAAAGCTCTTGAAAAGCTATCTGAATTAGATCCTGTGTCTGAAGACATGATCATCGCACAACTTGCTGACCTTGAGCAGTTTCAATGGTTTGTTCGTGCGCACTTAGAGTCGTCAACTGGGGAACTAAAAACCAAATAACCCTCATAATACCCAGACAACCCTGCCCGTAGTGCAGGGTTTTTTGTCGCTATTTTTTACCTACGCGCTCAGCTTCTTTATAAAAATAATAATCGTCTTCGCAGTCATATTTATCATAGTCTCGATGACTTATAGTAAACGTTTTAGGGTCAGCTCCAAGTACTTTTTTCTCGTGCCAATACACGGCATCAGCATCTTTTAGCAGCTTATCTCGATTAACAACCTCCATGCTATCAAGATCTACCCCATGTATTTTATGGTGACCAAAATACACTGTTTTTCCATCACAGCCATACATAGCAAACCGCTCTAATAGCGCAAACTCCTGTACATCAACAGATTCCAATTGCGTGCCTTGATAGTAAACTGCATCAGTCGTTTTTAAAAAATCATTGTTGCTTAGCTCTACTCGCTCGTCGCTATAAGGACCAATAAGCTGTTGTTTAAAATATAGATGATTTTTATCGCTGGAGTAATTTCCGGATGGAGATAATAATGCAAAATGTTCAGGCACTACTTTTTCTAGTGGTTTAGCTAAGTAAAAAACCTGCTGTGAGTCACACCCAAATGCAAAGTTACTTAATAGCTCAAACTCATTAGCTTTGGCATTGGGTAATTCCTCAGCCCCTAAATACACTTTACTATCAATAATAAAGTAATCGTCGTCGAGCACTTTTAGTGTATTAATATCTTTGTATGGCACGCATTCAAGCCATGTTGTTGTATTAAAAGAACCATCAATATCCTGCTCATATTTGCCTTGATACCAATATAAGTGGTTATCGTCGTATATGTAGCGCTCATCAAATGCTTTTACTCCAACGCCACTGACAGCCGTTCTATTAAACGTATCATCGCATTTAATAAACACGCTATGTTGATCTTTCACTATAGACTCAGTTAAATGTGAAAACGTGTCGTAACCGATATTCTGGCGTACAAAGTTATAATAATGGTGGTTGCAGTCTTTTGCCCAAAAATCATTCATTAAGATAAATGTGGCAGGATCTGCACCACCTAGAATGATGAACTGTTGTTCTGGTCTTAATTGACTCGCCATGGCAAAAGACACGCTGCGCTTATGAATAAAAACATGGTATTTATCGCGAATAACATCGTGCTCTATAATTTCAAAGCTATCGTAATCCACTTGACCTGAAATAACATGGCAACCGTAATAAAGCTGATACTTATCTTTTGCAAAGTTACGCGCGATGACTTCAAATGAATCAATATCAGCGCCTTCAACTAAGCTATTACCGAGTGAAAACCAGTTTCCCATTGGAGAAAAACGGATCTGCTTTTTATTGACCGAGTAATAATATGAATCCGAGCGTTCACTATCAACAGGCCCTGAAAAAACCATTGAAGGGCTTACTAAAAAATTAAACAACGTACTCTTATTTTTAAGCGTAGGAAATAGTGAGTTCAAAAGTTGTAGCACGGCAAAAAAAGCAAACAATACAAAAATACAGGTCCAAAAATCCATTTTAATATCTCTATCCATAGGGGAGTAAGCATCTTAACTCAAATTATATTTAAGCTAAACTTTCGTCAGCCAATCAATCATTTCCTGCTTACATAAAAAAGGTTATTTTATATAACCTAAGTTATAGCTATTAAGTAAAAAACAGACTCTGCGCTATACTGATTAGATTAAATTTACTATCAAAGTATAAAAAGGAAGCTATTCTGATCTCTCGTTTATATGATTTTATGCCCGGCTTAAATACGTTACTTCACTATGAACGAAAATGGTTTGCTGATGATGTAAGAGCTGCACTCTCTGTCGCAGCGGTGGCATTACCAGTTGCGATTGCCTATGCACAACTCACCGGTGTTAACGCTGCGGTAGGTTTATACTCTTGTATTTTACCGATGATCCTTTACGCATTATTTGGCACTTCAAGACAGCTCATCGTCGGACCTGACGCAGCAACTTGCGCTGTTATTGCAGCAGTCGTTACACCACTGGCAGCTGGTGATAGTTTCAAGCATTGGCAACTTGTTGTCACCATGACTGCAATGACCGGCTTTTGGTGCTTTATTGCAAGCCGCTTTAAGTTGGGAGTATTAGCTGACTTTTTATCTAAGCCGATTCTTATGGGTTTATTAAATGGTGTCGCGATTACTATTATTGTTGGTCAATTTTCAAAAATACTTGGCTTCACTTTTGATGAAAAGTATTTATTGGAGCGTTTAGCCGCAATACCAACATACTTATCCCATACTCATATTCCAACTCTTTTAATGACCTTCTTTACAATTGCTGTTTATTTTACAATGAAACGCCTAAAGCCCACCTGGCCTGCATCTATGTTCGCCATAGCATTTGGCGCAATACTCGTATGGCTGTTTAATTTAAAACAGTTTGATATAAACACTATTGGTACTGTTACAGGTGGATTACCGGTATTTCACCTCCCGGTATATGATTTTGGGATTATTCGTGAGCTGGTGGTGCCTGCACTTAATTTAGCTATTGTTAGCTTTGTAAGTATGATGCTTACTGCGCGCAGTTTTGCCGCAAAAAATGGTTACGACATAGATGCTGATAAAGAATTTAGAGCACTGGGTATTGCTAATATTGGCTCAGCTTTATCACAAGGCTTTGCTGTCAGTGGCGCAGACTCACGCACTGCTGTTAACGACGACTCTGGCGGTAAAACACAGTTAGTGTCAATCATTGCAGCTGGCATAATCGCTATCATTGCACTGTTTTTAACAGCCCCCCTTGAGTTTATTCCCAGCGCAGCTTTAGGTGTGGTGCTTATTATTGCCTCTATTCATTTATTAGATTTAAAAGCTGTATGGCAATTAAAACGCAAAGACAAACACGCATTTTACCTTGCCTTAGCAACCTTGTTCGCCGTGCTCTTTATTGGTGTAATACCGGGGATCACACTTGCTGTACTATTAGGTTTATTTCAATTTATTCGAACTGTAATGCGCCCAACAGACAATGTGCTCGGCGTTGATGTAAAAGGCGTAGTAAGAAGTTTAGACACCACAGATAAAGCAAAAGCCGTACAAGGTGTATTTATTTATCGGTTTAATTCTCCTCTAACCTACTTTAATGCAGGCTATTTTAAACGCAGGCTTCTTGAGCAATACGCACGACAAAAAGACGACACACAGACACAATGCGTGATTATTGATGCTGTGCCCTGTTTTACGCACTTAGATTTAAGTGTCATGGCAATGCTAGCCGATTTAGATATGATTTTTAAAAAACGCGATATTCGTTTAGAGCTTGCAGGCAGAAAGCGCCAGCTACTTACGTGGTTTGAAATCGCAGGCATGACAACTGGCAAAGAAGGGATCTACATCCACTCAGACCTATATGTTGCCCTGCGAAAAAACAGTGTCAGTCAACCTATTAAACAAGTCGATTTATTTGAAGAAAGTCAAATAGCGCCTTAATAATAATAAAAACACACTGCTTAATGGATGAAAAATACTCATCCCATTAAACTCAACAATAAAATTATTTGAGTGGTGGGTATAGCGCTATATCAACATTAAATAATAGTTTTTGCCAACGGTGGTCTTTTATCTTTATT
The DNA here is from genome assembly GCF_001298125.1 of Pseudoalteromonas porphyrae. Taxonomy (NCBI): domain Bacteria; kingdom Pseudomonadati; phylum Pseudomonadota; class Gammaproteobacteria; order Alteromonadales; family Pseudoalteromonadaceae; genus Pseudoalteromonas; species Pseudoalteromonas porphyrae. The sequence continues at coordinate 141,637 of NZ_LHPH01000007.1, read as the reverse complement.
GAGTAAAACAAACCAATCAAGTCAACACCTTAAATTGTATGATTTTCATTCGGCGATATGAAAACTATTCAATATTAAAACCAAACTCACAGTGCTAAGTTTTTATTACCCAACAGGGTAAACAATCAATAGGAAATAATAATGAAGAGATTTATAACATTGAGCCTCGCTTTTGCAGTGACACTAGTTACTACAACTAGCTTTGATAGTGAAGCCGCGAATAAATATACAACGTGTAAATATCAAAAAGTTGCCGGTGCCCCTCACGAGCCAAATACAAGAACCAAATATTTTTCAGGTCATGTTCAATGCCCTGCAAACTTAACAACAGGCGAGGGTTATCATAGATTAGTATCACAAGTGCATAACAACTAAACTTAATTCTTGAATTCAAAAAAAGATAATATATTGATTATAAAATAAAAGGTCAGATATTAGCCTGACCTTTTATTTATTTGGAAGTATGCTCTACTTTAATCTTTCCATAAGATAAACATAGCTTAAACTACTCACCATCGCGCTTTGCTCATTATTAGCAGCGCCAGCATGACCACCTTCCATATTTTCAAAGTAAAGAACTTCAAGACCCATGCCTTGCATTTTTGCTACCATTTTACGTGCATGTGCAGGGTGTACACGGTCATCACGTGTAGAAGTAGTAAAAAACACTTTTGGATAGTCTGTTTCCTTTTTCAAATTATGGTAAGGCGAATACGTTTTAATATAATTCCATTCACTTGCAACATCAGGGTTTCCGTACTCCCCCATCCAACTAGCACCAGCTAATAACTTATTGAAACGTTTCATATCAAGTAATGGGACTTGGCAAATAACCGCATTATATAAATCAGGTCGACGTGTAAATGCAGCCCCAACTAATAAACCACCGTTGCTACCACCTTGAATTCCTAAGTGTTTTGGTGACGTTATTTTTCGAGCAATCAAATCCTCTGCAATAGCTTCAAAATCTTCAAAAGCTTTATGACGATTCTCTTTTTGTGCACTTTGGTGCCAGCTTGGTCCATACTCTCCGCCACCGCGAATATTCGACAATACATATACACCATCATTAGCCAACCAGTTCTTTCCTAAACTTGCTGAATAATAAGGCTGCATTGATACCTCAAAACCGCCATAGCCGTATAACAAGGTAGGATTTTTACCATCGAGCTTTAGATTTTTGCTATGAACAATAAAGTAAGGAACTTTAGTACCATCTTTTGACGTTGCAAAATGTTGTTTCGATTCATACTTACTTGCATCAAAGTGAGACTTTGCACTTTTTATTACTTTCGGACTGAGGCTTTTACCATCAACTAAATACAAACTTGAAGGTGTTAAAAAGTCAGTGTAGTTTACGAAGAAATCATCTTTATCTGGATCTGTATTGAAGACCGAGATACTTCCCGTCGTAGGAAAATCGACTTGCTCTATTTTCCATTCATCATTTTTAGCTGGGGTATAATGATAGAGTTTGTTTTTTACATCTTCCATTACAGTGACTAAAATAGCTGACTTTGTAAAACGAAGGCTTTCAATTGAAACGCGCTCAGTAGGTTTAATAAAACTGATAAACTCAGCTTTGTCGGCAATTAAAGAGTTGACGTCAGTATAAATAACCTCCGCTTGCACAAATTTTTTCCATGGCGATTTTAGCTGTACAAACACTTTATCGTTATTTAATCCGACTACAGACGCATCATTAGGAAGATTAAGCTTAACGAGTTTATCTTTTGCTAAAACATACATGTCACGCGTATAAAAACTTGTACCATCATAAATCAAATGATGCGTTTTATCGCCGTCATAAGCCGTATATCCCCCTGCTGATACAGAACTTTTACTCGCAGTAAATACTGTTTTTGCGGACTCTAATTTGGTGCCTCGCTTCCACAACTTTACTACCCCTGGATAACCAGAGTCAGTCATTGAACCTTCGCCAAAATTAGTACCAACAAATACTGTATTTTCGTCATACCAAGAAATAGATGATTTTGCTTCTGGTAAACTAAAACCATCTTTAACAAATGACTTAGTGCTAATATCAAACTCTCTTACAACGGTTGCATCCGCACCGCCACGAGATAATGATAATAAACAGCGCTGATAGCGAGGGTAATGGCAATTCATACCTTTATATACCCAGTTTTCATTTTCTTGCTCAGCTAATTCATCTAGATTTAAAACCGTTTCCCACTTTGGTGAATCTTTTTGATATTCAGCAAATGTAGTACGGCGATAAACACCACGAACATGTGTTTCATCACGCCAAAAATTATAATAATAACCCGCACGTTCTGCGGCATATGGTATCCGCTCTTTGTCATTTAAAATCGCTAACGTATTATCAAATGTTGCTTGATAGCTTTTCTGGGATTTAAGGTGCGTTAAAGATTCATCGTTTTGTTTTTTAACCCAGTCAAGAGCTTGTTTACTTTCAACCTCTTCAAGCCATAGAAAAGGGTCTTCTGTGGCAAAAGTATTCGTTATTATTAACGAAGAAGCGATCAGTGCAGTACGCAATATATTTTTTCTTTTCACGTCATTTCCTTCTGATTAAAAAACCACTTTATAGCAACCAGTACCTGCAATCAACACAATTGCGAATGCCAAATATCATACTTTGGCCTATACACCCAAGTCACCTCAAAATGCGAACATCGGTGGCATTAGGAACATAAAACAACTATTTCGAAATCGCTTAGCTGTAAAAATTACACAGCAAGGGATAATATAATTACTTTAATAATCACATATCATAGGCTCTGCCTTGTCTAAAAACCTAACATGCTGCTGCAAACTCAACCTCGAAAGATAAACAGGCCCTACGCTTTTTTCACAAACTTAGCCGTTATCATCATTTCGCCTACCCCATCGACCTTACAATCGAGCTGATGGTCTTTCGTATCTTTAATCCAACGGATCACCGCTTTGGTGCCAATTTTAATAACGAGCGAGCTGGCTTTAATTTTTAGATCTTTAACCACAGTTACTTTATCGCCCTCGGCTAATAAAGTGCCATTGGCATCTTTAACGTTAACTGCATCTTCTAAGGCATCACTGACAGGATCCCATTCATGTGAACACTCAGGGCAAATCAATAAAGTGTGATCTTGGTATACATATTCAGATTGGCATTTTGGGCAAAGGGGTAAAGACATAAGTAAGCACGCGTAAATAAATTTTCGATTATAATAATCACTCACACTGAATTTGTCTATTTGTAGACATTACGTGCAAAACTCTTGGAAAACACTTTTGCTTACTCACCACTTACTTAGCTTTTTACCTGGGAAAAATGGCATATCCACCTTTTGAATAGGCTGTTAGCGTTGAAAATAGCCATTGTAGAGAGGTTTATTATCCAGAGTTTTGGTTAATTACAATACAACCCTAAGTAGCTTTTATTGCGTCGTAAAAGCCTTACATGTACCCTTACCTGACTTTTAGAATAAGTAACTATTATGTATAAGCGTAAACTTTTTTATTTTGGCCTAACAACCGCCTTCTTTTTATTTTTGGCCCTGCTTAGCACCGCAATATCGTCGCATTTAACACGTGAAAATTTATTACAAAGTAATATAGCGCACTCATTACTTGTAGAGCATGAAAAGCTATCAAGTATTTCATACCGACTTTTTAAACAACTGACCGATGAAATAATTTTTGGCCAAAATGCCAACCAAGCTTACGTACGTAAAAAACAAAATTTAATTCAGCAGTCACTCAATCAAATTAAAAAGCTCGAAATTGAACAACGAAAAGCACTTGGTATATCTTTTACCAAAGGAAGCATCGAAGATACAGATGAGCTTGTACGGATGATTGATGAAATCACCATTGAATTTAGAGCGGTTGTGAGCAGCGGAAATAAAGCACCGTTAAATCAACAGGCACAACTAAAGCGCTTATTAGAAGTAACCATTGATGATCAGTTTAGAGAGGCTATCAATTCAGCCGTGGCTCGCCAAACCCGTGTTGTTACAGCAATTAATGCCAAAATGGATATGCTCAACACCACTATATTATGGTTTGCTATTGGCCTAGGCGCTCTTTCTATTCCACTAATATTATATGGCTGCTATTGGCTTTTTAACCAGCTTTATCAACCTCTTATACTAATTGCTAACGCAACAAATTCTATTGCGCTGGGCCACTACCAAAAACCTATATCTGTAAAACTAGATGATGAGTTTGAAGAACTGGCCACCTCGATAAATCAACTCGCTCTGCGCCTTCAAGAGCATGAAAACAATGCAATACAATCTAGAAAACAATTAGAACAAGAAGTAAAACAACGTACCAGTGAACTCACTGAAGCCAACCTTTTATTAACTAAAATTGACTCAAGGCGTCGTCAATTTATTGCCGATGTTTCACATGAATTACGCACACCATTAACGATAATCAGAGGTGAAGCACAAGTAACACTGAGAATGCAGTCTGTATCGGTTGATGACTTTAACCAAACACTAACCTCAATACTCGGACAAGCCGTGGGTCTAAGCCGTTTAGTTGACGACCTACTACTGTTAACACGCGCAGAGATGAACCAAATAGGCTTAGAGGTTTTACCAACCCAAATAATGCCATTAATAAGAACTGAAGTTGCTAAATGGCAAAAACTGAACCTAAGTCGCAGCATTGCATGCGTAACTCACTCAGATCTAGACGATTTAGTCGTAACAATAGACACCCAAAGAATACAGCAAGTGCTAGCAATTTTATTCGACAACGCCATTAAATACTCAAAATCAGATCAACCCATCGACATCAGTCTACATAAAACAGAGTCACTTATTACGATTACCATAAAAGATCATGGTGAAGGGATCTCTGCTGCTGAAGTTGATAATATTTTTGAACGTTTTGTGCGCTTTAGTAAACACAGTGAAGGCTTAGGTTTAGGGCTACCAATCGCAAAAGCCATTATTGAAGCTCACGATGGCAGCATTAGCGTTATATCTACCCAAGGACAGGGATCTGTATTTTCAATCTCTTTACCTTTAGGACATGTATGATGAATATATTACTCGCAGACGATGAATTACCTCTATTAAATTTTTTATCGCGAGGTTTACGGGCTGAAGGCTATGAATGTACAAACCTAAATGAACTACACGAAGTGCTCCCGTTTATTAAAAAGCACTCCCCTCAACTAGTGATCCTCGATAGGCTATTTGGTTCACAAGATAGTTTATCAATACTCGAAGCTATAAAAGCCTTACCAACCCCCCCCATGATTTTGATGTTAACTGCACTGGATGAAGTATCTGAACGCGTTAAAGGACTCGAAATGGGCGCTGATGACTACCTATGTAAACCTTTTGATTTTGATGAGCTATTAGCCCGTGTACTCGCATTAAAACGACGCATGAATACATCGCAACAGCATAATCAAACAACACAAAACATCGGTTCACTCGCTTTACTGATCCAACAACGTATAGCGTTACTCAATGATAAAGAGTTACCGCTGACAAAAATTGAGTTTGAGTTATTGCTTTATTTTGTTGAAAATCAAGACAAAGTACTATCTCGAGAGCGAATATTGAGCCGTGTATGGCAAACCTATAATGAGCCAAATACTAATATTGTTGATGTTTATGTTAGTAAATTAAGAAAGAAAATAGAAAGCGAACCTGATTTAACTATCCAAACATTGCGCGGAAATGGTTATAGAATGAGTCTAAAATAGCGCGAGCGGGTCACTCGCGCTTTAATTATATTAAAGTGAAATAGGCGATAACAACTTAGGGTTTTGCACTAAGTTTCGCACAGCGTGGGCATGATCTTCTTTAAATACATTATCATTACACCACTTACCAACACTGTTAATATCAACCATTGCAACATTAGGTCGGACGCTCCAGCTCACCTGTAACGGTGACGCTTTTTCATTATATGATGGGCCAGTAGTCGATCCTAGGTATTCAACAGGCACCCCCATATTAGTTGGTATATTAGGCGCTTGGTAATAGCCATTTACTTTTTCAACATCAGTAAGTTGTGAAAAGTTAAGCGCATTTTTATCATTCGCTAAAACAATCACCTGCCCTTCAACTCTCAAGCCCGGATTCATCGTACTTTCAGCTAAACACGCGCCTAATGTTGGCCCTGGTGTAACTTGTGCTGATGAATAAACAAAGTGCACTTCTAGCGTATCACCTACGTTTAATGAATCCCCCTTTGCAGAACAAATATTACTATTAACGGGTTTTAACTGGGCTGCTGATAATTTACCATCATAGATATAACCGGTGTGATGACCTTTCCCATCACCGTTGCCTGCAAAAGAGGTGAACTCGCCACCTTTATGCTCTGCATTTTTATGAAAATGAATATTACATAAATTAAGATCGCTACGGCTAGGCGCAGTACCAAAGCTACGTAAATTAGTTCCGTAACCTTGATCTATATCACGTGGTGATTGTGGCCCAAAGCCTTTGCCATTCGTGTTTTTTTCAAGTGCTACGCGCTGCTCTGCAATCACACTATCACTCACTGTTTTTGCACCAGCCATAGCACTCGTTAAAGTAAATGCCGACAAGCTAATAATACATGCACATTTTGCAATCATTGTTTTTTTCATTTTTTTCACTTTCATTTATGCCTTTTGTTAAAGTTCATAAACTCATGTTATTGAAAGTATCTAAAAAAAACTTATAGGGAACATTAAAATTAGATTAAAACTAAGAGAGTAATCGCACCAACATCGCAGCGATTAATAATTGAAAATGAAATGGTAACCTGACTTGATATTCAAGCTACCTGAAAAAACAGTTCGGCCCATTAATGTGATTTTTTAGGCCCTCGGCGAACCAAATCTTTCCCATTTTCAAATACATCCTGTGTTACCCAGCGACCTAATAACAACTTATGCTGATCATCAAGCACAGCGACAAACGGGCGACCATTTGTATTATTAGTGGCCAATGCCACACCTGTTACATTTTTTAAACCCAAGCCGCCGTTATCAATTAAAAATAAAAAAGCTTCAAGTTCGTCAAGTGTATCTATTACATCATTATCGTTAATCATGTTCATTGCTCATTACTTATTAATGGACATAGAATAACAGTTATGGGAAAGAGGATAAATAATAACAAGCTTTAACGCCTGCAAAGAAGAGCATTAATTAATCAAAAAAGACTTCTGAATAATCAATTTTTAAATTAATTATACAAATTTACCCATATACTATATCGACTAGCAGAACTGTCATAATTTTCAATTAAAGGTCCAAAATTTCACCTGAAAATTATTAATACAAAATAACTTGATCAGCGTAATCAACTAGAGGATGTTTGAAGGGTAATAGCAAAATAAATAGGGTAAAACATGTCTAAACTAAATAGTGCGCTGTTCATTGATTTCGATAATATATTCATTTGCGCTAGCTATGAAGAGATCGGACATTTGTTTATTGATAAAATATCCTCATGGCTCAAAGAGCTCAGTCAAACCCGACATTTTAATGTTAAACAAGTCTACATGAACCCTATCTCATTCTCTCAATATCGACAGCCATTTTTAGAGCATGGATTTAAAGTAATCGACTGCCCACCCGTTACGACTCTTGGTAAAACAGCAACGGATCAAGAAATAGCGGTCGATGCAACTATGTGCTTGATAACGCAGCCTCATATAGAGGAATACTTTATCATGAGTGCCGATGCCGATTTCACACCGGTTTTACGTAATGCCCGTGCACTTGGTAAACAAACCGGTATCAGCTTTGCAGGAAAAGCTAGTAAGTGCTACCTATCAGTTGCAGACTCCGTTTATAAACTCAATGAGCTTATTGGCTATACACAAAATGATCTACATTTAGAGCTAACACACACTCCACCGCTTCCCAAATCAGTAAAGCATAAATTAGAAAGTAAGTTAGTGTCCTACTTAGCAACAATTAAAAAACCGATTTACATCGGTAATATTACAACTAATGGTGCACTAGAGGATATCGAAATTCCAAAACATCGCTGGGGGTTTAAAAATTTTACGCAGTTGCTCAAACACCTTAATTTGCACCCTTATAAATCTGATTCCTCCTATCTATATGACCCTGCTTATCATGCTATAAAAGGTAACTATCCAGATGCGCAAATTATTACGCTAACACCATCTAATAAATTAAATAATACAACCAAACTAGTCTTGTGTGACACTGATAAATCCAATATAGCTGATTGGTTAAACACTCAGATTACACTAACGAATAAGCCTATTCATGTATCTAATTGCATACATAACACCCCATTATCTGAGTTTATTGCAGCAAGAAAACAATATGGCTTTAAGACAATATCTTTGCTTATTGCTAGCTTGAAACTAGATGAATTATGCTATCATAGCGGTTATATTTTTCATCCCAAAAAACATCTCATCACGGGTGCTCACCCCAACTGTGTGATTATTAATTTGCCTCATGATGAGACATCAAATTCACAAGCTTTAAATGAGCAACCTGTGACTTCGTTAAACGATAAATTACAAAAAGTACTTGATAGATTAGAAATTCCTTTATTTAATAATAACGTGTTTACGCGCATTTTTTCTGTTTTGTCTAAAGGTATTGCGTTAAGCCTTTATTGCCCAAAAGCACTGTCAAATTTTGTCACTGAGGAAGTCGTTAAGTCAGGTAATACTGTAAAAACGAAACACATTGAAAATATCATTACCCACTTGCAGAATTCGGGTCATTATTTTTCTGATAATGACTGTACTAAAACACTCACAAATGCGTTTTTAAAATATTTACGCGAACAGTGCCAAGCTTTAAATATTCCACTCACCATCAAAGAGCAAGTACAAGTAAAAAGCTTTTTTATAGCGGATAAGCTGTAATTAAAGAGGTAAATACAGGCGTATAAAAAGACGAACTTATTTTCAAAAAAACGATATGGCTGTTCTATCTTTCATTTCAGTTGCAAAAATAACAAAGGCCACGAGAACGGCCTTTGTTATTTTTATTTTTATTTTTATTTTTATTTTTATATTAGTCTAGCTGTGCACTCATAAATAAATACACATAATTACTAAACTCAGGTTTAGTTATATGCCCACCTTCAGCTATCGTATCTAATAATTTTGCATAGCTTTGAGCATCAGTCGCATTGCCACCATAACCATATAGCAATAAAGTTAACTCTTCCAACACCACTTGGTCTACAGGTTCAGGAAAAACACTGCCAAAAGACAAGTTAGGGATTTGCCCTGAAACACCGCCACTGATATCCCAATCAAATCGAGTTTCAGCGGCATCACTCACCAAAAAGCTATAGCCCCAGCGCGCTCTAGCAAACCTCTCATCGACATTACTAAAATCAAAGTTTAACTGCGAATCGTTTGCAAACTGCATTAAATCGAAGCCCAACCCCGATGATATCTCTGGTAAATCTGTAGGTATATAACTGCCATCAGCATTGACACTGCTTCGAGCGTAGCTGTTGAAGCTCACTTCTACATTATTCGCATTACTTTTTTGTGAGTTAACTTGAACATAAAAGTTATGCTCAGTAACTGTTGGGAATACGAATAAAGAATCATCACCACTAAAAGATACGAACTGTACAAACTGATATTTACTCGCCTCTTCGATATAACCTCTTGTGCTAGAATAGCCATTTTCTTGAGTTTGCTGTACGGCCACTTCTACGCCTTCATGGCTAAAATCAGCTTCGGTCAATTTGATAACTTTGGAATCTTGAGGTATTGCTATTACGGCTGCTTTAGCTTCAACAGCAGATTCAGTAATTGCCGTTAAATAGAGTTTTTCTTCACCTGGGCAAATATATACTGTATCTGTAAGCTCATTCCCTGCTTTGTATACTTTATAGTAAGCTGCAATATCACCTAGGTTTATTGTATCCACCCTATATTCCTCACAACCACAATTTTGATTGTAGTTTTCGAAATAAAACTTACCTAGGTTGTTTCTATTTTCAATATCAAGCTCTGTTAATATCTGTGTGTATTCTTCTTGCTGATAGTCCGTCACATCACCTAATACTGAAAGATGCTTAGTGCCAGTGGGTAATTCACCAGAAAATAGGCCTTGTTCATCCGTTTTTGCTGAACCTATTGAGTTACCATCTTGATTATGAAAAACGATGTCAGCTTGGTAAGGCGTATCAATCTCGCATTGATAAGAAAGCGCTTGTAGTGAAATAGTCTGTGCTTGATTAGAATTCCCACCATTAGAACCAGGTGTTGTAGGGGTCGTATTATCACTATTAGATGATGACCCGCCACATGCTGTTAATGCTACTGTAAGTGCAGCCACAAGCGGCGTAAGTATATATTTATTCATTATTAATCCATTCAGTTTTTATGCTATTTTTATTATCTCAGCTAAGAGCGTGCTATAACAGGTTGAAAGTTAAAGAATTGCAATAAATTGTAAACAAAAGCGAAAATAAAGTTACTCAAAAACTTACCCATTACTGACATTAACCTATACGCAGCATAATACGCCTTCACTTAATTATTAGATCAGTCAAAAAGCAATCTGTGCATATTATTTTCATCGCAGCTCGTTTGATTAACCCCACCAACCTCACCATTAAGCACCAATAGCTTTTTAGCTTTAGCTACTTAAAACTTTACCTTTTACACACCAACCTATTCCTTCTTGATTTATGATAGTTTTCTAACGAAGCTCATTACTAAATTTGCCTAAGCTAGTACAAAGGTATACCAACTCTGCATATGCTCACTTCCCATCTTGGCTTGTATTAACCGGCACTCAGCGATTTTATTTGCGCCAGCAACGCATTAATAAGATAGTAAGCCTAATAAATAGCGCTAACAGCATAGGACCTCCATGATCAAACAACTATTAGCCACTAGCTTAATGCTATCTTCTTTTTCTACCTTGAGCGCTAACTTAACAGTTGAAGAGTTACGCCTTGAAAAAGCCGCAACAGCAATGCCACAGGTTTTAGCTGCATTTTCTGATGATTTAACGCAATTTGAACACAGCTGGAAAAGCCTAAAAAACTTCAAGCAAGCAACAGACTTAATACATGATTACTCAAGCCAACTTTGGCAAGACGCTAAAACCCGTATTGTAACCAGTAAAAGTTACGATGATCGCGAACTATACTGGGCTCGCTTACTTTCGAGCAAAATAATTCGCACCACAGACACAAAGTTTACTCTTACTCCAGCAGAGCAAAATACTTTATTAACCATGCTTGAAAACGGCAGCCGTGGTCGCACCGACCTTGCCTACTCTAAAAGTACGAAAAAGAAGATTTTACTGACTGGTTTTGACCCATTCTTACTTGATCGAAACATCAACCAAAGTAATCCATCTGGCGTAGCCGCATTATTATTAGACGGACAAGTGATCACTTATAAAGGCATTAGCGCAGAAATAAATACCGTGATGGTGCCTGTGCGCTACGAAGATTTTGATCAAGGCATTATTGAAGCCCTACTTGCACCTTACTACGCACTAAATAATGTCGATATGATAGTAACTGTAAGTATGGGGGGTAAAGACTTTGACCTTGAGCGCTTTCCGGGCAAACGCCGCAGCGTCACCGCTCCAGACAACGCCAATATTGTTTATGGTGGCACAGCAACAGCCCCTAAAATACCAAGCTTAAACGAGCGCCCGCTACCGGGTAACGAATTTGTAGAATTCAGCCTACCCGTTACACAAATACAACAAGCTAAAGGGCCATTTACCATAAATGATAACCACAAAGTCATTACACTTGAAAAAGCATTTGAACCCAACAGTTTGAATAAACTAAAAAATGCCATTGCAGTAAAAGGCGGTGGTGGTGGCTACCTATCGAATGAAATTTCGTATCGCAGTATTCGCCTGCGTAACGAGTTAAATTCAAGCATTCCCACAGGGCATATCCATACTCCACGCATTGCACAATTTGAACCAGAAACAGAAGCAAAGATAGTTAAACAAATTCAAGCAATGTTAGAAAAAAGCTTAAAAGCATTATAACGAGAATCATAAACCACTATTAGCTTTACCAAGCTGGTAGTGGTTCAATCAAATTCCCCACGCCCCCCAAAACGAATAAATAAAAATACCTATTAAGTAAACTTTGTTAAACTAAAATTCGTATAGGCATTAGTAAAGTTATAAGTTGGATAACATGGAAAAGATTTTTCAAAATAGTCGATTTTTAGTCATCATAGCCGTAATCACCGCAGCATTATCAGCACTGCTGGTTTACGTGTCATGCATTAATATTGTGTTTAATATAGTAAAAATAACTATATTCAATTTGCCTGACTCGGCTAAAGGTGGGAAAGAACTCATAGTAGAGTTACTTAAAATTCTCGATTTACTCTTAATCGGGATCACATTACAAGTTATCGCCATCAGTTTGTATCGTCTATTTATAGCGCCCCCTAAGTCAAATGAGATTCAATTTTTAGCCGCATTCCACATCAAGGACTTTCATGACTTAAAAATAACACTCGTGCAAGTCACTTCTGTCGTACTGGTTATCGTATTTTTAGAGCATGCTGTTGAATTTGGCGGCGCCTTAGAGACTCTTTATTTAGGTATTGCTACCGCCGTTGTAATCGCCGCTTCTACATTTGCATGGCGCTCAATGAAGTAGCTCATATACCCAAACCACCTAAAGGTGCGAGCGTCGTCGGAATTTAAAGCGATTTAGGCAAGGCATTGATTGCTAGTAATAATGGTTCTATTGTTAAAATCGATCCCTTATAAAAGTAACCTAGTATAAATCGCTTTAAAATCAACCCGCGGAGCGTTTAACTGGGACTTACTCTCATCATTGTTACTTCTTAAAAGGGATTGCCATTGTTGCAAAGTAACGCTGATATTAAGCCACTGTGAAACGCTGAATTCTGCATCTTGAGGTGGCTTGGGTATGTAATATCAAATTAACGACATAAAACAGGTCGAAACAACACTTTCGGCCTGCTCTTTTATAGACAGGTTATTAATTGTTTGGCCATATTTGCGCACCATCCACTTCAACTTGAGTGTGATTTAACGAACTGCAATAACCTTTTTCACTCGCAGCAAAATACACATCGCCTAATACGGGATAATTTTTACTATTAACTTGCTGCTGCGCTTTAGCCGAAGTTGCCATTCCCCACAGAGTAAAATAATTGCTTAAATTAAGCGACGTCACCTCTGACAATGCAATCAGTAACCAATCATTATTAGTTATCAACTTTGCCTCTGCGAGTGTGTAGTCATTAAAGCCCAATGCATTTTTTTGCGCTTGCCAATTACTCTCATTGTTATCGGCTTGGCTAAAAGCACGTTCTATAATGTGTAGTCGTGGATATAAATGCCAACCATTTTCAAGTTTGTTATATGCTTGTGCCGCCATCATAATTTGTAGGTAAATGGCATGACTTTGTGACCATTCGGACATAGCCAACCCTTGCATGTAAGCAAATGGATCAGGCTGCTTTTTACTATGTTGTAAATGGTTAAATAAACTTTCAAACGGTAAACTTTGGCAGTTTGCTGAATTACCTGTCTCATCTTCAAAAAGCGATTTAGTGTAATAAGAATAAAAGTTTGTATTTGAATGACCGCCAAACCCATCTATACGAAAACGCCCTTTTTCTAACCCATGGCCAAGCTCATGAATATCACCATGACCAACAGGGTTAAAATTCCAACCTGCATCATATGGATTACCAGAACACCCCCAACCGCATGTAGGTTGATCTGCATTCATGTGCTTTACAATATCAATTGTTTGCACTTCAAGATTACGGCTAGTGGCAAAGTCATGGATCTCATTAATCACAGAAATACCAGGACCTTTAAAGCCCGCTAACACATGAGGGTAATTATGCGTATAACGCACAACCGCATTAGCAAAGTCAGAAGCGATTGGCCAGTAACCTTCATTAATCGATTGTCGCATTTTCTCAAGTTTTGAATGTATTTCAAAGCCATCCGTTGCCACTTCAGCCCAATCGAAATCGCCTTTTTCTAGTTGCTCTGCAAAAAGCACATCATCAACGGGGCTTCGCCAATATGGATGCTGCCCTACACTTTCAAACTTAAAACTGACCGATATATTATTTTTATCAAACTCAACTTGGATAGGCCCACCATAAGGTGACGTAAAATATACCGTTTCATTGCTAGCAACTGGAACATGAATCGATTGTAATTTAGACGGTCGGTTATAACCATTTTCGCTCATAAAATGAGTGGCACCATCGCGTAGTGAATTAACAAATATTTTGGTAGATACCGCTTGATTATCAGTGCGAGTAATAGAAAACGTTTGCCCAGGTAAAGCATATACCCCAGCAGAGCGAAATTTGGGTTTGCTTACCATAGTCACGGTTACCACTTTAGGCGTTACATGGCTAAAATCGCTGCGGCTAAAATTTCCCATGTCGGTTTGCTTTGGGTTCACTTTTCGTAGATTCACAACCGAATGATCAGCAAATAATGATTTAAAAAAAGCATTCGTATCACTACTTAGTTTATCCATCGGAAATATGACTGTTTGGCGATAGTGATCGCCTAATAACGCTAGTAACTTATGAAAACGATGTCCCTCACTTTCAAATATCATACGTTTATTAAGATCAAACTCTCTTAAGTCATTTTTGATAATTTCTGCGGCATCAGCAAACTGTTGTTGGTACTGGCTTTGATCTGGGCAACTGCGTGTATCACAGCTCGAAAGGTCGACAGTGAAGCTATCGTTTTTAAATCGTAACAGTAGATCTTTAACTACTTGAGCCGCTGCGGGTAAAGTATTGTTAAGTACGTTTGAATCCCAATCTTTCAGCTCTAGTCGATGCCAGTAATTATCTGCAATAACATTTATATTCATAAGCTCAAACAAGGCTTGTCCTAACGGTGTTTGACTACCATCTCGTTGAATATAAAGTACCGCTATATCTCGCGCTAGAGCTTGTTTTACCGCTGCTGCTATTATCTCAGTGTTATGTTCTGTACGCAGGTGCTGCGAAATAATTAATACATCAATGTCGTCAGTTAAGCAGCCTGTTAGCGCTGTATTATCACATGCGCCAGCTTCGTTATAACTCACTTTGTCGGCAAAGTGGGTATCGAACCATAAACGTGTTTGACTTTGATCTTTAAAGTAATAACTCTCATCAAGTTGCGCCATAACTAATTTAAGCGGCTCAGCCAAATTAATGTTGCGCCCTGCTAACCATGTAGAGCCATTACCCAAAAATGCCTGCATTTGTTGGTTAATTTCAGTGCGAAATGGGTTACTACCAAAAACTAAATAACGTCCGCTGTTATCTTGATTATTGCCTGCAATAGCTAAAGGCTGCTCTTTACTTTCATACCCTTGTTGCCAACTATTGTTTGTATAGAGCACAGTTTGATTAAACGGATACTTTGCTTTTAATAAGGTCGCATCCCATGTTGGGTTCCAACTTAGTGCCGTTAATGGGCTCTGTGAATCATATTGAAACAATGCTTGTTTGATGGTTTGAAAGCGCAAACTATGTGCATCAACTTCAGCTAACGCTGCGTCTAATAATAGCTCACTGTTTGGTACATCTAACGCATTACCAGAAACCAAAGCCGTTTCAACATAACTAGGTGAAATGGTGATAATTAATTGTTTAACTGTTGTCACACGAGCATCTGATAAAGACACATTTAACGTTAACTCAGCAACATCAGCGTCTGTTGCTATCCCAGTTAGCTCAAAAGAACGGCTATTAAAAGACAGCCAATTAGGCAGTTCAGCAATAGATACACTAACTGGATCTGAGTTTACATCACTTACTTGCAGAGTTAATGAAAATGCTTCACCCGCTCTGGCGGCAGCCTTTGTCGTTATTAAAATTGGTGGTGTATTTACTCGTTCTTGTACTTTAAAAACTTGCTGTTTTGTTTGCTGGTTTTCACTATCACTAAACTGAAACGTAATAATGTGCTCACCCACATCTTTATAAGCAGGTATTCCTGAGAATGTTTGCGTCGTAGCATCAAATACTAACCAGTCTGGCTGCAAACTAGGTGTAACAGTAACTAGGTCGTTTTCAGGATCTTTAAAAGTTAATGAATAACGATACATCAGCCCTTCATGCGCATCCAAAGGCGCTGACAATAAAATTGGCGTTTGATTTATTACTTCTGTGATTGGCGGATCAATAATAGGAGACTTATGCTCATCACTCCCCCCACATCCGCTCAAAAAGGAAAGTAAAAAAGCAGTTATAAGCGATGACTTGAGGTTGGGGCACATTTTTATCATTATCAACTAAAGTTACAGACGATCATTACTGGTATTATAATCTCATATGCAAAACTAATAACTAGCAATAAACACTTATATTCACCCCAATCAAACCAGATCTTTTTGCCACTGATAAATTCAATAAAGCTAAATAACACCAATAATAAAGCGCAGTAAAGGCAAGCCAGCACTCACTTTATATTGAATTATATTCACCTATTGCTGTTTTTAATTTATGCTTGAGTAAATTGCAGCTCGGCATCATTATAAATGAAACATAAATACCCTCCCCTTCACCTGTTAAGTATTTTTGAAGCCGCTGGACGTCTAGAAAACTTTAAAGCCGCCAGTGAAGAATTATTTATTACTCCATCAGCTGTTAGCCACCAAATAAAAGCGCTTGAAGGGCATTTAGGGTTTGCTTTGTTTCAACGAAAAAGCCGTGGTGTAGCACTCAATGCAGCAGGCGAAATGTATTTAAAATATGTGCAGCGAGGGCTAAACCAGTTTGAAGATGGTACTAAAAAGTTGCAGCACCACTTTTCGTCCCCTGCCCTTAAAATATCTTGTTTCACTTCCTTAGCCAGTAACATTATTATCCCACAACTTGGTGCATTTCAAGCTGCCCATCCAGATATAGAAATCAAAATAGAAATAGGGAATAAGCTGTCGGACTTGCGCTACGATGATATCGACTTAGCGATTAGGCTAGGTGATGGTAATTGGCCTAATACTATGACGCAAAAACTCGTTGATATTCAAGTGGCAGCAGTATGCTCACCCACCTTTGCCAAACAACACCAACCTCAATTATTAACAGATATTAGTCAATTACCGTTAATTGACTTTACCTATATTGACGACGCATGGCAGCAATGGGCAAAAGCCATGGGGGTAACACTCAACAGTAGCAAACGCTCACTTACATTTAATGATTACGAGTCTGCAATGAATGCTGCCACACAAGGATTAGGTATGACACTTGCCATGTTCCCTATTGAAAACACGTCACTGAGTCATGGGATGATTGTCGCACCATTTAATGAATTTATGCCCTACCCAAAATCACTGTATGCAGTTTATCGACAAGAAGATGCTGAACGCCACGATATTCAATGTTTTATCAATTGGCTAAAAAAGTCAGACCTACTGCTACACAATAGATGAATGCTGCTCACCCATCGAGTGAATATTATCCTTTTGTGCCGCTAACCATTTGTTTCTAAAATAGCCCATATATTAGCAAACACAATGAATAGCCCATGCTCAATAAAGCCTTACTGATCTGTTATCGCATCATCGCCACTGTGATCATCCTGATGCCGTTGATACTCAACGTCGTTATGCGAGGTGACGTAGTAGCCTCGTTTATTTATGTACCATTACTTGCCCTTGTACTGCTACTTATTGCTGTTTACTGTGATGATAAGCTGGTGCGATTTATCACTTAGGGCAAAAGGTCTGGTTTTATCAAAACAACCACTAGGATCATAGTGTTTATATTTGCGTTGTAGCTGTTTTATATGCCCAAGCCACCTCAATATGCAGAATTCAGCGTTTCACAGGGGTTTAATATCAAGGCGTTACTTTGCAACAATGGCTATCCCTTTTAAGAAGTAACAACGCTGAGAGTAAGTGCCTGTGAAACGCCCAAAGGGTTGGTTTAAATAAAAACTTAACGACGCTGCACCCTTGATTTAATTAGTTAAATTGTTCAAATATTTATGCCGATTGGTATTGTCACTTCCTCTGCATTGTGGAGCTAATTTGTCGTGATAAATATCGAACTGCAATAGGCTCGTGTTAAACCGCAAGTTCGGCTTCAACCCAAAAGCACGAGATTTTAAGTTGCAAATAGATTTATTTCATACACCTTTTTTCATAATAAATCACAGTAAATTAGCCACCAATTCGCAAGTTCTGCATCTACAACAAATAGCCCATGTGACTTAGCTTTTGGATAAGATTTAGCTTAACTCTTGCTTAAAGTTGTTGGCACTCTGCAAGCTCGGTTATAATCCACCTATCTGGCTGCATTTTTAGCCTCTAATTGGATTAAAACGATGAAAAAACTTTCTGCAGTGCAAATAAAACAACAAGCAGTGGTAATAAAAACTGCTGATACACTTGAAGAACAAGCCCGTACTGAAATCCCTGGCATGTTACAATGCTGGTTTGATGTGCAATATCACTTATTTCCAAGTTCTTTGCTACTGTGCTTCCAGTTTGAAGATCAGCAAGCGTTAGAAGCGGCAGAACCCGATCTATTAAAATGGCAAAAACGCTTAAGTGGCGCGATGTTAAAAAAAGGCGTTATTTTAAAAGACATGCGTAGGCATTTAGTTTTCACGTTAAAAGGGCCTGATGAGTAAGCCAGGTTTAGCCATCAATCAAGACGATTTTAGCGGAATTATTTTTTATTTAGGTCAAAATTAATTCCGCCAAAGCGATACTTCTATCTCACATAACTTTCAGGCTAAAGCCTGACCTACATTAAAAACCATTTACGTTACCATCTTAAGCTCCCTCAAGAGCACATTGATTCACATGCTTAATCAACTCAGGGAAGAATGCTAAAAAAATAGCATCTAATTCAGTGTAATAACGGGTAATATCTTCAGCAGCGCCAGTAAAGGTGTTAGTAAAACGAATCCGCGCAGCAATATTATCAAGCGCCAGCCCCACCCCATCGACAGTTTCGTACTCTTTAAACCAATCGTTTTCTGTCATGCTGGTTACTACGCGCTGCATTCGCGCTGGCATAACGGGTATACGTTTACCCAAAAGCTCATAACTGGTTTGCTTAAAGTCACTTAGTGGTTGTTGATTAAAAGTATGCCAATGCTGAATAAGAAAATGATCAAACAACACATCAATCGCAACCCCTGCGAAGCGCCTACGCTTAGGAGAAAAATACTGTTTCGCTTCTTTTACAAAAGGGTGTGAATCTGTGAATTTATCGACTAAATAATGATTATCTAGCGCATTTTTAACCGTGGCGGGTATCTGTGTTAACTGCCGTTGGCCACCAAAATCTCCCAGTAAATTCCCAAAATGTGAGTCGGCAGTAGGTTTTGCTAAATAAAGGTGGGCTAAATAATTCAAGACAGTCCTACGATAGTTAATACAACCTAATGCATATTACTAAGAATCAATAAGTATCTACTCAACCAGCCCTGCAAGGATCGGACTTTGATAGTCACTATTTTGTTTTCGATATTCATTAGGAATAATCCCTACGATAGCTTTAAACACCCGGTTAAAGGTCGCCAGAGACGAAAAGCCGCTCTCAAGTGCAATACTCAAAATACTCCACTCTTTAGCTTGCTCACTTGCTAATAATGCTTTCGCATAATTTACACGGTATTGGTTAATAAACAGGTTAAAGTTAGCTACTTTATAGTGAAAGCGAATCGCCCTGCTAATTTTATATTCAGGCACCATCAGCGCTTGCGCAAAATCTGAAATTTTAAGATTCGTTTGTAAAAATAGCTTTTTTTTGTTTATGAGTTCAGAAATACCAGCTATCAACTCAGTCGGTACTTGCTCTTGATGATGAGTGCTATTGCTAAGATGCTTTACTTCATCGCTATCAAAACCAACCTCACTCTCATAATTTTGAGGTGATGTTTGCTTGTTGGAGATACTTGCTTGAAGTGCCATGACTGCTTGCATCGCTAATACAATTAACAGCGCAGATGAAGTAATAATTATGGGGTTATAAAGCTCAATTTCAGCTGGGCTAAATATAAATACAGGTAATATACTGGCATTAAAAACAGCTAAAAAGTACGCACTAGCAAAAATCACTGATTGCACTTTTTGAGCGTGCGTTTTGCTATTAAAGCCTCTCATCGACTCCCAAAAAGAAAGCACTAAAATGCACGATGAAAGTAAACCTGTTATTTCATTCATGCCTTGTTTTAACCGCCACATTACATGACTGCTAGAAAGTGCTTGCGGATCAAGGCTAACTAAATAGTGCCATGTTTGATTAAACATGATCAACAGCGCGATGGTTACAGCAACTGCCACATGTCTGCGTGAAATAGGGTTATGCTCACGGAATAAAACCCGTGATATTAACCATGATGCATTACATGTTGCACAAGTAAATAAGCCAATAAAATACTGATATTCCCCCAAGCTTGGTGCACTAATTTTTTGCGCCCCCACCATACAAAGGGAGCCACAAAATACCACAAATAAATAATGAACCAGCTGCTTATCTTTTTTCAACGCATTTAAAAACATTAACCCCATACAAACAAAAAGAAGAAGATAATAAGGGGAATAATTTTGCATAATAGCGTGCTCTTAAAATGACGTTTTAACAAACAACGTGGGCTGAATTACATAGTACAAATTAACATACATATTGGCAAAAAAACTTTGTTAGTGAATATGTCTATACCGCCCTCGCTAATTGCAAAAACTTATCAATATATCGTTGCTCAAATTCCGAATTTGATAAGAAACCGCCCTACAAGCCCTTTATATTGGTGTTATCTGTATCATTGATAAAAAGAAAACACCAATGCCTAAAATTAAAATAACACCAAATACACTGCTCAATAACAGTAAAAAAATATGGTTCACGTGCCTATTGATGGCACAAATCTGCTTTGTTACTTACCTCGCCTTAGGGTACGGGCTTACGGGGATCACTACGGGAATATCTGGCTGGAGTCGTCTAAATAGCACCGCCTATGTTGCCAGCGACCCCATCGGTAATTCAATGTATGCGGTACATGTATTACTCGCCATCGTGATGATAATTGGCGGTAGCTTACAGCTCATACCCGCAATAAGAGCAAAGTATACTAAGTTTCATCGCTATAATGGCCGCGTGTTCGTATTGTTAGCCTGTACCATCTCTGTAGCAGGTATGTACCTTATGATAGCCAGAGGAACCGTCGGCAACACCTTAATGCAAGGACTAACTATATTTGGTGGTTGCGTGGTTATTTTATCAAGCATATTAGCTGTTAGAGCCGCCAAGAAACGTAATATTAGCCTTCATAAAATATGGGCAATACGCTTATACCTCGCAGCTAATGGTGTACTGTTTTTTCGGCTGATGATTTTTGCTTGGTTCTTACTATTTGGTACTTTAGGAGTTGATACCACAACATTTACCGGTCCAACCGTGCTAGCTGTAAGTATTTGCTCTTATGTGATCCCTTTACTAATTGCTGAGCTGGTAAGGCATGCCGAAACTACAACTAATAAAATTATTACAATCGCCACAGCAAGCTTAATGGTGTTGATATCCATTATATTCTTGGTGGGTTTATTTGGGATTGTGCTAGCCGAATGGTATCCGGCGATAGTTGGTTAGTAGATGGTAATTCGATGAGTGAAAAATATAACGCTGCTAATTGGATTAACAACCCTGACTTTATTTATATAAATGAAGTCAGGTTTAACCTTCGTAATTTTCACCCTCGTATTGAGCTAAATACTCACGACTTAGCTTAGCTGTTGTACTTTATTGAGTGAGCGCATCACCAAAACGATTTGCCTTCTGCTTACCTTTCGCAAAACCTAAGTAAATATACCCAAGCCACCTCAAGATGCAGTTTCAGTTGGAGTTAAAAGCGATTCAGGCAAGGCATTGATTGCAAATAATGGTTGTTCCCTTGTTAAAATCAATAACGCAGTATGAATCGCTTTTAAACCAACCCGTTGGGCGTTTCACAGGCGCTTACTCTCATCGTTGTTACTTCTTAAAAGGGGCTGCCATTATTGCAAAGTAACGCCTTGATATTAAACACCTGTGAAACGCTGAAGTCTGCATCTTGAGGTGGTTTGGGTATAATACAGCTAATCGAACCGATAAAAGGAATTAAAAAGCATAACGTCATCCAGCCAGATATATTAAGGTCATGCCAACGCTTAATTGTCACCATAAGATTTATCCAAATCAAGCAGCCTAATGCTACTTTCATGGCTCAAAGTATTAAAGAAAAGGGGTCACTCATTGACCCCTTTAACCTTCGCTATTTAACAACTGCGGTTATTCCTAAATACTGATCTTCCACACTTGTATTTTTTGTTACATCAACGGTGAACCAAGTTTTTTCATCAAGATTAAATGAGAAAGCTCTTCGATAAATAGAAGGTTGTGTAAAGCTGCTATCTGAAACAATCCCCATAATAACGCCTTGCTCAGGTTCTGTAATAAAACCATTTGCACTAGTTATCGTTTCATTTAAAGTAAAGTCAGCTAGCACGGTTACTGTGCTGTTATTTGGATTAAAAAGCATTAATTTAGCGTTATTTGTTAAATAATAAAATAAACCATCAGATGCTTGGAACAAAGGTGTCCCTGGTAAGTCAGTTAATCCGTCTTTAGGTCCTGACACTACCGTGGAAATTGATATTTCAGAAGAAATTAACTCGCCTAACACAGCCTTATGAATGCGAACTTCAGTATCATTTTCAATTGCAGTAGTCATAACATAAAAATCGCCCGACTCATTATCAGCAGCGGCAGCAAAGGGGATCTTCCATGCGCCAGCAGCAACACTGCTTGCTTCAGGCGAAAATAAAATAAAATTACTATCTGGCCGACCGTTTGCATCTCTATTATTAACATCCACAAACCATAATCGCTGGCCTTTTGCACCGTTATCTTCTACTCGCAGTGCTGGGGTAATAAAGCTTAGTTTATCATCATGTGCAACTGCGCCAGTAAAGTCTGCATCAAGAATGCTTTCACTCTCACCAAATAAATACAATTCACCACTCGGCTGACCTGTTTTTGCATCAAACGAGAGTAGCCCTGCAACATATGGATAATACTCAGCACCAGCAATAAAGGGCGAGATTGGATCAAATATCTCGTAAACGACTGTGCCCCAAATTTGACCGTTTTTTGTTTTAGCAAACCCTTTTGGAGGGTTCACCGCACGAGTGTACCAGCGCCCATCGTTTCGTTCAGAATCGGTATCTGGTAGTGCAAAATCTTGTATTTTTTTTGTCGTAATATCTAAAGTCCATACCCCAACATTGCTGCGCTGTGGATTCACCCCTGAGTTGACTCGATTTAACGTCCCCCCTAGAACAACACCGCTTTCTAGCTGCAAGGGCTTGCCTAAAGGAAACCCTGCGGTGGCGTTACCTAAGGGAACACTTACCACTTCAGCAGTCACACGGTCATACTTTATAATTGCACCATGACCATGCTTACCACCTAGTGTAGCCAGACTCACTACATAGCGGTCTGCCCTTGGCTCAGCTGGCAAACCACCTATGGCAGGCACACCATTAATCAAATAACCAT
The DNA here is from genome assembly GCF_001298125.1 of Pseudoalteromonas porphyrae. NCBI lineage: Bacteria > Pseudomonadati > Pseudomonadota > Gammaproteobacteria > Alteromonadales > Pseudoalteromonadaceae > Pseudoalteromonas > Pseudoalteromonas porphyrae. The sequence continues at coordinate 118,126 of NZ_LHPH01000007.1, read as the reverse complement.
CATTTACACTTCCATTGAATAAATTTTTACGTGCCAAACCATTGTAGTCATAGCGATCAATGAGTGATGGCATCACTCCTGCGTCTTGTAAAAGTGATTCAAGGCTAGTATCTAAAAACTCAGAATTGCTTGTTACGGGCAAATTATCAATGTCACCCCAAAATTTACTCACAATGTAATTATCAAATTGGTTTGCGCCAATAGTAGACGTTGCATTAACAAAGTGATAACCCGTTGTTCGGCTTGAAGACAAACCAACTGGTACTCGGCGTTCACTTTTGCCAGTCCAGTAAGCACTTAGCCTTGCACGATCTAATAGTTGGTCTGTATTTGTAATTTCAAAAAAAGCTGCCGCATCGAGTTCCGGCGCAATATTTGGCCCATCCCCTGCTGTAAGTAAATAATAATCAGACCCATACTGCCTAATTATTGCAACCGGATTTTTTGCGCCTCGGCTACTATTTAATACACCAATATCAACGCTATTTACCGCGACAGCAGGGCCATCTTTTTGATAGATCCAGGTATTATCTGGCGCTTGCTCTGTAGCAAACACAAACTCATTGCGCGTAATGTCATAGCTAGCCTGAGGAGCTGGCTGACCAAGTACTGCATTGACATCATCATCATCTATATTATTGCTATTTATATCAACAAGACCCCATGGCTTCGACCAATCTAACGTATTACTTGGTGCAATCGCAAAAGCCTTGGCAGGAACATCATAATTCAATTGCGTATTATTTTTTACGCTATAAGCACTGGCAGTAAAATTTGATACCAAAAAAATCACATCCCCTATCGGCGTGCTCGCAAGAAGAGGTACCATAGATACTTTATTTATTCTTTGTTTGTAGTCTTTATTTTGACCAAATTCATACATTCCATAAACCGGCGTGAATTGCCCATAACCATCACTGCTCACATCAATATTAAGATGGACTAATGCCCCCGATGTCACCTGGCTACTGTCTACAGGAGGCTGCGGTAAATTCGGACCTCCCGATTGTGCAATCATCATTAAAGAACGGCCATCAGGACTTATAGCTGGTGCAGTAAAGTATTGCGATAAAGGCTTACTAGCATCGGCAATATAAATAGGTGGAATTGTTGCAACATGCTCTAGGCTATCTTTCTTTGGATCAAATACAACAACATCACCACGTAATCTATTCGGTATAATCCCGTAAAACAAACCTGTAACAGAATTAAAAGCAAACCCCGCCTGGGCATCAATTACTCCCATATCTAAGGGGACAGAGCTTGGTATGGGTCCTCCTTCAGCTGTTACAACATCCTTTACGCTTACGGAGCTTGAATCAAATGTGGTCCAACTTCCTATCCCTTTACTCCCACCTGTAGTACTTGTAATTAGCAAAGAAGTGATTGGATCTTTTACAGGATCCGTTACCGATGTAGGGGGCTCATTGACCTTATTATTCTTTTCATTACTATTATTACAAGCACTTAAAATAAATATTACACTCAATAACCCAATAACTGATCGTTTCATAAATTAAATTCATCAAAAAAGTAGTTAATATAGGTATAGCTTTGTTTTAATGGAGTGTCTAACATGCAGGGCAGGATCATACTTTGTAAACATTTATAATTTATGATCTAATACTATAAATTTCATCGCTTTATATTCCTTACGTCCTTATTCTCCCATTTAGAACTTGTAAAAGATAACCGCTCAACTATCAACCAACATCATAACCTTGTCGATGTGCTTTTTCCTTATTATTAGTGCTGTAACATCTGGATGTGAAGGATGGCAAGATATTGAAGTATATGCTGTAAGGGCTCGACTGCAGAAAGGGGTCCAGAAAGGGAGCAAATCTTGACATCAGATATCAAAGCACTTTCGAGTTTTTCAAATAGTAATTTAACATTTTTATCTTCGATCATTAAGGCATTCATCCTACCCACCGTTTTAGATATTGCAGAATAATGCTGAACATTAAAAATATATTCTAACGCCTGCAAATTTAATCCCGTTAAATCTTGGCACAATTTAATGGCAAACCAGCGGGGTAAGTTTTTCTCTTTTCGCCCCTTTTTAACCATTACTATATCATCTACTTCAACACTAAAGTATTGAGCTACGTAAGCAATTACATCATCTGCTGAGTACTTTTTAACAACAAGCTTACTTTCACTATTTGGTGATGCGATATAGTCCTTTTATGTTTTCAATAAAATCCTCACAGCCCAGAACCAACAATAACTTTTTAGCACGATAAAAAGCGCTTATTTCTTCCCTGTTTTCAAATTCCACAAACTGCTTATAAGCTGCATATTTACGCTTTTTGCCTTGGAGCGAAAATATAAAATCTCGAACGAGCCATTTGGGCGTCGCTGCCCTTCTAATGAAAGCTTAATAGCTAGACCACTTATATTTAACAAGCTCTTCTACCAAGGGTATACTCGTTTCAATTGGGTTACGGTTTAGATATCCATTATATTCTTGGTGGGTTTATTTGGGATTGTGCTAGCCGAATGGTATCCGGCGATAATTGGTTAGTAGATGCTAATTCGATGAGTGAAAAATATAACGCTGCTAATTGGATTAACAACCCTGACTTTATTTATATAAATGAAGTCAGGTTTAACCTTCGTAATTTTCACCCTCGTATTGAGCAAAATACTCACCACTTAGCTTAGCTGTTGTACTTTATTGAGTGAGCGCTTCACCAAAACGATTTGCCTTCTGCTTACCTTTCGCAAAACCTAAGTAAATAATACAACTAATCGAGCCAATAAAAGGAATTAAAAAGCATAACGTCATCCAGCCAGATATATTAAGGTCATGCCAACGCTTAATTGTCACCATAAGATTTATCCAAATCAAGCACCCTAATACTACAAACAAGGTTAAGTACATAAGCCCTGTAGAGAACCACGTTTCTTCCATAGGGTAATCCCCCATATTAGATAGTCCATGAATAATTGATATAAACAAAACGGCATTAGACACAGCAACAAACCAATAAATACTTCGCGTTACTCGACCTCGCCATGATAAAAGAATGCTCGCAGCAGAAGTATTAAGCACTTTGCTACTCCATAAATTAAATAAAAATGCAGGCAGTAATATAAAAACACTAAAGTTGTATATTAAACGAGCGGTTAGTAGATATGCTTGATAATATTCAATGGAGAAAGGAAGAAAGCTCCCCGCAAGGGGATACATGTTATAAAAAGCTGATGAGACTAAACAGCAAACGAGAAAGCTCACCAACCAATAGCGCCCTGGTATATTTTTTAAAGACAGGCTAATAGCTAAAAAACAAATATAAAAAAGAGGCTCAGATAAATAATAAGCAATGTTGATTGAATCATGAAGACAATCGAGTTCGGTATTACAAAACATTACAGTCCTTGTAGTGTGCATATTAAAGTGAAATGTAGGCTACCCGACTCAAATTTTTTGTCAACAATATGAGAACAAAAAACATCCAGTTTAAATTTAGTGATGGTAAGAGGTCAACTGTCAAAAAACTCACCCATTATGCAGAATAAAAAGATCAAGAAAACACAGCGCCAACTTAACCGACCTTTCTAATGAATACCCCTTTGGTTTTAGAAGCTTTTAGGCAAATACGATACGTGCTGTCTAGCTTTAGTTTAGAGGCGCAAGACTTCGAAAATTTGACTATAAAATAAAACTGAAATTTTTTCAGAAGCACTCAAGCAATTAAATAAGGAATACGAAGCTATCTCGTGTAATAACGTGAAATATGTATATCTCAACTTTACTGCTACATTTATTTGTGATGCTGATACTTTTTTCAGCCCAATTAGTGAGCTTTGTTAAAATTATTTTTAACAGGTGCTTTGTTATATACAGTAGTTAATGTATATAACGGATATAAATATGAACTATTCACTTGTTGTGATTCAATGAAACCGGACACAAATTTAGGTGGTATTATTACCACTCAAACAGAGGTGTTCTATGACAAAACAACGTCGCTCTTTTTCTCAAGAGTTTAAACTTGATTCAGCAAAATTAGTCCTTGATGAAGGATACTCACTCCCAGAAGCTGCTCGCTCACTAGAAGTCGGTGAAACAGCTCTTCGTCGTTGGGTTAAGCAATTACAAGATGAGCGTGGTGGCACAACACCAAACTCTAAAGCGCTTACTCCTGAACAGCTGAGAATTCAGGAGCTTGAAGCTAAAGTTAATCGCCTTGAAAGAGAAAAAACAATTTTAAAAAAGGCTACCGCTCTCTTAATGTCAGACGAGATGAACAATATTCGTTGATAGACCAATTAAGTGAGCATGAGTCTGTGGAAATGGTCTGTAGCGTATTTAATGTTCCGCGTTCAAGTTATTATGATTTTAAGCAGCGTGTGGCATCAATTAAACTTGAAGAGGTGCAACTTAGGTCAACGATTAATGAAAAGAAAAGAAAAGGGTCAAATCTTGACTTCACACATCAAACAATCTCGAAGTTTTTCGTATTGTAATTTAACCTTCTTATCTTCAACCATTAAAGCATTCAACCTGCCGACAGTTTTGGATATAGCTGAATAATGCTGAACATTAAAGATACCTGCTAATGCCTGCAAATTTAATCCCGTTAAATCTTGGCACAATTTAATAGCAAACCAACGGGGTAAATTTTTCTCTTTTCGCCCTTTTTTAACCATTACTATATCATCTACTTCAACACTAAAGTATTGAGCTAGGTAAGCAATTACATCATCTGCTGAGTACTCTTTAACAACAAGCTTACTTTCACTATTAGGTGATGCGATATGGTCTTTTATGTTTTCAATAAAGTCCTCACTGCCTAGCACTGACAATAACTTTTTAGCACCATAAAAAGCGCTTATTTCTTTATTGTTTTCAAATTCAACAAACTGTTTATAAGCAGTATATTTACGCTTTTTTCCTTGGAGCGAAAAAATAAAATCTCGAACGAGCCATTTAGGCACCGCTCCCCTTTTAATGAAAGCCGAATAGCTAGACCATTGATACTTAGAAAGGTCATCTACCAGCGGGGTGCTCGTTTCAATTGGGTTGCGATGAATATAACGGCTAACATGCAATAAGTAGTTATCAGCATCCACCAACACGGCTTTGTATCGGCCCCTGAACAGTGCACCATCTGTGTTATGTGTTCTATTAAAGTATTGAGTATAAAGGCCATTAATATGCTTCATGGCTCGACCTAAATTAGCATCGGGAGTTTTTATTAGCAGGTGGTAATGATTGGTCATCAAACAATACGAATGCACTTCAATATTAAACCGAAGGCTTGCTTGCTCAATGCAATATAAAAAATACTTGAAGTCGTCATCGCTCAAAAAGGTATTTTCGCGCCCTCTTCCACGATTCATTACATGATAAAACGCATTCTCATACTCTATTCGCAGCGGCCTAGACATAGTAATCTATTCAATAAGTATTAAATTATAAATTTAGCCCACCAATGTCCGAAGTCAAGATTTGACCCCTTTTGGTTTTTCAGCCAACCAACGTGCATCACTATGGTCATCAGCATGTTTTAAGCCTGAGTATTGTTGGATTGCAGCGGGGTTTGCTAAGTGAAGTTTAAACCCTTCATCCATTAAAGCATCGACTAACCAATACCAATTAAAAGTTGATTCAACAACAAGTCCTTTTAAATTGTCTTTATAAGGACTTAGAAAAGATCAAATGACAGACATGTCATTATTTAAACGCTTAGCGGTAAGCGTTTCACCGTGTTCATTAATGATAGCAATAACACTATTATTTGAATGCAAGTCAATCCCACCATATATTTTCATACTAAGCTCCTCGTGATACTGTTTATGTTTTGGTCAACACAACTGTATCGAAAAACTCGAGGAGCTTTCTATATGATTATCAGGTCTTGCATCTTGCCAAGACCAAACACCAATCTCACGTTTAACACCCTCCCCCGTCATCACGCCCTGAAAATAAGTAATACTTTAAGGCTAAAGCCTGACCTAAAAAAACATTATGCGAGAAAAAATTTTACGCCTAAATAGATTCCAGTACAGTTAACTTTTTCTCGAAAACTCTTTCATTCATTAGTTTTGGGTAGTTCTTTAACAAGAACTTAGTGATTTCTTCTTGGTTATCAATAACATTATTTTCAGCGCTGATACTCATAAACCCATAGTCTATAATAGTTTTTAAATCACCAATGTAAGTAACTGTATTTTCTTTGACTTCAAAACCTTCATTTCTATCCAGTAGGAAGTAGTGGTTACCAAATACTATTTGCCACCATTTATAATGACCAACTGGAAGTTTGAAAATATTATGATCGCCATTTTTATCAGGTGTGAATTCTACATTTTTTGAAACACCGGCATCATTACTTTCCCCTTGGTAAACCGCTATATATTTTAAATGAGGAACAAATATGTTACCAACTTCATCTGTATTTGAAATTAAGTTTGTAACAACTATTCCTTCAGAATTACTTATACTCTGTCCATCTATATGTTTTTCTTGAATCATAGAACATGCTGATAAAAGAAGCGTAGCAATAACAAATATTGTACTTTTTAGAGATCTCATCATATTTTAAAGTTTTAATTATTTTGCGTTAATAGTACCTAATTCGAAACAATAATAAAATACTAAAATTAAGAAATGCATAGCTGCCTTAGACCACAATCCGTGGGCTTGAATTCACACTTCCTAAGTCAAACACCAATCTCACGTTTAACACCCTCCCCCGTCATCACGCCCTGAAAATAAGCAATTGATGAGTAATTCATTTCATGGATGAAATGAAAGCCGTGCTTGCACACGGATGTGCTTTCATGGTGTTTACGTTCACATCAATTGTGGTTTAAAGGATTAAGCGTGATGCTCGGGGTGCCGCGGGGTTCCAAGGGGTGGTCGGCAGCCGCCCCTTGGAACCCCGCCAGCAATCTAGCAAAAAACCTTGAATAAGATTTTTAATGTAGGTCGCGGATTTATCCCGACAATATATATGTAAAGTTAGAAAATTAGAAAGCCTCAGCTAGCGCGCAATGAACAAAGATTACACACGCGTCAGCAAGCTTAGCACCTACGCTGGTTAACTCTAACATTGGTGTAAACCATTCGTGGCTAAAGCCATCTCATACAATAAATATAAGCCTCGGTGCAGCGAAGCGCCTCTGTGATCTCTGTGGTGAATTCATTTTCTCGCTTTTTTCGCCCTAAAGAGCGACCTACAAACAATACATATTTACGTGCTTGGGAGATGGTAATGATATCGGAAAATCGTTGGGTTTCGTTGCACTCTACCCAACCTACAAATCACACGTGCCTGAAGCCGACTCCTACAACCGCCTTTAACCTCGATGCAGCGCGAAGTGCCTCTGTGATGAATTCATTTTCTCGCTTTTTTCGCCCTAAAGAGCGACCTACAAACAATACATATTTACGTGCTTGGGAGATGGTAATGATATCGGAAAATCGTTAGGTTTCGTTGCACTCTACCCAACCTACAAATCACACGTGGCTGAAGCAGACTCCTACAACAACATTTACCTCTGTGCAGCGCGAAGCGCCTCTGAGTTCTCTGTGGTGAAATTCTTTTTCTCACTTTTTTCGCCCTAAAGGACGACCTACAAACAATGCATATTTACGTGGCTGGGAGCTGCTAATGATCTTGGAGAATCGTTGGGTTTCGTTTCACTCAACCCAACCTACGTTCATATAATTTATGACTTATCACCATGCACAAAAAAGCCGTTGCATTGCTGCAACGGCTTTTAATATTTTATCAATTCCCAAGCTTTAATTGGGAATTTTTTAAAATTTAGTCTCTATATGTCTCTACCGCTGGGCATGAACACACTAGGTTACGGTCGCCGTATACGTCATCGATACGCGTTACTGTAGGCCAGAATTTGTTTTTTGCCACTGCTGGTACTGGGAACGCGGCGTAGAAGCGGTCATATGCTCTGTCCCACTCATTTCCAAGTACGTCGCCTTGTGTATGCGGTGCGAACACAAGCGGGTTGTTTTCGATAGACCATTCGCCAGAGATTACTTTATCGATTTCGCCTTTGATTGATACCATTGCTTCAATGAAACGGTCGATCTCAACTTTAGACTCAGACTCAGTTGGCTCAATCATCAATGTGCCCGCTACTGGGAACGACATAGTTGGTGAATGGAAGCCGTAATCTTGTAAACGCTTAGCTACGTCCATTTCAGTGATGCCTGAAAGCTCTTTAAGTGGGCGTAAGTCAACAATACATTCGTGAGCAACACGGTTGTTGCGACCACGGTATAAAATTGGGAAGTGCGCGCTTAACTCGTGCGTTAAGTAGTTAGCATTCACAATGGCCATTTCAGTGGCTTGTTTAAGGCCTTCGCTACCCATCATGGTGATATAAGCCCATGAAATAGGTAAGATTGCCGCTGAGCCGTATGGCGCTGCCGATACCGCGCCGTTACCAATTTTAGTACCTGGTACGTTAATTACGCTGTGGTTAGGCATAAATTCAGCTAGGTGTGATTTAACACCAATTGGGCCAACACCTGGACCGCCGCCGCCGTGCGGAATACAGAACGTTTTATGTAGGTTTAAGTGCGATACGTCAGAGCCGATAAAGCCTGGGCTTGTAACACCTACTTGGGCGTTCATGTTTGCGCCATCCATGTAAACTTGGCCGCCGTGCTCGTGCACGATGTCGCAAATTTCACGGATTGTTTCTTCATATACACCGTGCGTAGACGGGTATGTGATCATGATGCATGATAGGTTTTCTGATACTTCTTCAGCTTTCGCTTTAAGATCAGCCATATCAACGTTACCGTTTTTATCGCAATCAACAACCACGATTTTCATGCTTGCCATTTGTGCAGATGCTGGGTTTGTACCGTGCGCTGAACTTGGGATCAAACAAATGTTACGGTGTGCATCGCCACGAGACTCGTGGTATTTACGAATCGCGATTAAACCTGCGTATTCACCTTGAGCACCAGAGTTTGGCTGCAGTGATACCGCATCGTAACCTGTAATGTTAACCAACCAATCATGTAATTCGTTGATCATGATTTGGTAACCTGCTGCTTGGTCTAACGGGCAGAATGGGTGAAGGTTAGCAAACTCAGGCCATGTAACTGGGATCATCTCAGCGGTCGCGTTTAGTTTCATGGTGCATGAACCTAACGAGATCATTGAATGGTTTAATGATAAATCTTTGCTTTCAAGACGCTTAATATAACGCATCATTTCAGTTTCGCTGTGGTATGAATTGAAGTTAGGGTGCGTTAAAATTTCGTCATCGCGTACTAAGCTTGCAGGGATTGACTCGCTGCCATTCGCTTCGATGTCGGCTGCAATTGCGTCAACACTTAAACCATGGCCTTCGCCTAGGATGATGTCGAAAAGCTCAGCAACATCTGCACGGGTTGTGGTTTCTGATACTGCAATTGAGTACTCGCCTGCGTGGTTAGTTGCAAAGTTAACGCCGTTTGCTACAGCGCGCGCTGTTACGTCGTCTTTGTTATCACTAACAACCGTTAGGGTATCAAACCATGTGCTGTGCTTAAGTGCTACGCCTTTAGCTTGTAGGCCTGCAGCTAAAATATCGGCAAAGCGATGAATACGCTGTGCGATAGTTTTTAAGCCTTGTGGGCCATGGTACACCGCGTAAAACGCTGCCATGTTGGCAAGTAATACTTGCGCCGTACAAATGTTTGAGTTGGCTTTGTCGCGGCGAATGTGTTGCTCGCGCGTTTGCATTGCCATACGTAATGCGTCGTTACCTAAACGGTCTTTAGATACACCAATGATACGACCTGGTAATGAGCGCTTGTACGAATCACGTGTTGCAAAGAATGCAGCGTGAGGACCGCCGTAACCCATTGGTACACCAAAGCGCTGCGCTGAACCAAGTACGACGTCTGCGCCCAGTTTACCCGGTGCTTTTAGTAGTAATAAGCTCATTATGTCGGCTGCAACACAGGCAATCGCTTTTTTGCTTTGTACGCCAGCGATTAAATCTGTGATATCAACAATTTCACCTGACGTTGACGGATACTGGAATAACGCGCCAAAAATCTCGTGATTCACAGCGTCGGCTGCTTTACCTACGATGATCTCAAAACCAAACTGCTCTGCACGTGTAGTAACAACGTCGATTGTTTGTGTGTGTACGTCATCTGCGATGAAAAATGCGTTTGCTTTTTTAGCTTTAGAAACACGCTTTGCAAGGCCCATGGCCTCTGCGGCTGCCGTTGATTCATCAAGCAACGATGCACTTGCTAAATCAAGACCCGTTAGGTCTAGGGTCATAGTTTGGAAGTTTAATAATGACTCTAAACGCCCTTGAGCAATCTCTGGTTGATATGGAGTGTACGCTGTGTACCAACCTGGGTTCTCAAGTACGTTACGTAAAATTACGTGTGGTACATGAGTTGGGTGGTAACCTTGACCAATGTAAGATTTGAACACTTTATTTTTGCTTGCTACAGACTTTAAGTAGCTTAGTGTTTCAACTTCAGTGCGGCTTTCGCCCACTGTAAGGCCCTGCTCTAAACGAATACTTGCAGGTACAGTTTGATCGATCAGCTCTTCAACACTCGATACTCCAAGAGCACTTAGCATATCGCTTACTTGTGCTGGGCTTGGCCCAATATGACGGCGAATAAAATCTTGCGTTTGCTCTAATTGTTCAAGAGATGTGGCGTTTGACATTTGTCCAGATTCCTATGATCCAAAAAATAAATGGTTACTACTAATGGGTGACCAGTAATAACTTAAAAGCTTTTGATTTAATAACTTACACTGTATGGAAGGTAAGCAGTAAAATCATAAAAGCCCCGCTAGCATTTGGTATAACGGGGCTTTTAATATCGAATAAAACTAATTATTAGTCTTCGTCGATCGAGTGTGCGTAGCCTTCTGCGTCAAGCAGGTTTTCTAGCTCAGACTCGTCAGATGCTTTAATGCGGAATAACCAACCGTCGCCGTAAGCATCACTGTTTACAGTTTCAGGTGCATCTTCTAGGTCTTCGTTGATTGCAACGATTTCGCCACTGATTGGTGCATAGATGTCTGAAGCTGCTTTTACTGATTCTGCTACTGCACAATCTTCGCCAGCGTCTACTGCATCGCCCACTTCTGGTAGTTCAACAAATACCATGTCGCCAAGAAGTTCTTGTGCATGCTCAGAAATACCTACAGTGAAAGTACCGTCGCCTTCGTTGCGAACCCACTCGTGTGAAGAGGCATACTTTAACTCGCTAGGGATATTGCTCATTTTATTCATCCTTTGGTTTTGATACCAATCAACTTAAATATTTAACCATTCTAGCTGTCTAAATAAAGCGCTAACTGCGTTATTAATTTATCAGGTAGAACAACTACATATCAAAATTAATGCCTTGTTATCACTCTATTTATCTGTCGCTATAAGTGGTTAATAACTCAACATGATTGGTATTATTGGGTGATAACACCAAATTTTAATTTATACTTTAAAGTACTGACTTACCGTTACGTACAAAGCTTGGTTTAACTACTTTTACGTTAACTAATTTTTTACGCATTTCTACTTGGGCTGTCTCGCCAGTTGAACGCGGAACACGTGCAAGGGCAACACTAAAACCAAGTGTTGGTGAGAAAGTACCTGAGGTAATAACCCCTTCGCCACCATCAACAATTACTTTAGAACCGCTACGCAATACGCCTTTATCTTCAAACACTAAACCAACAAGTTTGTCAGTGCTTTTGTCTGCGCGTTGCTGAACGAGTACATCACGACCGATAAAATCACGATCTTCAGGTTCCCATGCAATGGTCCACGCCATGTTTGCCGCAAGTGGCGAAACGCTTTCGTCCATATCTAGGCCGTAAAGGTTCATACCGGCTTCTAAACGTAGTGTGTCACGTGCGCCAAGACCTGCCGGTTTAACACCTGCATCTAGCAGTTGTTGCCATAGATCAGCCGCTTGTTCGTTCGGTACTACAATTTCGTAACCGTCTTCGCCAGTATAGCCTGTTGTGGCAATAAATAAATCACCTACTTGCACACCAAAAAATGGCTTCATACCTTCAACGGCAGCTTGTTGCTCCGTGGTTAAAAGTGTGGCTGTTTTTGCTTTAGCATTTGGGCCTTGTACTGCAATCATTGCGAATTCTGGACGCTCTGTCACTTCAACGGCAAAATCTGCTGAAACTTTAGCCATGTGCGCTAAATCTTTTTCGCGAGTCGCTGAGTTAACAACTAGGCGGTAATCTGTGTCTGAGAAGAAATAAATGATTAGATCGTCAATTACGCCACCTTGCTCGTTAAGCATACCGGTGTAAAGTGCCTTACCTGGGACTGTTAACTTAGCAACATCGTTGGCAACTAGTTTACGTAAAAATGCTTGTGCTTGTTCGCCTTTGACATCAACAATCGTCATGTGTGAAACGTCAAACATGCCTGCATCGGTACGCACTGCGTTGTGCTCTTCGATTTGTGAACCATAGTTGATAGGCATTTCCCAGCCGTGAAAATCAACCATTTTTGCGTTTGATTCAAGGTGCTTTGCATGTAAAACAGTTTTAGAAGTCATAATATTCCTTCACTTTATAATAAACCCAATTTTGGGCGTGGCCTCAATTTAATGAGGGGGAATAACATGGGCGGCGATTATACATAAGTTGTACTGCACTGACACCCAAATTGCGATTTGTTCTTTCAAATAAACTACAAAAAACTGGCAAGTGAATAATACGCTAGCCAGTTTATTAATTAATGTTTAGGCAACTTCAGGGAGTGACATATCAAACCCGCGCTGCTGTAAATGCGCTTGCCATTTAGCAAGCTCTGGCGCTTTTGCCACCAGCTGAAAATACTGCTGTGATTGCTTTTCAATGGCGGTAATAAATACATCGCCACTTTGCGCACCATAGCAGCTATTAATATCTGATAAACGTAAGCCTGGTGTAAGCTTAAACGCCTCGATTAAGGTATCAAAAGCATGTTCGCCGCATAATAATAAAGTAGCTAATTCTTTGCGTATTACAAATTCAATATCGTAGCGAAGCTGCTGCTCGCTGATCAGCGCTTGTAATTGTGTTGCGCCGTCGCTATGCAACACAAATCTAAAGGCAGTTTCACTAAAATAATATAAAGCAAAGCTATACGTGCTATTTAAGTCACCGTCTAACGTACCTTTAATACCTAACCCACTGGCGGTTAGCTTGTTAATATCTAACCCTAATATAGTGGTTAAAAATGGGATTGCTTCAGTGCCGCTAAAATCTATCACCATGTTGTTGGTATTAGCCTCAAGCAGGTTGCTATCTGGCACGTCAACTTGGCTATGGCGAGCAAACATTATTGGAGTAAAAGTCATTATCGACACCTATCAATCATTAGTCTCAAAAGTATATTGCGGGTGGCTGGCAACAACAAATTGTAATTATTTATCAATTGATAAATAATGCTTATGTATTTAACCCTATAAATTGAATTTTTTTATATGAAGAATATTTCAACAGACAGCCTACGCACCTTAGTAACCGTAATTGAAGTGGGCGGCTTTGCCAAAGCGGGTGAATTACTGGGTTTATCGCAACCTGCGGTAAGCTTGCAAATTAAACGCTTGGAAGATGTGCTTGGTCGTAAATTGTTCAAAAAACAAGGTCAACGCCAAGTACTTAATCAGTACGGTGAGCTTCTACTGCCACTTGCCAAGCAGATGTTACAGCAAAATGATGCGATTCTTCAGCTGTTCACTAACGAAAATGTGACAGGAAAAATACGTTTGGGTATTCCCAGTGAATTTGCAGCCCGCATACTGCCTGCCATTATAGGCGATTTTGTGGCGCTCTACCCTGATGTATCGTTAGAGGTTAAATCACGATTAAGTAAACATTTACTCTCCGTTGCACGCCAAGATCAATTTGATTTGGTGCTTGCGCTTAATGAAGATTTAAACTCTGAAAAATTCCCTGTATTTATGCAAGACCAGCTGGTGTGGGTTGGCGACTTAACGCTTGCACAAAATGAGGTCGTCACGCTAGTAACTGCGCCGGAGGGTTGTATATATCGCCGTCGCGCTATTGAAGCCTTACAATTAGCGGGCATTAAATACCGTATTATTTACAGCAACGCTGATTTAACCGGCTTAACCGCCGCATTAAAAGAAGGTTTGGGGATCACAGTGCTGGCAAAAAGTACCGTGCCGAATGAGCTAAGTTATCAATTACAAACCAAGCAACTGCCAGAACTTGGCCAAATAGGTATTAGCTTAATAAAACGTGCCGATGAGCCTGAACACGCCGTAGACAAACTCGCTGAGTTTATAACATTACGCTTAAGCTAAACTCCAGATTAAACAACAAAAATAATAAGACACTGTTTAAATGATAAATATAAACGCTAAGCAGCTCATCATGATAACCTAGCACACCTCAAATGTCTGATTGTGCAAACAACTCAAAATTTACAATCTGTAAATCTGCAAATAAGTGCTCTACTGCATTGTTAAACCCAAGTACTGCGGTGCTTAAATAATTTTTTTGACTAAGATCTTCAAATACACTGTGATTACTTGCACTACTGACATATTTTTGCAAAGCAGTAAAATAAAGACGATTGCCTGCAAAATTACCCAATGACAAATACAACGCCCTATTCGCCAAATTTTGCTTTAAGGATTGATTAATTTTGTCGTGCCACGCTGTATCAGCAAGCTCAAGTGCGGGGCTTATGATTATCGCCCCTTGATAATGCTGCGGGTAATTAGCAAATAATGCTAATGCCTTATTTGCAGCCGTAGAAAACCCTTCTATTAATGTAAAAGGTGCAACATTAAAGTTTACGCGTATATACCCAAGCCACCTCAAGATGCAGAATTCAGCGTTTCACAGAGGCTTAATATCAAGGCGTTACTTTGTAGGAATGGCCGCCCCTTTTAAGAAGGAACAACGATGAGAGTAAGTCGCTGTGAAAAGCCCAACGGGTTGGTTTAAAAGCGATTTATACTGCGTTATTGATTTTAACAATAGAACCACTATTACTTGCAATCAATGCTTTGCCTAAATCGCTTTTAATTCCAACTGAAACTCGCATCTTGAGGTGGTTTGGGTATAAAGGGTAAACATCGGTGTGCAAAATTGTCGCTAGTAGCTCATCATCGCTGTAATTCGCTTTATCTGAGCGTTCAATATTAGGAATACGCACCATAATTACCTTGGGCATAGGCCCAAAATCAACATGGCTCAACCAATCAATTTGGCTTTGTAACATAGCGATACGGCTATCACCAGCGCTAGTTGCTAGTAATGGATAAGGCGTCACTCTCTTTTCATCGTAACCATTGGGGATATAAATCTCAACTTCGATTGGCTTAGATAAATGAGCTGATTTGATACTCAGTACTTTTAAACCCGACTGAATGGTACTTGCATATGTAATGTTACATAACTGGCATAAAAAAATAGCTAAAATAATTTTCATATAAACTCCTTTGAATAGAGTTTTCATCTTATCTATTAGCAGGTTATTTGATTGATAAAGGCGTGATATAAAACTGATGGTTTACTGTTTTACTTAAGTAAGCTTACTTAAACAAAACTACTTAATCGTTAAACATGTAGTTTGAACAAAGAAAAATCACGAGTGGTACTTTAGTGCCAACTTTGAAGTGTTGATTGGCCTCAAACATTAATACTAAACACCTATATTCGAAAAAATGACATAATATAATATGCAATGACATTGATTCGTATTTGTTACCGTGTTTAAATTAGTAAATTATTTTTGTTTCCATTAAACATACAGGATATTCAATGAAATCTCAGTTTATTGTTTCTACTCTTGCTGCAGCAATTGCCTTATCACTAAGTGCAGGTGCTATTGCTAAAGATGTAACTGAAAAAGAGCAAGCATTTGAACAAATCACCGTAATTGGCTCACAAGCAGCTATTAACGACATTCCAGGTTCAGCTACTTTTATCAGTGATGAAGAGCTACAAAAATTTGAGTACACTGATATCTCACGCGTATTGAGCTCAGTACCTGGTGTATATGTTCAAGAAGAAGACGGCTACGGTCTGCGCCCTAACATTGGTATGCGTGGTACAGGTACTGGCCGTAACGATAAAATTTCTGTAATGGAAGATGGCGTACTAGCCGCTCCAGCTCCTTATTCTGCTCCATCAGCTTACTATTTCCCTACTATGGGTCGTATGCAATCAGTTGAAGTATTAAAAGGCGCAGCATCTGTTAAATATGGCCCACGTACTACGGGCGGTGTTTTAAACTTAGTATCACGTAGCTTACCAACAGAAGGTTCTACTGGTTTAGTTAATGCAGAACTTGGTACTGATGGTTTTTATAAAGGCCATGCGTACTTCGGTAAAGAAAAAAATAATGCCGCTGCCCTAATTGAAGTTTTCAGCTATGGCGCTGATGGCTTTAAAGAATTACCAGTAGGTAGCGACAACACTGGTTTTGAAAAGAACGACGTATTACTTAAATTTGGTTACAAATTTGGCGAAAACGACGCACATAACCTAGAAATGAAAATTAAGTACTCTGATGAGCAATCTGACGAAACTTACATGGGTTTAACTGAGGCTGATTATCAAGCGTCGCCAAATCGTCGTTATGCTGCGTCGCAAAAAGACCAAATGAACACGCAACATAATGCATACCAATTAAACTATGCATACCGTTTTGGTGCTGGCTATGAATTTTTAGCAACAGCTTACTTAAATGATTTTCATCGTAACTGGTATAAAGCAAGCAAAGTAAGCGAAAGCTACTTAGCACAGTACAGTGAATTTGAAGCTGCACCAACAGCTGAAGGCATTGAAGGTATTGGCGTTAAAGCGAATAACCGTGACTACCAAGCAAAAGGTATTCAAACTGAACTACACATTCCAGCAGGCGATCACTACATCACTGTAGGCTTACGTCATCATCAAGATGAAATGGACCGTTTCCAGTGGGAAGACAAATACACGCTTAACCAAGACCTTTCAATGACACTAACAAGTGCTGGTGCGCCTGGTTCAAACAGCAACCGCTTTGATAGCGCTGAAGCAACGACATTATTCATTCAAGATGAATGGACAATCGATGCGTTAGTTATTAATGCAGGCCTTCGTTATGAAGACATCACTATTACTCGTGAAGAGTGGTCTAAATCTGACCCTAAACGTGAAAATGGTTTAACTAAAAATATCTCTAACGATACACAGATCTTAGTACCTTCACTTGGTGCAACTTATACTGTGAGCGATAGCCTAACGTTACTTGCTGGTATTCAGCAAGGTTATGCACCAGCTTCACCTGGTAATGCTGACCAAGAAGAAGAAGAAAGCTTAAACATCGAGTTTGGTGGCCGTTATAACGTAGCTGGTTTTGATGGTGAAATCATTGCGTTCTTCTCTGATTACAGCAATATGCACGGTAACTGTACTGCATCTATCGGTTGTAGTGATGAGAACATTGGTGACCAATATAACTACGGTGAAGTAGAAGTA
This sequence comes from Pseudoalteromonas porphyrae, assembly GCF_001298125.1. NCBI lineage: Bacteria > Pseudomonadati > Pseudomonadota > Gammaproteobacteria > Alteromonadales > Pseudoalteromonadaceae > Pseudoalteromonas > Pseudoalteromonas porphyrae. The sequence goes on along the minus strand of NZ_LHPH01000007.1, from coordinate 100,658 downwards.
TCTGGTTTTGAGTTCTCAGCAGGTCGTATTTTCGAAACTGACAGCGCAACATTCCCAGTACGTTTAACTTACACTTACACTGACTCACAGTTTAAAAATGACTTTGCATCAGATATCTGGGGTCAAGTAAATAAAGGCGATGCAATGCCTTACGTTCCAGAAAATCAACTTGCTCTTTCATTCGGCGCAGCGCTTTCAAGCTTCGTATTTGATACGCAAGTACGTTATGTATCTGACGCGCACGCTGATTTAAGTGCTGACGGCCTAAATGCAATCGACAGCCGTGTAGTGTGGGATTTAGCCGCTAAATACTTAATTGATGACAATCAAAAAGTATACCTAACGGTTGATAACTTGTTTGATAACACTTACATCGCTAACCGCGCAAACGGCGGCATCCAACCTGGTAAGCCACGTACAATCCAAATGGGTTATAGCTACGCGTTTTAAGCGTAACAGCTAAAAATATTAAAAGCCGTGTTTGATAAATCAAACACGGCTTTTTTGTTACTATTATTTATTACGATAATGACGAACCAATCGTAGGGCGTAATTTATCACGAACATGAAAAGGTGCGTAGATTAAACCTATTAGTAACTTCAAACCTCAGTGCATTTTGGGCTAAAGCCCAACCTACATCGCTCCAACAACTAAACACAGGTCCACTTGTAGGTCGTGATTTATCGCGAAAACAGCGCGTAGATTAAACCTATTAATAACCGCAAACCTCGGCGCCTTTTGGCTAAAGCCCAACCTACATCGCTCCAACAACTAAACACAGATCCACTTGTAGGTCGTGATTTATCGCGAAAACAGCGCGTAGATTAAACCTATTAGTAACTTCAAACCTCAGTGCATTTTGGGCTAAAGCCCAACCTACATCGCTCCAACAACTAAACACAGATCCACTTGTAGGTCGTGATTTATCGCGAAAACAGCGCGTAGATTAAACCTATTAGTAACTTCAAACCTAGGTGCATTTTGGGCTAAAGCCCAACCTACATCGCTCCAACAACTAAACACAGGTCCACTTGTAGGTCGTGATTTATCGCGAAAACAGCGCGTAGATTAAACCTATTAGTAACTTCAAACCTCGGTGCATTTTGGGCTAAAGCCCAACCTACATCGCTCCAACAACTAAACACAGATCCACTTGTAGGTCGTGATTTATCGCGAAAACAGCGCGTAGATTAAACCTATTAGTAACTTCAAACCTCGGTGCATTTTGGGCTAAAGCCCAACCTACATCGCTCCAACAACTAAACACAGGTCCACTTGTAGGTCGTGATTTATCGCGAAAACAGCGCGTAGATTAAACCTATTAGTAACTTCAAACCTCAGTGCATTTTGGGCTAAAGCCCAACCTATATCGCCCCAACAACTAAACACAGGTCCACTTGTAGGTCGTGATTTATCGCGAAAACAGCGCGTAGATTAAACCTATTAGTAACTTCAAACCTCGGTGCATTTTGGACTAAAGCCCAACCTACATCGCTCCAACAACTAAACACAGATCCAATTATAGGGCTTGATTTATCGCGAAAACAGCGAGTAGATTAAGCCTATTAGTAACTTCAAACCTCAGTGCATTTTGGGCTAAAGCCCAACCTACATCGCTCCAACAACTAAACACAGATCCACTTGTAGGTCGTGATTTATCGCAAAAACAGCGTGTAGATTAAACCTATTAGTAACTTCAAACCTCAGCGCCTTTTAGGCTAAAGCCCAACCTACATCAAGACTACACGTAAGCATCTAGCCAATTTTGATCACTACCTCAAATTCAAGGCATAAAAAAGCGCGGTATAAAACCACGCTCTTTATCACCAAACTCGCTAGCTTTATTCAAGCCTGCAGCTAGATAACTTAACTATTTCCAACTTCTCATTTTATGGCCTTTTAGGGCATAAAATAAAATGAAGATATAGCTTGGGATCATCACGATATAAGCACCTTGAGAACCAAGACCGGCTACGTTACCTAATCCTATAAGTAATGGACCTAATGCACCACCCGCAATACCCATGATTAATAAACCAGACGCAGTACCCGTTAAACGGCCAAGCCCTGCAAGTGCCAACGGCCAAATTGCAGGCCAAACCATTGCATTAGCAAAACCTAGTAATGCGATACATAACAATGGATCAGGTAACTCAGGGCCACCAAATGGTACAAGTAATAAGTTAGCAATAATAAACGAATCGTTGCTGCCCATAACTACGGCAAGCACAGTCACAATACCGGCAATACCTGACATAACAAGTGCATTTTGCTGCGACATAAAACGTGGAATAAGTGCAATACCAATAGCATAACCAATTAACATACACGCCATAGTATACGAAGTCATAACAGAGTAATCAGCAATTCCTAAGTGTAGTGCATATGAACCAATAGTATCTGCTGCGATAACTTCAACGGCTACATATAAGGCAATACCAATAACGCCTAACGCTAGGTGTGGGTGGCTTAACGCTTCTTTTACTTCACCTTTGCCGTTACCTTCAGATTCTTCGAATACTAAATCTGGTAATGGTGCAAACTTAGCAAATAATGCAAATAGAAAGATTAAACCAGCAATACCGATATAAGGTAGGATCAAGCTATTCGCCATCGCATCTTTTTGTGCTTGTGATAACTGTTCACCGTCAGCAACTACGCCGCTTACGACTACGGCTGCAAAAAGTACCGGTACAATTACACCAGCAAACTTATTTAATAAGCCCATAATACATACACGTACTGCAGCAGATTTCTCAGAGCCCATTTTAACCACATACGGGTTGATCGCGGTTTGTAAAATAGTTTGGCCAACACCTATCATTAGCTGTGCAAATAAGAATATTTCGATCATTTGCATTTTAGCGGCAGGTATATACATTAGCGCCGAAGCAGCCATTATCGCACACCCTATCGCCATACCATTTTTATAGCCAACACGCTTTATAAGCATTGCAGATGGGATACCTGCGACTGTTACAGCAATATAAAACGATGAAATAATAAACGATGCTTGCAATGGTGATAACACTAGCATTTGTTGTAAAAACGGGGTTATTGCGCCATTCAACCAGGTTATACACCCTAGAATAAAGAACATTGACCCGGCCAATGTCATTGGCAGCCAAATACTATGTTTTGTGTTTGCGTCACACTCGACGGTTGCTTCCATAATTTTATCTCAACTGTTTATTTTAATTAATTATTTTAGTATTACACTGTAAAAGCTTTAAAAAACAAGGCATACAATACTAAAACCATTTTTATTACATAAAATTAATCATACACCAACAAAAATGACAGCGCTATCATTTTAGGCCAACCAAAAAACTAAAAAGCCGCACGATTAAGACTCGCACGGCTTTTTATTCACTCATCAAACATGTTAATTATAGCTCTAATGCTCGTCCTTTACGCAAACCATTAACTGATATTGCACGTACCTGCTGTGCTGATACTGGCTTGCTATCGGCTTTATACTTAAGCCACTGCCCATCACTGTTTTGGTACTCAATTGTAAGCCCTGGATAAGGAATAAATGCATCAACGTTATTATCAATGGCGCGTGCAGCAACACTTGGAATACGATAAAAGCGCCCTGCTTGTTCCAACTTAGCTAATTCTTTAAAGCCAACTAACGCTGCAAAACGTTGCCAATCAGCCTCTTTTTGCTGCTTTAATGCTGTTTTAAAGTGCCCTGTATTTTGATCGTACTTAACTCCCTGCGTCTTATATTCAAGTTCCCATGGTGCTTTATGCCAAGCACGTTCAGCTAACGCCAGCAGTCGAGGATAAAGCATATATTCCGCCTGACGGTCACTGCGCAATAACTCTGACCACAAATGCCCTTGTAGGCCATGAAATTTTTTAGTGCGAATACTCTGGCGGTCATCAGCACTGTAGTTCTGTGATTTTACTGACTGCCAAATTTCAGCATGTGCAGGTAAATTATCAGGCATAAACCCAAATACTTTTTTGCTATCAATAGCACGGCTTGCCCAGTGATTGCCCGGCTCCTGCGGATGTGACTGGTAAGGAAAATCAAAATAGGTCACGTCTGGGCTTGATAGCACCACATCCCAACCTTGGTTAGCATGACGGTGTGCAACTTGATGACCCTCTTCACTGAGCGTTGCCCATGCATTTGATTGCACGGTTTTGGGCATGTTCTTAAGTGCAACATCACTCATACCGTCACTCCAACCAGCTACTTTTAAGCCTTTACCAGCCACTAGGCTACTCACTTTTTCAATAAAGTAGCCATTAAATGAATGTAACTCTGGTTGTTGTTGCTTAAGTGCTTTGCAGCTTGGCGAATCAACCCATGCACCCGCGGTTTCATCAGCACCTATATGGTAGGTTTTAAAAGGTACCCCCGCTTGCACATGCAGCGCGTTTACTTCATCAAGTACTTTATCTATAAATTGATAGGTTGAGTCTAAACACACATTGAGCGTGTTATCGTTATAGTGCTGAATAGAGTTGTAGTTAGTTTTATCAGCAGGCTCCACCAAACGATACTTGAGTGCCTGTGCGCTTTTTCCTTGTGCTGTTAAACTATTAAAACGCGCTTCCATCGCGATAATCGCAGCGCGTGAATGCCCTGGCATATCAAGGGATGGGATCACTTCAATAAAATGCGCTTGAGCATGTTTCAATATTTCAATGTAATCAGCTTGGTTGTAATAGCCATTCACCGCAGCCCCCTTATTAAGTCCCGCGCCTAGTTGCGGTAGTAAACACGCTTGCTCGGTTAAATCTAAACAGCGTGTTGCGCCTACTTCAGTTAACTCTGGCAAGTCTTTAATCGCTAATCGCCACCCTTCATCATCAGCTAAATGTAAGTGCAGTTTATTTAGCTTATAAGCAGCCATTTGCTCTATGGTGTTTAAAATAAATGCTTTTGAGCGAAAATTACGTGCAACATCAATATGCATGCCCCTAAACGGGTAGCGTGGTGCATCAGTAATTTTGAGCGCGGGTATGGTTAAATTCTCAAGGCTCACTAATCCAGCAATACTCTGTAGAGCATAAAACACGCCTGATAGGCTGCTTGCACTGATCGCTATTTGATCATGTTGCATACTAAGGGTATAGGCTTCGGGCACATTACCCGGTAGATCAAAATTAATTGTGGTAGCTATACCTTGGCTGTGTTGCTTGATACCAAAGCTTGTTAGTCGCGTGAGCGCCGCGCTTAACTGCGCTTGATTGGTATCATCTAATTGTAAGTTTAGGCCTTGACTCAAATCGACCACTTCCCCTGTTAATACAGTTAAATCAGCCGGTTTTGGTATCACACTAAGCGGCGCTTTACTTAATGTAGCCTTTGTTTCATTTTGATATAAATACTCAGCCCCCATCCACACCGTGGCATCATCTTTACTCGTTTGTAATTGTTCAAGTGTTAAAAATGGGGCTAAATAAGGTTGCAACTCAAGCTTTGTATCAGGGTCTAAGGTGGTCTTAGTGCTATCAATAACCCGACTTTTTAAACCGCTACTTGCCAACATGTAGTTAGGCATAAACTCTGAGCGGGTAATTTGCGACTCTTGAGTATAAAACTCAATACTGATTGGCGTATTTGCTTTAAAGCCAGTAAACGCTGCTGTGGGCTTAATTTGGTGTAAGTCACCATTAATATGAGTAATGCTAAATTGCGCTGAGTCAGTGCTGTAAATTGGCATTAACTGACTAAAATAAACAGACCAGCTATTACTTTTTACGTCGTAAGGAGCGCTCAATGTTAACCGTGATAAGTAGCACTGCGCTTGATGCGGTGCTGGGCACACATCAGGCTTTGCCGATAGTAGCTCATAGTTTACCGATAATTGCTTAGCAAGCGTATCTAGCTCAATTTGTGTTGGTGCTTTAGCCATTACTGTGGCCGAGCATGCCCCAGCCATAAATAATAAAAATTTACGCATAGTTGGCTCCTAGGGGCTGATCGCTGGTAATTTCGTGCATGAACAAGGCGTGGCTGCCCAGTAATGGCGCATCATCACCCAGTTCACTGATACGAATATCTAACGACTGTAAAATAACCGGATTAACAAGCTTGGCTAGCTGGGTATGTAAACTCGGTAAAAAGAAAGCCGATGATTGAGCAACTGAGCCACCAAGTACAATAACATCAGGGTCAAACGCCAGAACTACGTGGCTTATTGCATTGGCTAAGTGCATGCCAAACTCATCGAATAACTGCAGCGCATGTGCATCACCATCAAGGGCATCTTGGTAAGTTTGTTTGCCCGTTGTACCTTGATTAATAAAAAACTGCCCTGAGGTAAAGTGCTCAATAATACCTTGCTGATAAGTAAAACTACCAAACTCGCCAGCGGCGGAATGCTTGCCAGTGTATAGCTGACCATTTAACACCAACCCTGCGCCAAGGCCCGTGCCTAAGCAAATTCCAATTAGATTCGTATCTGATTTAAAGTCACCTTGGGTAAATTCTCCCATAGCAAAACAATTGGCATCGTTATGAACAAGCACAGGTAATTTAAAGTGCGTGTTTAACAATTGCTTTAGGTGTACGTTTTTCCAATTAGGGATATTAACCGTTTCAATTACTTCGCCTGTTTTCATCACTACCATACTGGGTACGCCAATCACTATACCCATGCATGTTTGATCAATAACTTGACTGATAATACTGCATAAAAAATCGTTTGTTTGCTGCTTACTTGCAGCGCCATCCACGTCAAAATAACGTTTTTCAATTACACCATTAGCGGTTACTTTTGCTACTAGTGCTTTCGTGCCACCTAGGTCAACACATAATAAAGTTTGTGACATTACAGCCTCTTTTGTCATCAAGTTAAATTAGTTACTTTCAGCAAGTGTTGCTGTTTGTGAATTACGTTTAAACGTGTGATTAGCAATAAGAGGCTTAGCCCAGATACCCACACTTAAAATATAACCAAGTGGTATAAGTAACAGTAATAATGATAGTTGCAAGCTACCTGTCAGCTCACTCATCGCTCCGACTATAGGCGATGCAAACGCACCACCCACAATCCCCGTGCATAAAATTCCTGATACCGTGCCATGCCCTTTTGCAACCGAGTTTAATGCCAACGAAAATATCACTGACCACATAATTGATAAGAAAAATCCAACCGCAGGAAACGCCCATAAAACCAACGCAGTCCCTGCAAATAATGCCGTTAGTAGACTTATCACTGCACCAACACTAAAAGCCAGTAAGACATGTTTAGCATCAAAGAGTTTTAACAATATAATTCCCAATAAACACCCTAATGTCAGTGATAACCAAAATTGGCTCACCACTTGGGCTCCTTGTGTATTTGGATCAAGTTGGTGGTAGGTTTGTAAAAACACTGAAATTGAATTAGCCACGCCTTGCTCAAGTGCGACATAAGCCACAATGGCGAAGAAGAATTTAATTACGGTTGGATCTTTAAATAATTGCAGGCTTTGTCTAATACTGTTTTGCTGCGAACTCTGTGCTTGCGCCTTTTTTTTCATAGGAACAACACTGATAACCACGAGCATCACCACGCATAACAGTGCAAATAATACGTACATACTTAGCCACGTCATATCTGCGGGCACTAATTGCAACAACCAGTTTTGACCCTGTGCGTGTGCATCAGCTTTAACAAGTGCGCTATACACCAGCGGTGATAACGTTGCCGCGCCACCAAACATCAACTGCGCCGCCACCGAAAACACAGCGAAATGTTTAGATCCACCACTTGCCCTTAGTAGCGGGTTAATGGCCACCTGCAACAGCGCCATGGCGGTGCCAATTAAAAATAACGCTAACATTGCCACTGCAAAAACAGGCATGCTAACAAATAGCACACTACCAAATAGTGCCAATGAGAATGCAATCAGCATCACCTTTTTCTCACCTAAGCTTTGCACTAATAAACCTGCTGGGATCGACATCACACCATAGGCAATAAAAAATGCAAACGAGAAAAAGCCAGCTAGGGTTAAACCAATATCGTAACTTTGGATCAAAGCCGGGAATATCGGCGCAAGTAAGTTCGTTATAAATGAAATAACAAAAAAAGTACTGAGTACCATTAATACTATCAAATAATTTTTTTTCATAATTGTGCTACCTGAAAGTCTACAAATAAAATAAAAAGAGTGGTGATTACAATCTGTTCGTGGGCATCCAAACAAAATGATTCAAGGGAATAGTTAATCACCACTCTTAATTGGTTAAGTCTGCCACTTTAAAATAAACCATGCGGCACTGCTCTACGGCTTATTGGTACTTTTCAACCCACTTTAGCCGATGTGCTATATTGATTTTTCATCGTATGCAGTTGCTTTGCATGTGGTTCGCAGTGCTGATCACACAACTCATTTAAATATGCTTTTGCCGCATTATTTATTGCAGTGGATGCGGGATCAAATACCTGCTGACAACGCTCACTTTTAAAATCCATACCACCGAGCAAGCAATACCAACTTGGCCTAAAATAAACCTGTTGTTGAGCATGCTTTGATAAGTAAACGTCAAAATCATCGCCATTAAGCCATGCGATTAATAATGATTTTAATGCGTTGGAACTATGCGTTAATTGCGTTGCAGCTAGCCAATAGCTGCTGTTGGTGCGCTGACTGGTTGCATAATGCGCCACCACATAATCTTTAATCCCGTACACTAATTGATGTAATTGCTGATTAACGTGCTCGGTCAATGCTAATGGTTGCTCGTTGTTTTGCAGCTTTACTAATGCTTGGCTAAATAATTTAATACTGTGCTGAGTCACCATCAAAGACGTCGCTTCAATAGGCTCAATAAAACTGTGCGCCAAACCAATCGCCATGACATTTTTTTGCCAAGCTGACTGCATACACCCCACTTTCATTTTTAAATGCCGAAAAGCGCTATTTTGTGCATCTATATTTAATTGATCTGCAAGTTCAGACTGGGCTTGTTCGCCAGTGATGTGTTTTGAGCTATACACATAGCCGTTACCAGTGCGACTGGTGAGGGGAATTTGCCAAGACCATCCAGCACTTAACGCTGTTGATTGGGTGGCACATGAAATAACGCCATCCGTAGTTACAGGAGTCGCTACAGCGACTGCGCTATCGTTAAGTAGTTCATTCGCAAATGAGTTAAAAGGGGTTTTTAGGGTTTGCTCAATTAATAATGCATTAAAGCCGCTAGCATCAATAAAAAAGTCACCGTTAACCTGTCGACCATCAATAAGCGTAATACCGACAATATTGCCGCACTCACTTAACTGCGCTTGGCTAAATTCACCATCAATATGTTTAACGGCCTTTTCTTGCGCATAGGCTTTTAATACAGCAGCAAGTTTAGTGGCATCAAAATGATAGCCATAGGTTTGCTCTTTAAGCATTGGCGTATGCACTTTTGGGCTTAAATTGTGTTTTGCTATGTGGCCTGTTAAAAAGTAATCATCGGGTGCTTGCCAATCACCATTGCCGCGCCTTCTGGCATTGGCATTTACACAATATACCTCGGCCGTTTTTTCATCCATTTGGCTATAAAACGGGTGAAAATAGCGGCGTTCATCACCATTCCAATTGTTAAAATAAATTCCGGCTTTGTAGCTTGCATCACACTGAGGCATCCATTGCTGTTCACTAACCCCCAATGTATCCATAAACGTTTTTAAGTGTGGTGTTGAACCTTCACCAACACCGATACTGCCAATTTTACTTGATTCAACAACCGTAATATCCAGCTTTGGATGCTGTTTAGATAAATACGCAGCGCACATCCATCCTGCGCTCCCACCACCTAAGATAACTAATTTATTTATGATTGCCATAAGTTAAATATTAAAGGCCGCCAAACGGCGGCCTATCCTTATTAAAATTTATAACTTACGCCAAGGTAATAACGTGAACCAAACTCGATGGTATTTTGCGTTAAAGCAAAGTTAGTATCGTATGATTGCACTACTTCGTTAGTTAAGTTTACGCCTTCCAGACTAACATCTAAGTTTTCCATCGCATGCCAAATAATAGAAGCATCAAGTTGCTGATAATCATCATTCTTAACCGCTTGCGCTGCACCAACACCAATCCATTCACTACGCCAGTTATAAGCTAAACGGGTACTTATTATGTCGTTCTCAAAGAAAAGTGATGCATTAAAGCTATTTTCAGACACCCCAGGCACCATTTCTTTAGAGCCACTTGGTGTAGTTGTTTCGCTGTCTACATAGGTGTAGTTGGTGACTACACCAAAACCATTATCAAAACTATGCTGTAGTTGTAACTCAAGACCATTTACAGAGCCTTCGCCATTACTACGTGGGCGAGTAACGCGGCATTTATCGTACAGATCCGCACTTGCACCACACCCATCAACAAACTCAACGCCTTCAGTTGAAAAGACAACGTTGTCAATTTGTTTGGTAAAAAACCCAGCGGAGGCCATTGATGCTTCAGTAAAGTAATATTCAATCCCGATATCAGCTTGGTTTGCTTCGTATGGTTTTAGATCTGGGTTACCGCCAGTCGCACTACCAAAGTTGGCGTTAATTGCTAAGCCTGGTTTTAAATCACTGTAGTTTGCTCGCGACATAACTTGCGATGCAGCAGCACGTAAAATAATCTCATCCGATAAGTCATAGGCAAAATTTACACTTGGTAGCAGGTTACTATAATCAACGGTCTTGTTATAAACGGCACCACCTGCATAACCTCTGGAGGTTTGCTCTGTTTCTACATAACGCAGGCCAACATTACCCCGATAGTTTTCGCCGCTAAAATCGGCTTTAGCGTAAATAGCGATAATGTCTTCATCTACCGAGAACGTATTCCCTAGGTTGGCAACTTCTGTTAACTCGCCTGCCGCGTATTTACCACTAATAAAGTCCCACCACTTATTTGTATCAAGTGACGCATACGCATTTAATGTATGTCCAGCACTTTGAGAATGTAGCCCAGATAATACACCATCACTCCAATTTGCTAGATTACCATCAGGAACAAAACCGAGCACTTCATCTGGGTTACGATTAAAAGCTACACGTGAAAATTCGCTGCTATTAAATTTGATACCCGCTTTAATTGCGGTAAAGGTGTCACCATCGAGTTCAAATTTAAGGTCAGCCTGTGCGTAACTTACATTATGCTCTTGTACTGTGGTGTCAAAATTAGCCTCTTGTGCATGCTTAAACTTGCTTGCATCTGTAGCATCAAGGGATGTTAACCATACTTGATATGGGCCAGTAGCATCATAAGTAAAACCGCCATCTGTGCTGTTTTGGCCATTTGGAAATGCCGGATCGCCTATTTTACCGCCTTCATCTGAAGCTGGGATCCACCAAGATGATGCGCCAAATTGCGTGCCGCCGTCTGATGTAGATTTACCAATCACACCACTTACTTCAAAACCGTCACCTTGATACTTACCTGATAAATTAAGTACATCCGCTTTCATATTAACCGCATTGCGTACTACTGGGTTATAAATAATAGAGGCATACGCAGGTGTAATAGTTGCTCGTTCAGTACCGCCTAATCCATTATTAGTTACGTTGGTAGAGCCCGCACCACGCGCGCCAACTGTTAAAAAATTATGGTTTACATGCGGGTTATCAAATTCAAAGCGAAAATAATCAAGTACAAACTCCAGGTTATCAGTTGGCGCAAACTGTGCTGTTAATTGTGCGCTGGTACGTTCACGCTCTGATTTAAATGCCTGCGACCCTAAGCTCCATGCACCAACGGTTGAATCTTGCCCTGTTGCTTGATCTGCTGCAAAGTACTCGTAATATCCACCAATTGACTCAAGTACATGACGCCCAGAAGTTAATTGCTCATAAGAATACGCCGCTAAAATACCAAATTTTTCGTCATCATTTTTCCAGCTAGCCAGAACTGATGCGCCAGGATCTGTTTCATCATACAATGAACTTTGTGCCAGCTCAGCTGATACCATTAGCGTATTAGAATCTAAATCAAGCGGCTTACGTGTCGTTAAATTAACCGTACCACCGAGAGCGCCTTCTTCGATGTTTGCTTCAGGGGTTTTATACACTGCAACACCCGATACTTGCTCGGCTGATAACAGCTCCATATTAAAAGTACGAGTGGCTGGGCCTAAGTCGTACCATGAGGTACTTGCAACAGTTTGCCCATTTAACAGTACTCTTGATTGCTCTGGTGCAGTACCTCGAATAGTCACACCATTTACTTCACCGTATTGGCGGTCAACCGTGACACCCGAGATACGTTGCAGCGCATCACCAATGTTTTTATCCGGAAATTTACCGATATCCTCTGCGGTGATCGCATCAACTACACCATCGGCAAAACGTTTAGTGTTCATTGATGCTTCAAGTGAGCGGCGAATGCCACGCACTTCAATGGTTTCAATGTCACTTTCTGCTTGTGTTTCATTTGCTGCAAATGTCATCGGGGTGATATATAACGCTGAGATACATATCGCCAATGTTGACAATTTTAATGGTGCCTTGTTGTTTGTGCTTTTCATTCCTAGTCCCTCTATTTATTGTTTTTGATAGCGAAACTAGACTACCGTGCACAACACGTACTAAGAGGTACAATTCTCACCAGTTATGATACTTTTCGATCGGATAATTTGTAGGAATGTTGAAAAATCGAGCTAAAAAACCATAAATCACACAACATAACGATAGGTTAATACTAATTATGAATAGATAAGTATCACACCTAAGAGTATAAATTGTTCAAATAGAAGCGAGAATAATAACCCTAGGAATTAAGTCATGCGGGCAATGTGTGAAAAGGTCATCCCAAGCAACAACTCATCATGGCGATATTGTAAGTACAGCTTAGATTACATCCCTTTTAACTGGCACTACCATCCTGAATTTGAGATCTGTTTAACGCTCAATAGCCAAGGCGTTTGCCATATTGGTGATTATATTGCACCATATGATGATCTTGATTTAGTCATTTTAGGCCCTGATTTACCGCATACTTGGCAATCATCCCCCAACTCAGATAACAGTGTGCAAATTGTACATGTAGCACAAATACCAAAAAAATGGCTTAGCCAACATGTCAGTAACCACCCTGAATTAGCTGTTTTAGAAGCGCTATTGATTGCATCACAACGAGGGCTTAAATTTTCAAGGCAAACAGCGGTCATTGCTAAGCAATACTTTGAAAAAATTGAAGCCAGCGAACCTTTTGAACAATATTTAGGGTTGCTTGCATTATTAAGGGAAATGAGCAAAGAGCACAGCGCAAGAATGTTATCGAGTTCAACCTTTAGCGTGTCAACGCACACCCATCAAGCGCACGATAAATTTGATAAAGTAATAGATTATATTTACCGACATTATACTGAAACATTGTGCGCCGAGCAGTTGGCTATTATGGCGCATATGAGCACCAACCACTTTCATCGTTTTTTTAAAAAACGCATGGAACGCACATTAACAGAGTTTATTAACCAATTGAGAATTGGTCATGCGTGTAAAGAATTAATTAACACTAACAGGTCAATCACCGCCATTAGCGACCAATGTGGATTTAAAAATATTTCAAACTTTAATCGGCGTTTTTTAATGTTAAAAGGCGCAACACCGAGTGAATACAGAAAACGCCTAAGGCAAAAGTCACTCGTATAAAGCCACTAACCTTGCCCTCAAAAGCCTTACTCTCGCAAACTACCCTTACTTCCCTATCGCTTGTTTTGCAAATAGGTGCTTAATAGGGCCTAGGTTATCAACTAAGCTTAAACCCACTCCACGCACTAGTTTTTTAAGCGGGTTAGCGCCTTCAAAAAGTTCTTTTAAGCCTTGCATCATGGCTATGTGCTTTTGCGCGTCGAGTTTACGGGTACGTTCGTAATCACGCAGAGTACGTGAACTTGCAAACTCTTTATGTTGTTGGCTTAGCAGCTCAATTAAGTAAGCGGCATCTTTGAGGCCTAAATTCATACCAAGCCCAGCTAACGGGTGAATGGTGTGGGCAGCATCGCCTATTAACACTACTTTACCTTCTACCCACGTTTGCGCATAACGCATTGTTAATGGAAACGCAGCACGCTCACTTTGCACTTCACATAACCCACATTGGCTATCTAAAGCGGCCATTATCGCTTTATTAAAATCGTTGTTATCCATTGCTAATAACGTTTGGCAGTGCTCAGGACTTGTTGACCATACAATTGAATGAGTGTTGGCATCTGGCAATGGTAAAAATGCTAATGGCCCTGTTGGTAAAAATACTTGGCGAGCCATATTATTATGTGGCTCAGCGGTTTTAACCGTCGCGACAATAGCGTTATGGTCGTAATCTTTAAAGGTAATTGGCAAGTTAAACTGTTTGCGAATTGCTGAATTTGCACCATCAGCCGCCACCAGTAATTTGGCTATCACCGGCTCCCCTGAATCTAAAGTAACAAATACGTCATTGTCACTTTGATGAATTTGTTGGTAACGAGTATCAAATAATAAAGTTGCTTGGCTATGATTTTCTAGCTCTTTGATCAATGCATAACGAATAACATCGTTTTCGACTATATGGCCTAAATGAGGTAAATCTAGCTCATCGCTGTTAAAGGCAATTTTACCAAAACTGTCTTGGTCGCGTACATCCATATGGGTATAAGCGCGCGCCCGCTTTGCTATAATTTCTGGCCATACATTGAGGGATTCAAATAACGCTTGGCTAGCAAGGCTTAATGCACTTACTCGTAAACCATATTCATCGCCAGGCAATACCTGCTTTGACGCAGCATCTATTACGACCACGCTGATATTCGCTTTGGCTAACCCTAATGCGAGCGTTAAGCCTACACAGCCACCGCCCACAACACATACTTGTGCTTGCTTCATAGTCGTTTACCTTGTTTTACTTGCCCCATTAATTGCTTTGCCAATGGGGCTTTTAATGAGGAACATAAATCCATGGAGAATAAACCGCAGCTGCGGCCAAATGCCAGTACCCGTGATGAGTTTGAAAATAACCGCACTAAAGAATCCGTTAGCGTCATTACGGTATTAATATCTTGATTACGTTGCTTGGCATATTCACGTGTAAATGCGTAGCTGCCGATTGCTGATTCACTTTTTACTAATTCACTTGTTATTAGCTCACATAACAGCTGTACATCACGCAAACCTAAATTAAATCCTTGTCCTGCAATAGGATGAATTGCATGCCCAGCATTGCCAATAAGTACTGTTCGATGACTACTAAAAGACTCTGCACGGCCATACACTAACGGGTAACTTGCACGCATACCCACTTTACTAAATAGCCCGCCACGATAGCCAAACGCACTTTGTAGAGCATTAATAAAAGCATCATCACTTAGCTTTAGGTGATCGTCAATATCCGTTTTATCCATACACCATACTAGCGAATAACGGTTATTACTCATGGGTAATAATGCCATTGGCCCATGCTCAGTAAAGCGTTCAAAGGCATGATTATGGTGGCCATCTGCCACTTCGATATTGGCAATGATTGCCCCTTGCGAATATGGCTGGGTTGCAAAGTCTATCTTCGCTAATTCGCGCGTTGGCGACTGCGCTCCATCGGCAACAACCACTAACTTGGCATTTAAACTATTGCCTGATTGTAAGGTGATCTGTGCATTGTCACTTGTGTAGTTTAAGCTCGCGATACTGTCAGGACAAAACAGTTTAATGTGTGAATTGGTGAGCTGATTATGAAGTGAGCGGCCAAATGGATTAACTTCAACCACATAACCCAGTGCAGGTTGAGCAAACTCATCACAATTAATATGAGTTTTTCCAAAATGCCCACGATCCGATACGGATACTTTTTTAATCGCAGTAGCAAAACCAATATCGGGGTCAAACACCTGCAACCCCTTTAAAAACTGTACAGATTGCTGGGCTAGCGCAATGCTACGATCATCAAAACTAGGGTGATAGTCAGCATTTATTTGATTAGCCTCAACTACGGCAATGCTGAGGTTTGGCGCATGTTTAGCCAAGCTTAACGCACAACTGGCCCCCGCTAAACCGCCACCAACAATAACTACATCAAACTGCTCTGCCACGCGCTGCTCCTAGCGATTAGTTGCTTGTTTTTTCATTAAGGCTTCAATTTCGCTGATACTTTTGGGCGCACTCGCTGTCAGATTTTCATGACCTTGCTCAGTCACTAACAGATTATCTTCAATACGAATGCCAATGCCTTTATATTGCTCAGGTGCTTTAGCATCTAAACTAATATAAAGCCCAGGTTCTATAGTCAATACCATACCAGGCTCAAACGGGCGTTCTTTTTCGTCTTTTTTGTAATCACCTACATCATGTACATCTAAACCAAGCCAATGACCTAGACCATGCATATAAAATGCTTTGCATGCTTGATTGTCTAACAGCTCTTGTAAATCGCCTTGCAGAATACCTAAATCAAGTAAACCTTGCGTAAGTACTTTCATAGCCAGTTTATTTGCTTTTGAAAGCGTACCACCGGGTCTTACTTCAGTAAATGCCGCTTCTTGCGCAGCAAGTACAATAGTATAAAGCGCGGCTTGTGGTTCACTAAATTTGCCATTGATTGGGAAAGTACGAGTAATATCCGCCGCGTAACCGTGTAGTTCTGCACCAGAATCAATCAGCACTAGATCACCATTGGTTAGCACATCGCTGTTTGCGGTGTAATGCAATATGTTAGCGTTATCGCCACCACCTACAATAGTGCCGTACGCAGGATGGCGTGCACCATGCATTGCGTAATGATGATGAAGCTCCGCTTCTAATTGATACTCAGTAGCACCGGGCTTTGCAAATTGCATAGCACGCATATGACCTTGTGTACTTATTTCACAAGACTCACGCATAATGCGCACTTCAGCTGGCGATTTAAATAATCGCATTTCGTGCACTAAACCACGAATATCTTTAATAGTGTGCGGTGCTTTGTAACCTTTTTTAGGTGCGCCACGTAGGGTATTTAATAATTCCCACACTTTATCGTCAAATTGCGGGTAAGTGCCTTGTGCATAAAATAAAATCTGCTGGCCGTTCACCAAATTCAATAATTGTTCAGTTAGCTCACTCAGTGCACATGTTTGGTCGAATAAATAATCTTTTTTGGCTTTTTCAAAACCGATTCGTCGGCCGTGCCAAATTTCTGCCAACTTATCTTTGTTCAAACAAAATAACGTACTTGGTGTTTCACTGCTTGGACTCAGTACCAACACAGCATCGGGTTCATTAAAACCAGTTAAATAGAAAAAGTCACTATCTTGGCGAAACGCATACTCAGTATCTCTGCTTCGAGTTACTTCGTTTGCCGCTGGAATAATTGCTACGCTATTTGGCTCCATCATGGCCAGTAAACGCTCTCTGCGTGCTTTAAACTCTGCTTTTTCTATACTAACTGTTGGCATTGTAAACCCTGCTTTTAGTGTTTTTTAACGTTAAGGTACATTGTCACTTAATGAAGTGTTTTTTTAGTGCTTTTTGACGCTGGCTCTTGGCCAAGTTCCGCAAAGCATAAAAGTGCAGATACACGCACATACTCAATCACTTCGTGCAATGCTTGGCTGTCCTCTTCAGTTTCGTCAAACATGGTATCTAAGCGGGTAATTTCGCTAAAATCACTGATCACTTCTTTTACGTCAGCTGATAATTTGCCATAGTCTTTTTGCTTTAAGCCAAAACCAAGCATAAATCCTGCAACCCAAGACACTAGACCGTTGGCTTGATCGACTAAAGTTTCGTCATCGCTTGGTAAAAATAAATCAAATTGAAATTCTTCATCGTTAAAGCTCTCTACGACTTGCTTATAAATAACGGCAAAAAATTCTTTCAAATCATGGCTAAATGATTGACCATCATTAAACACATCGCTTAATAAGCCTAGGTACTCTTTGGCTTCAATACTCAAACCACAGGCTAATAACCCACTGATCACGCCATGCGCTTCTGAAGGAGTGACAAAAATTTCGTTTTTTTCCAATAGTAATTGGGCTTGCTGGTAATCTGGTAATTCGTTCATGCTGGCATCTTCACTTGGCTAATTAAGTTAATGCTACCACTCGATAAATAGCAACTCCAATTAATTGTATGATTGAGGTCAAAAAGCAATCCGAAAAGTAAATAGTCAGTTACCAATGCTGAAAAAACCTTCGAACAGTACAATTATTTTGAATTTGGGGTGTAAGGATTGGCTTATGTCTTATATACTCAATTTGTTCCCTAGGGTGTTGGTACTTAGTTAAGTCCCTGAGCCGATAAATTTTATGTTAGGGTTTCTGTTCGTCTGCTATTGTGCAAGCTCGGCATGTACCGAGAAGCCTACGGCAAACCGCAGATTCCCGCCCTGAGACCTTCTGGTTTCAGGACTAATACCGAGTACCGCATACTTGGGGAACACCTTACTTCTTCACTTAAGCTCTACTACGTTAATACATAAATAGTTAGTAAAAGCTATATGTCGTATTTTTCCCTTATTGCTAATCTGTTTCCGTTAAACTAATTGATAATTAAATTTAAAAATTAAAAATAGTTTCATTTATATTGAGAATAGCTTACAAACAAAACGTTACAATATAACATAACAGCAAGCACAAAAGCAACTAACTTGAAATTTTTTCACCTTTAAAACCTATCCCTTTTAAGTCAATAAAATAAATTAAACCGGCTAATTTGGCAGCACTCGCAGGTAAAATTAATTGTGATTTGCTGAATAATATATTCCTTGCAATCTTTTTTCAAAACTTAATAATTGCCTAATAATAATTCATTTGTATAATCGCCGCCCATGGAAGCAAATAAATATTTAAAAGGAACCAATATGTCCGCTTATCTAAAAAAACTACTCACTACTGTTACTCTTTCTGCCACTCTTGTTTTAACCGGTTGTATGTCAACTGAACTAAAAACAAATGATAAATACGAACTACCTATCGCTATATCAACCAATAACCCAGCGTTAATTTTCCCAGTATCACTACATGGCGTACCTGGAAATGATACTGAGGTTGGTCTAGCTATTACAGCTGGTGTAGCTGGTAAGTATGGTGCTTCTGTTATTTCTGCACAGCAACTTTATAGCGTAGTAGGCAATCTGTCATGGACACTTGGCGAAAGTATGCGTAGAGGCGCAAATAAAGGTGATTACAAAATCAATTACTATGGTGAAAGAATCGCAACCGACTTACAGTACTCAATGGATAAACTAACTAAAGCGTTAAAGAGCTCTGGTGTTATTGATGATAAAAACTTTTCTTTTGAAAATGTAATTGTTCTTCACGTAGATAGCAGCGGTGGTATTCCAGTCCCTGGCGTAAGACGCGTTACTGCATTTGGAGGAATTATTAACGTTAAAGATCTAGAGGTTGTTTCTTATATCGAGAAAGATCTTGTTCTAGCTAATGACAATGAGTCTATCTTGGCGCAAATGCCACTTGAAATGAATGCAATTGTCGAAGAGTTAATCGGCAAAAAATAAGCATTTATGGCCTTACAAGCATATGCTTGTAAGGCTGTTAGTATGTAGATTAACTCTATCCCCTCCCCTAGAATTAAGCCCAGCTCGCGATTGTTTCCATCATAAATATCTAAATAATAGATTAAGTATTTTCTATTGAATAAAATAACCAATTACCGACCATTGCTCCGCAGATTTTTTTAACATCACTGTTTCAATGGATTGTGCTTTATTTTCAAAATCAGTTTGGAACTCTAAAATCACATAATCACCATCTGGTAATTGTGGTATGGAGGTTAATACTTGACGGCTCACGCCTTCACGAGATTTAACAGCGCCAAGTGGCCTGCGAACTTGCTCTAGCTTAGATACCCAAAGTGTCTGGGGGACATTTTCTTGAAAAAACGCACCCGCCTGTTGCCAGCTAGCTGCATACTTACCACTATCAACCTCTTCTAACCAGCTTGTAGTCGGTTCAATTTCTTTTGACACATCGATAACTTTAGGTGCCTGCGCCCAAGAGAGCGTAGCTGTAATTAAACATAAAATAGCGATGAGATTTCTCATTTAAAGTTCCTTTTTATTATGTATTATAAGCGCATTAAATTAAAATATATTACTGTACAACTTTGCCGTAAATTAGTGCATTATAAAAACGATCATTTTTATATATAGCTTTATGTAAGCAGCCCTCTTTCAAAAAACCATTTTTTTCAAGCACCTTTGCTGAACGTAAGTTATTTTCAAAGACAACGGCATGCAAACGCACAACCTCAGTTGCTTGTAGTTGTGCAATTAATAACGCTAAAGCTGTTGTAACAACTCCTTGCCCCCAATATTCTTGAGCCAGCCAGTAGCCTATTTCGGCTGATTTACTATATTCAAACTCTCCTTTCATTGCTCCTATGCAACCAACACATTGCCCATCGAGTTCAATCGCCCATGCGTTACTTAATATGCAGCCTTTTTCAATCCACCAGCGCGCATCCTCTTCAGTATATGGGCTAGGTATTTTCGATGATAAAAAGTGAGTAACTTGTAAATTATTAAGATACTTAACAAGCAATAAGACATCGTTTGGTTGAAATGACCTGAGCTTGATCACGTATTATACTCCCTTACTTTCGAGTTGATTTTTATTACAATAAGTGGCCTTTTCAAAGTCACTCACATTCATCGCAATGTTATCGATATGCGGGAACATCTGAGTAAGTTTGGTCACTATCACTTTTGATAATTCAGCTTTTTGAGCCGTTGTTCGACCTTCCATTATATGGCCAAAAACATGGATAAATTCGTGCTATTTATTGCCCACTAAATAACGATTATACGGGTTTACCCTGACTTTAATTTCATGCTCAGCAAACAACCCCGAGGCGTTTACAGTATGGTAAATTTGCTCATTAATAGTATCTTCATCATGATAGGCCAAGATACTCTGCGAGCAATCGATAATAAAATGTGGCATTAAATAACTCCTTGTTTATGAAAAATAAGTATTTAATTTAACTTATCTTTTTTATCATAAAGTACTGCATTATAGTTAATTTTATTATAGAGCTATCAAAGAAAATGTATGAGTATATAAGGAAAACGAGATGGTGTTATACCTAAGCCACCTCAAAATGCAGGATTTTACCTTTAGTAGAATGTATTTTACCTCTTCTCACTTTAATCTAAAGCCGCATCACCCGATACGGCTTTATTATTTTATCTAGGCTAGCATATAGTCCTTTATATTTTAACTTTCAGGAGTCAATATCCCGACTGCGCTTTGTGATTCACTGGCTTTAAGCTCCCCCTTGAAAAACCAAGGTGCGAATAAAGTAATGACAAATAACGTAACCATACCGCTAATTAGCAGTGATAACCCCACTAATGTACCAAGATCTATCAATGCTTTGTGCTGAGAAAACAACAAAGCAATAAATCCAATACTGAACACCAAGACATTAGCAATAATCGCCCTACCACTTACCCTCATTGCATTTAATAAGGCGTGGTTAATACTGTGACCATTTTGTATTTCATGTTGGATCCTCAAGATGTAATGCACTGAGTAATCAACAATGCCAAGTACTAAAAATGAAATAATGGCCGTCCCGATGTTCAGCTCAATGTTTAATACCGTCATCAATGCAAAATAAATCATCACTGTAGACAATAAAGGCAAAGTGCCTGCTAAACCTAAGCGAATCGATTTAAACCATATGATCATGACAAGCAACACTGTTATTAATGCAATAGAAGCGCTCACAGTTTGACTTTTCACTAACGCATCTAACACAGCAGTCCATATGATTGGCGAACCTGCGTGTGTAATTTTCACTCCTTCCGGTTTGTTTTTTTCAATCCATGGTAAAGTGTGATCTAAGAAAGATTGATAGTCATTTGCCACCGTTGTTCCTAGTGTGTAAAGCAACACGGTTTTAGAAAAGTCTTCGTTTAGTACATTTGTGACATCAGAACCGCCACTATTTTCAAACATTAAAATAGACTGCCTGATGATATCACTGCCGGCAATTTCAACTTCATAAGTTTGCTTTGTATCTTCATCAATTTCAGTAAAGCGCTCAACTTCATTGGGTAGACGATTGTACTGAGGATCAAAGTCATTCAATGTGTAATTAATACGCCTTACATAGCGCGCCAAAGAGTAGCTGTAATTCACTGCACTGTGCTGATGAATGTGTTGCTCTAATTGGTCAATAAAATGTGCAACTTCAAGAATCAATGCACCACCTTTTATACCTGTATCCACTTCGATCCAACCAGGGCTGGTACCCGCAATGTGATTATTTATAAAATCGTCGGAGATCCTAAAATCACTTTGTTCTGGAAAGTAACCCGATCCCATATCATCAACACGCACTTGCGAAGCCAAAAAGCAAGAGCCAGCAAAAAGCCCAAGAAAAACCACTGAGAACACTTTTCGATTAGCCATAACAGGTGTTAACGTGCGCACAAGTAAGCGACTAATAAAATATTTTTCACTCACATCATCACTACTTTGTGTTGTTTGTGGTGTCGCTATGATGTCTTTTTTCGGGAAAAGAGAGAGTAAAGCTGGGATCAATAATAAAGAAATAATCAGCGCAACAAACATACCAAACGATATAAACAAGCCAAAGTTGCGCAAGCTTTCAATACTGGATGACGTTGACATTGTAAAGGTCAAGCAGGTTGTTATTGTGGTTAATACAACTGGGGACACCATTAAGATCATCGCTTTGCGAATAGCCACTAAGCGAGATTTATTGATTTTCTTCTGATGGTAATACTCAGCCATAACGTGTATCGCATCAGATAAGCAGATGGTTAATAAAAATACCGGCAGGATGGCGGTGATCACATCTAATGGCGCATTTACAATGGCCATCATGCCCATTGTCCACACTGTACACATCACAACGTTTATTAAGGGGATAACAACACCTAAAATGGTCTTAAAGAATACCGCTAAAATTACCGTAATTAATAAAATAACGATCGGCAGTAGAGTCACAAAGTCGTGATCTATCACTTGCTTTTGTGCAGCAAAAAATACCGGAACTCCACTGATATAAATATCATCTTTAAGTTCAGGGTGAGCCTCTTGGTAATCACTAATAAGTTGTTTAAACGCCTCATATGCACGCACTTGGCCAATGGCATCATCTTCTAAAATACTTAACTCAACAACAATAAGTGCAACTTTTCCATCCGGTGAAATTGGACCATACTCAATGAGCTCGTTATCTTGGACTGCATTTTTAACAAACTCGATATCTTGATTGCGCTGATTCACTGTTTCTTGCGCAAACATAGTACCATGTTCATCTAAAAAGACATTTTCAGTTGATGACAAACCCGCCATTTCTCTAACGGGGTCAAGGCGTTCAGCAAAAACTCGTAAATTGCGTTGCTGCTTGTCTGTCAATTGCCAAGTAGCTGATTGACTGACAAGTTCACGCGCGAGTAAACCGTCATTTGGGGTCATGCCATCCGCCAAAATTACATCAATACTGGTTATTAGTTGACGGTTTTCTGGGTAGGCAGATTGCAGCTCTTTAAGCATTTGCGCATCGCTTTGATCAACGTAGTTCATTCTTTCAGCTGCGCGTGATAGATCAAAAATAGCGTTAATCGAAGCTTGATTGAAAACTGTATTATCATTGTGCAGAGCGATCATTACAGAGTCGTATGTGCCCGTAAACTCCTCTCTTAAGTCAAAAATTGTACTGCGAGCAGGGTGATCCTGCGGTAAAAAATAGGGGTTGTTATCTTCACTCAAATTAGCAGAAGCAACCAGAAAGTAAGCTGTAATAAGTACTAGCAAGGCTAATATTGATTTTGGGTACTTAAACACAAAATCTAGATATTTTTCTAACATGTCAATTCCTTATTCTAATTCAGAGATTTTAATTAACTCTGCAACATCGCTGTCTTTTATGCCTCGTTTAAGTTTCGACTTTCTGAAAATGGCATCTTCAATACCTTGGTTATAAAGCGTCTCATGAAACAAAAAAGTGCTTTTTTTATTTTCAATAAAATTTGTCATAGTTGATGCCGTAATCGTCCAAAACCCTTGAATTTTATCAACTTTATCAACGTCCAGTTGTTTGAATAAAATACCTTTTGCATCAAAGTATTGCTGTTTCAAAATTAACTTTCTGTCTTTATCAACCCAAGTTACCAACTTGTAGTATCCCGACTTATTTATAACATCTTGTGATTTTGGAGTACGCTCAATGACATGTGTCTCAACGTCATTTACGCTTTCGCTTTTTACAATTTTTGAGTCAAAATCAGTGACGCGCAATTTATCTAAATCGTAATACGAATATTCGCTGCCCATAAAAGCGCCACGTTTATCCGTCGCAGAAATACGTCTTACTTTTCTAAATGCCGGAAGGTACATCCACTGCTCGTCTTCCTGCGCCGTACCTTCATCAAAGCTGCGCATCAAAAAACTAATATCGCGCACATCTGCGGGAGCTTTGATAGCCAAAACCATTACTTCGTCTTGATCTATATCTTTTTGCAACATATAAAACTGTCGCTGATTAAGCAGACTATCATCGCTTAGCGTTTTCAAAGTCACCGTGGACATGTAATCTTTACCGTCATTGCGATCACGCACCTGTTGTAAAATGTTATTTGCGTCATTAGCCGAAGCATCTGCAAATACACTTAACAAAATGCCAGCTGAGGCCAAAATATGTGTTAGTTTCATTTTTTCTCCTTAAAAATAATATGTTGCAGCAAGCCAAATGCGATCACGCTGCTGCTGTGCACCTAAATAATTCGCTTGCTCACCATCGATGAGATCGAGGTTTAGCTTTAGTAGCCAATATTGATTGGGCTTGTAAGTTAGTTTTAGCTGGGATAAAAGCCCACCACCTTGGTTATCGACGTAACTTAATGCCGCGCGTAAGTAAACTTGATTAGCAAAGAAACCCCGCTCTGCTGAGGCTGTGTAAATTGGTGCAGATTCTGGGATCACATACGTGGGTTGCCAACCATTGAGCAATTGATTGGTATACTGAACTGTTGTAGTCCAATCTTTGTAGCGATAATCCAAGCCCACTAATGCTTCCAACTTGTTGACGTCTTTGTGCTGTAACGCACTATCATTAACTGTGTAATTATCAAAGTAGGCAAGCTCAGTCCGAAGCACGAAGGCATCTATTGGCTTGCTCAAACTAGTTCCTAGCATTGAAAACTTTTCATAGGAATAGTCAGGCCGTTCACTAGCCGTTGCATTCAATACGGGATCATCTTGGTAACCGTGAAATGCGTACAAGCTGATATCTGTGTCATGAACAAACATGTTATAACGCAAACCTAGTTCGTACTTCCCCCACCCACTGCTTTCACTATTTGGGTAATAGTTATTGCCAAACTCTGCACCCGAGGCTGGGTATTCATTACTACGTTGTTCAATAGTGGTAATAAAGTTTAACGTATCGCCGTTATCGTACTCATAGTCCACTTTTAACATTGGCACAGCCACGCGATAATCGTCGATATCAAACAAAATAAAGCTTTTAAAATCCAATGGATTAATAACATCAACAATACGTAAATCGTCGGCTTCGCCCCACACTACCTTTTGATAACCAAATGACCAAAAGCTCAGGCCTAATTCCCCTGAAACATACGCCTCTTCGATAATTGCTCGCGATCCATATTGATCTTCGGCTGCAATGCTAAAACGCTCATTATCACTGTAGACAAAGTCATGCTCTAACCTGCCATCAAAGGTAAAACTCAACTGCTCAGTGCTGTATTCAAGTTTTGTCCCAACCGCAATTCTTTGCTCTGTAGCATAATTTTCTGCAATGTTGTAACCAAAGCTACTTGTTAGATTAGGTTGAACATACAAATTGGCGTAGCTACTGCTACTTACGCTGCATACAGCAATCAATACTAATCGGTGCATGAACTACCACCGTCAATAATCACAACGTACTTAATTCCCACTGTAATTTCCTTATAGAGAAACAAACAGTAAACACATTAGGTCAACCGACCTAGCTTGTCAATCCGACGGTATAAACAAACAAAAATTTAACACTGGTGATTTTCTACTTACTCGATCTAAATAATACATTGCTTGGTGATAAACCTACTTGATGCGCTATGCTATGATTTGTCGAATGGCAACTGGGCAAACAATAAAAGATATGGAAATCAACTAAGAGAAGGGCAGTGATGAAAATTAAATCAAATAAAGAAATAATTATAAAGACCGCAACAAAAATACTCGCTCAAAGTGGCAATCACGGTGTAACGTTGAGGAAAGTAGCTGAACAAAGTGGCGTTACTTTAAGTAATGTACAGTACCACTTTGGTGATAGAGACGGCTTAATTAGTAGTGTTATTGACTCATATCTCGAAATTTGCCTCAGCCATATTCGCAGCTCAGTCCAAGATAGTAATGTGGAAAATAACCCTGACGCTATAAAGAGCTATATGATTAACTTGCTTTCTTTTGACGATGTTCAAGGTTGGTGCGAAGTGTTTCGAGAAATTTGGGCTATTGCATGTCGCTCAGAAAAAATACAAGCTAGTCTTGATAATTACTATCAGCAATGCAGTAATGAACTCGTTACACTTCTAATCTCTCTCGGTTTTCACGAGCAAAGAAGCAAAGAGTTAGTATCATTGCTTATCCCTTTTATTGAGGGCTTTTCAATTACCTCTATTTCACTACCACTAGAGAAAGCAAAAGTTAGAGAGCTAATTATAAATCAGCTGTTTGAAGGTTAAAAATAGCGATTAGCTATCAAGCACTGAGATAAAGCACCTCAGCTTAAACTAAGGTGACTTTTCGACCAATATTTAGTTTAATCTTAAGTAAACTACCAACGACTTCACATCTTACTTTTTACTTTACTGGTCGCAATACTGGTTGCTGGATCATCAGGCCAAAAATGCTTTGGATAACGACCTTTCATTTCTTTTTGTACGTCGCGATAGCTACCTTGCCAAAAGTTGGCGAGATTTTGTGTCAGTTGTAATGGTCGTCTTGCTGGTGATAGTAGCTCCATCAATAATGGTAACTTACCTTGTGCTAATAACGGTGTGCTAAGCATACCGTACACCTCTTGCATACGTACACTGAGTTTAGCGGGGCCATCAAGCTGATATTCAATCCGCACATTTGAGCCACTAGGCACTGTGACTCTCAATGGTAATAAATCATTTAATGCACTTTGCTGCTGCCAATTAAAACAACTTTGCAACGCGCTAAAGTAATTAAACTTTTTGAGTTGCTCTAACGTTTTTATATCTTCAAGATAAACACTTAACCATGCTTGTGCGTCATCGATTAGATCTTGCTTAGTTAATTCAGGAAACTGCTCAGGCATTAGGCGACTGGCTAAACACATACGTGTGAGTAACTGGTCGCTGTCATTTTGCTCATTAAATAATTCAAAACCCTGTTTGTGAAATAACGCTAACCACGCTTTTGCACGCTCACTTTTATCAAGTCGGTGTTTACTTGGCTGACTCGACACAGTTATTGCTCCTAGCTTCACTTCATCTTGATGAATAAAACGCCCTGCTTTTTCATCAAATTCACAGCGGGTTTGTTCACTAAATAAGTGCCCTAGATCATTCTCTATCTCTGTGGGAGTAAACACAATGCCGGAAAAAATGCGGCCGCCTTTATAGCCCCCCATATTAGCAATGGCAAGGTAATCATCGTTATGCCAGTACTCTGTATTTAACTCAGCACCTGCGCCATTGGCAAGTAAATAACCATTGCCGCGCTTTTTAGCCAGGCGATCAGGGAAGGCTAATGCCACCAGCAAAGCTAAATAATTGGTTTTTAGTTCGCGTGTTTCATTTAGCTTTAAACGTTTTAACCAAAACTTAAGTTGCTGTTTAAATATTGGGTGTGGCCGCGCATGTTGACTGTGCAGCGCTAAACTTAAATCTGCAACGTGATTAACACGGCTTTCTAGCAGGGCAACTAAATACGCCGCTAAGGTATAAATACCCGGCATTTTCGACTCTAGCTGCTTTGCTTTAATTAGCATGTGCGCTAAGCGAATATCCGCACCAAAACCCAGCATTTGGGTGCCAAGTGAGGTCAACTTGTTATTGCTATCGAGCGCTTCTAACATTTGCAATAACTTAGTCGCTTGCTGAACTTGCTGCTCTGTCGGTCTATCTAACAAGCTTAAATCACTTAGCTCAGCTCCCCAACATTTAGCCTCTAATAGTAACTGGCTGATATCAGCACTTAAAATTTCTGGTACGTCATGACTATTACGCCGCTCAAAAGTTTGTTTTGATCCTAATCGGTAGACAATTCCGGGCTCAGTTCGCCCAGCACGCCCTGCCCGCTGCACTGCCGATGAACGTGAAATACTTTGTGTGGTGAGCTCTGTCACACCCGTTTTTAAATTAAAACTGGCAACTCGACGTTTGCCGCTATCAACCACTATTCGAATACCTTCAATGGTTAAGCTGGTTTCAGCGACATTGGTTGTCAGGACGATTTTACGCGTGCCTTTTTGTGCAGGAGCAATCGCAGCTTGTTGCGCGCTTTTATCTTGCTCACCAAATAAAGTAAATACATGGCAATCAGCGGGCAAATCAGCGAGCGCTTGCTGTACGCGGTTTATTTCTCGCTGACCGGGTAAAAACACTAATGCACTCCCCGCTTGTTCATCTAATGCGTGTTTGATAACAGCAGGAATAGCATCAAGCCAGCGGCTTTCATCTTTAACCGGTATATAGGCTTCGTCAATGGGGAAACTGCGTCCGCTAGAGCGAATAATTGGGCAATCAAAAAAATGCTGATAGCGTTCACTATCAAGGGTTGCCGACATCAGTAAAATAGTTAAATCATCACGAAGCGCAGCTTGCGATTCGAGTGCAAATGCTAATGCCGTATCTGCGGCTATCGAGCGCTCATGGAACTCATCAAAGATCAATAAATCAACATCACTGAGTTCAGGGTCGTTTTGTAGCATGCGGGTAAGCATACCCTCAGTGACTATTTCAAGGCATGTATTAGCACTGACTTTGGTTTCTTGCCTAATACGTAAGCCAATACTTTGACCCACATTTTCGTTTTGGCATTGCGCTAAGTAATTAGCAATATTTCGCGCTGCTAAGCGTCGTGGCTCTAGCATTACAATGCGCTTAAAGTGCCCGTCGCGCATTAATTGTAATGGCAGCCACGTTGACTTACCTGCACCCGGTGGTGCTTGTAATAATGCGATAGGGTTATCGTGTAACGTAGTAACTAATTGTGGGTAAACTTCTTCAACAGGTAGCACAAAGAGACCGTTTTATAACTTTTTAATTCCCAGCAGTATACCCATAAACGCCTTAGGTTAATTCCATTTAGACTAATATTTTAATGTTCTTTCAATGTTAGTAGTAACATGTAGCGTGCGCTGTTCTAAATACACGCGGTAATTTTTAACGACATCTTCGCTTTGCTGATGCGAAGTTGAGTCACTTGCTTTAATGCCAACCCATGCATTACGCTGGTTCTCTTTAGCTAAATATAAACCGCCATCTGCAAGTTCAATTATTTGCTCCCAACTAAATAATTGAGGCTTAGTGCCTAGTAATGGATAACTAGCAAAACCAATAGAGCATGTTGCATGCAAACTTTCACCGTTATTTAACGTAAACAAGTGATCAGCAATCTCGGCGCGTATTTTCTCAACAGTATGCGCAGCTTCATCATAACTGGTGTTTTTCATTACAAGTAAAAACTCCTCACCACCCCATCGTATGAGTAAATCATCGCTTCGTACTTGTTGCTTTAATAAGTGAGAAAATTGTTCTAAAACTTGATCCCCAACACTGTGCCCAAAGCTATCATTAATGTTTTTAAATTTATCAATATCAATTAATGCGAACACTAAACGTTGAAGCTCAGTATTATCAGGCAATGAATTAAAATCTACTAGTAACTCATTAATAACACTAAAAAAATAATGGCGATTATGTAAGTCCGTCAAACTATCAGTAAAGCTCATTGCCTTTAAACGCTCATTACTTTTGGCCAACTCTTGCGTTCGTTCGGCTACCCGTTGTTTTAATACCACTAGATAGCGTTGGTTCTGCCATCGCCAATAAACAAAGCCAACTATACTAAACAATAGTACGGCACCTAGCACCCATCGCTGTTGTTGCAATCTATGATTAGTAAACGCTTGTTGCTGCTGATCTAAACGCTGTTCCTTTAAAATATTATCTTTACCAAGTAACTTAAGCTCCTGATTTTGTAAATCAAATTTATAATGAGATTCAAGTTGGAGTACTTTATTGTTACGACGTTGTAAACTAAGCGCATCTTTGCTTAATGCGTAACGTTTTAAATATTTATACGCTAATTTATAATCACTCTGCTGGCGATACGCGATAGCAATTAAATATTGTAACCGTGCTTGTTCTTCTAAAAAGCGAAGGTTAATAGGGTTTTCCAATTGAGCCAATGCAATTTCAATTGCTTGGTTTAAGCCACCAGTCTGTAAATGACTATTGGCTAATGCTAAATAATAATGCAATTTGATACGCGCTTTTGAGCCACCTAATTTTTTTAAGTCAACCAAACTCAATGCTAATTTTGCGGCCTCGATATTACCCAGTTTAAGTAGAATTTCAGCCTGATTAATAGCTAATTCAGAATAAATATTCATAGAGCTTGTTACGACCTTCAAGGCTTCACTATTCGCTTGTAATGCTTGGTAATAACTTCCCATTCTTAAATATATTTTACTTTGCCAAAGAAACATCAAAGCAGCATAGTTTGCATTGTTATTTTTATAAAAATCAATTGGATATTGAATATAATCGAGCGCTAACGTGAAACGTTCTAATTCAAGCTCTAAATGTGCTAAATGCAAATACGCCCACGCTGTATACTCCTCATTGCCAGCCGATTTAGCCAATTTAAGAGCGTAATGGTTTAATTTTACACCGTCTCCGTAAGCACCATAACGACGCTTAATCATCGCTTCTAAAAAGTAGCTTTCTATTTCAATCTCTTTGGCATTTTGGCTAATAGAAAGTTGACGTAGCCGCGCTAAATAGGTCATAACATGCAGCGTGTTATCAATGCTCACATCCGCTTTGAGCTTGGCATAATAAAAATCTAATTGTTCCTTATCTTCGGCATCTGTCGATCCAAACAATACGCCTGTATGAATAATAAAAATAAAGCATAAACAAAATAAACACGTTTTTCTTATCATAATCTAGGCACTATCATTTGTTGATTTATCACTTGCCAATCAATTGTTTGTTGGTTAATAAAGCCCGATTGCTGCAAGGCTTTTTTGATCACTCCTCGCTTAGTCAATACTTTCAAACCGCGCTTTAATGCCTGGGCAACCTGCTTGCCTTGAGGGTGAGCTTTACTCACAGCAAAATGCCGTGTATCAGGTAAAATTACTTTTAATTTTTTTAGTGGTGTGAATAGCTTGCCTTCAAAATTAAGATCTAAATGATCGCTGACGCTAAAGTTGATCATCATTGCATCTACAACCTGTGTTTCAACCATGGCTAACATATCTTCCCAAGGACCAATATAGCTAATTACGCTTATCGGGGTATTTACCAACGCTCGCCAATCGACATGCCAACGTGGGTTGACTACAACCGTCAATTGATTTAACTCTGAAGGCTTTAATTCCTGCGCGCGTTTATTATCTACTGATACATATAAACCAGCTTCATATTGGCCAAACTCTATAACGGCATCACTTACATAAAGAGAGCCTCGATAATCCAGTAAGTCTTCGTGCCAGATGGTACGTGCGAGCATTAAACTACTGCCGTCAATTAAAGAATCAAACTCCGTCGAATTTACCCAAGTTTGCGGGCGAAATACCACTTTTTTAGTTTCCCCTCCCAAATACAGCGCTTGCTGGAGCAATATCATTTCAACAATCTCAAGATGTGAACCATCTGTACTCGGATTAAAATCTGTAACATCCATTACATCGCGACCATTTAAAAAAGCCGTATAACGCTCACTAAAGTTTTCACTGCTGATAATATCGATTATAAGTGGTTGCTGCGCCTTTAACTGGCTACTGAACAGCAAAAATAAAAATAGAAAGCACTTCATAAACAAAACCCTAGAGATAAAAAAACCGCAAAGGTAAATATCCAATGCAGCTTAATTATACAGTAACAACCAATAAAATGTTAACAAGTGTTATATTTTGTAGCGAAAAACAACTAGAGCTATTACTTTATTTACAACTTAATACCGTATAGTCAGTTTTTAATTTGATTAGTGAAGAATACGTAACAAGCTAATTAAACATGACGCATATAAATTTTAACTACTTTAAGGAGTGCGTAAAAATAAAAATGTACCGTAAAAAATTAAAAAATACCTAAATAATTTGACTCAGACGGGTGACTCTATATTCCTATTTTGTTTCTCCTTTCGACCTGAATCACGTTGCACCGCTACTATTGCGTTGTATTTTTCTTCTGGGTGTAGCCCGAAACTGCAGTATCTGCCCACATGGAGTAAGCTAGCTCTAGTAGTTTTCACGGGCTAGCTCATGGGGCTATTAGGCAAATATAAATTCGCGGATTTATCATTAATTACTTATTGCTGGAGATTTCTTTAACCGCGGATTGGCGAATAAAAAACATCATTAAACAGCCAAGAATATTTCCACCTATTATTAAGTTAAGCACGGCTAAAGTAGTTATATGCTTAACCTTTCTTCTAGATACAGCCCATAAATGCCAATAAGCATAGCCACAAAGACCACTTACTGCGGCAACTAGTGCTGCTGGGTGTACGCCTCCCTTTTTAATAACTATACTCACCATTACAATAGAAAGTATTAATGAAAAAGCACAAAGTGCAACCAAATAAAGTTTTATCCAGATACCCAGAGTCGAAAAGTTAAATTCATCTTTAATTGCACCTGATTGATTAGTTTTTATAGCCACAATATTCCTTATTAATTTGGCCTAAGAGCTTCTCAAATACCACGTTGATATTTTAGACACCCCAAATGACCTCCACTTCATCGTTTAATAATTCCACTAAACAACCCTATTGTAAATAATTGTTTTTCTTGGCAATAAAATCCCCTTTGTTATTTAGTCCAAAAAGGCCAGCAATAATGATATGAGGGAAAAACCAGAAAACTTTGTACTCTCGCAATTACTTTATAAAAAAAAGAGCCTAACTTGACTCGCTTTTTTACTTATAATTCACTGCTTAAAGTTTACAACGACCTTAGTCCGGCTCATACCCTAAGTTAGGCGATAACCACC
Organism: Pseudoalteromonas porphyrae; assembly: GCF_001298125.1. Classification (NCBI taxonomy): domain Bacteria; kingdom Pseudomonadati; phylum Pseudomonadota; class Gammaproteobacteria; order Alteromonadales; family Pseudoalteromonadaceae; genus Pseudoalteromonas; species Pseudoalteromonas porphyrae. The sequence continues at coordinate 67,498 of NZ_LHPH01000007.1, read as the reverse complement.
TTTCAGCTTCTTCCAGCGTCATGTTGGTCCGCTTGGCGTAATCTTCAACCTGATCGCGTTGTACCGCCGCTACTGCGTAGTATTTAGCCTCAGGATGAGAGAAATACCAACCTGATACTGCCGCACCTGGCCACATGGCGTAGGAGCTAGTTAGCTGCATGCCAATGCGTTTTTCTGTGTCGAGTAATTGCCAGATTTTCTTTTTCTCGGTGTGCTCAGGGCATGCTGGGTAACCTGGAGCTGGGCGAATACCTTGGTAGTTTTCGCGTATTAGTTCGTCATTGGCAAGATTTTCATCTGGTGCAAAGCCCCAATATTCTTTACGTACTTGCTCATGGAGGTATTCAGCAAAGGCTTCGGCTAAGCGATCAGCCACGGCTTTGATCATAATTTTATTATAATCATCTTGCTGAGCATCAAACGCATCCGCTAATGCATCTTCTTCTAAACCGCCGGTCACTGCAAACGCACCAAAGTAATCGGGTGTCCCTTTTGGTGCAATGTAATCAGCTAGGCAGTAGTTTGCAAAGTCGGTTTTTTCAGTTTGCTGACGTAAGTGGCAAGATGTTGTGAGTATTTCTTTGCGGGTCTCGTCAGTATAGATTTCAATGTCATCGCCCACTCGGTTAGCTGGAAATAAACCAAATACACCTAATGGTTGCAACGTACCTGCTTTTTCAAGGTCGTCTAACATGTCGTTGGCGTCTTTAAATAAGCTTTGCGCTTGCTCACCGACGACTTCATCGGTCATTATGCGTGGATATTTACCAGCAATTGACCACGTCATAAAGTACGGCGTCCAGTCAATGTACTTACGCAATGTTGCGATTGATACATTTTTAAACTCAGTAACACCGAGTTTTTTAGGCACCGGTGGCGTGTAATTATCCCAGTCGAGTTGCGCGGCGTTATCGCGGGCACGTTGAATAGTTACCGGTTTTGAACGTGGCTTTTTACGGGCTTGTTGCTCACGTACTTTGACATATTCAGCGCTGACTTTTTCTAAAAAGCCGGGCTTTATTTCTTTTGATAATAAATTGGATACAACACCAACTGCGCGGCTGGCGTTATTAACGTAGACTACGCCTTTATCATACTGCGGCTCTATTTTAACTGCTGTATGCGCTTTTGAGGTCGTCGCGCCACCAATGAGTAACGGCAGTTCAAAACCTCGACGTTTCATTTCTTTGGCTACGTGTACCATTTCGTCAAGTGATGGCGTGATCAGGCCTGATAAACCGATTATATCAGCCTTTTCATCAATGGCGGTTTGCAGTATTTTATCTGCAGGTACCATTACGCCTAAGTCGATAACTTCGTAGTTATTACATTGTAGAACAACACCAACGATGTTTTTACCAATGTCGTGTACATCGCCTTTTACCGTTGCCATCACTATTTTGCCATTGGTAGAGCCTTCTTCTTTTTCAAGCTCAATGTATGGATCTAAATAGGCTACCGCGCGTTTCATTACACGAGCTGATTTAACTACTTGCGGTAAAAACATTTTACCGGCACCGAACAAATCGCCCACCACGTTCATGCCGTCCATTAACGGCCCTTCTATTACGTGAATAGGTTTGTCGGCAGCCGCACGGCACTCTTCTGTATCTACATCTATATATTCTGTAATGCCTTTAACAAGGGCGTGTTCTAAGCGTTTTTCAACTGGCCATGTGCGCCATTCTAAATCTTCAACGCGTTCTGCTTGCGCCATGCCAGAGTATTTTGGTGCCAACTCAACTAAACGTTCACCTGCGCCTGGGTCGGTATTGAGTACTACGTCTTCAACCGCTTTGCGAAGTTCTGCTGGTATATCATCATACACGGCTAACTGCCCTGCATTGACGATGCCCATATCCATACCTGCTTGAATTGCATGGTATAAAAATACTGAGTGAATGGCTTCGCGGACTGGGTTATTACCACGAAATGAGAACGATACATTTGATACACCGCCTGACACTTTACAATGCGGTAACCCCTCTTTGATACGACGTGTACCTTCAATAAACTCAACAGCGTAATTGTCGTGCTCTTCAATACCTGTGGCTACGGCAAATATATTCGGGTCGAAAATAATATCTTCGGGAGCAAAGCCAATATCGTCTACTAATATTTTATAACTGCGCGCACATATCTCGAATTTTCTATCGGCAGTCTCTGCTTGACCTTGCGTATCAAACGCCATTACCACGGCAGCCGCGCCAAAGCGCTTAATTATTTTTGCTTGGCGAATAAACGGCTCTTCACCCTCTTTTAAAGAGATAGAGTTTACTATCGCCTTGCCTTGAATACATTTTAAGCCTGCTTCGATGACTTCCCATTTTGAGGAGTCGACCATGATTGGTACGCGTGATATGTCAGGCTCTGAGGCGATTAAGTTTAAAAACTTAACCATTGCCGCTTTTGAGTCCAACATGGCTTCGTCCATGTTGATATCAATTACCTGAGCGCCATTTTCTACTTGTTCACGGGCAACGGTGAGTGCAGCTTCAAAATCTTCTTCCATGATCAAACGCTTAAACATGGCAGAACCTGTAACATTGGTACGTTCGCCGACGTTTGTAAATACAGCTATTTTTTGACTCATGTCAGATATCCTAATTTAAATTACAGGCTTCAAGGCCAGATAAACGCATACGCACTTCAAGCTCTGGTAACGGACGCGGTTTAACACCTTCAAGCCCTTTGGCAAAGGCTCTTATGTGTGCAGGTGTAGTACCACAGCAACCGCCCACTATATTGATGAAGCCAGACTTACCCCAATCGATAATCTCAGCGGCCATTTCCGGCGCTTCTAAATCGTATTCACCAAACTCATTTGGCAGGCCAGCATTAGGGTGAACCGAGGTAAAGGTTTCGCATACGCGCGATAGCTCTTCTACGTATTGGCGTAATAGGTCTGGGCCAAGTGCGCAGTTTAGGCCAATTGAAATTGGCTTAATGTGGCGAATCGAATTATAGAACGCTTCGGTTGTTTGCCCTGATAAGGTACGCCCCGATGCATCGGTAATAGTCCCTGAGATCATTACCGGCAATTTACGCCCCGCTTGTTCAAACGCTTCCTCTACTGCGAACGAGGCGGCTTTTGCATTCAGTGTATCAAAAATGGTTTCGATTAGAATAAGATCTGCACCGCCTTCCATTAACGCAAGGGTTGATTCAACATATGCAGTGACCAGCTTGTCAAAGGTTACATTACGGTAACCGGGATCGTTTACATCCGGTGAAATCGAGCAGGTTTTAGATGTTGGCCCAAGCACACCCGCAACATAGCGTGGTTTTGCTGGGTTTTTAGCTGTAAATTCATCACAAATACTGCGTGCCAATTTTGCAGACTCTAAATTTACTTCACGGCTGATGCTGGCCATGTCGTAATCTTCCATTGAGATAGTGGTCGAGTTAAAAGTGTTGGTTTCGATAATATCGGCGCCCGCACTTAAAAAACCACGGTGAATATCACCAATAATTTTTGGCTGCGTAAGGCTTAATAAGTCATTATTGCCTTTAATTAATACATGCCAGTCTTTAAAGCGCTCACCACGGTAGTCTTCTTCTTCGAGTTTATGTTCTTGGATCATAGTGCCCATTGCACCATCAAGAATTAAAATACGCTGCTTTAGCGCGTCAATTAACTCGGCACTTTTGTTTTCTAAATTATTCGGCATAGTTGTTAGTCCTTACGTCTTGGCTAACTAAATTAATATCATAGGGTGTGGTTTGATACACATAATAATTTAACCAGTTCGAAAAAAGCAAAAAAGCATGACTTTGCCAGGTTTTCGACGGTTCGTTATCTGGGTTGTTATCTGGAAAATAATTTTCTGGCATCGGCGCATCAGGGCTTTTTGCTAAATCACGTTGATATTCGCCCTTTAATGTATGTGCATCATATTCAGGGTGGCCTGTTAGGTAAACTTGGCTACCTGATTTATTTTTTATTAAGTAAGCGCCTACTTGCTCTGAACCTGCCAGCACGACTAAATCTTCACACGCATTTATTTTTTCAATGTCGATGTGGCCATAACGAGAATGTGGCACTACAAAGGTGTCATCAAAACCGCGCGTAAGTGCGCCATGTTCAAAAAAGCATTTATGAGTAAACACGCCACACAGCTTATTTTCTTTAAGTTCACGCTTTAAATTATGATGATGGAATAAACCCGCATGGGCCGCCCAACACGAAAATAACGTTGACGTTACATGCTGCTCTGCCCAGTCTAAAATCACTTTTAGTTCATCCCAGTAGGCTACGTCGTCGTATTCTAAATGCGCTAATGGCGCACCAGTAATTAATAATGCATCGTAGTTACTGTCTTTCACTTCAGAGAAATAACGATAAAAAGTATCTAAATGCTGCTCTGAGGTATTTTTACTACGATGGGTATCTAAGCGTAATAGCTCTACATTAACTTGCAAAGGCGAGTTAGCAAGTAAACGAATGAATTGTACCTCGGTTTCAACCTTATTAGGCATTAAGTTTAAAATAGCCAAGCGCATAGGGCGAATTTCTTGTGTTTTCGCACGACTTTTTGGCATTACGAATACGTTCTCTTGGCGTAACTTCGCAATTGCGGGCAATTCATCTTTAACGGTAATAGGCATACTCATCTCCAAGGTATTTTTAACCAATGGCTAATTATGAACGGATAGCTGGAAATTTCAACCTCTAGATGTTTAGATGTCCAAATGAGTTTAATTAAACAATTTTTTGCATTCTTAAACAAGCTCGCCATAATGCCCTTCTTAATTTAACTACAAGGTGAAATTGTGTTTGATTGGCTTGGTTTAGGTGAGTTATTAGCAATACTTGCGGCACTGGTGTGGGCGCTATCAACTATTTTATATAAAGGTTTTAGTCATCACTTAACCCCAATGCAATTAAATATTAGTAAAGGTGTGCTCGCGAGTGCATTGATGCTAGTTACACTTGTCATTACTCAAGATTTTGCTATACCAACCCAAATTACCAGCTGGCTGTGGCTCATTGCGGGCGGAGTTATTGGTATTGCTATTGGTGACAGCGCTTATTTTGCAGCTCTACGTAATATAGGCCCAGCGCGTACATTAGTTATTGAGTCATTAGCCCCGGCCTTGGTTGGTATTTTTAATATTATTCTGTTAAGCCATTACTTATCAGCCTTTGCTTGGTTTGGTATTGCATTAACCAGTGTGGGTGTTGTAATTGCGATTAAGCCCGCAAAAGGACTGCCAAGTGTTGATAATAAACATTATCGCGTTGGTGTTTTGTGCGCACTTGCTGCCGCAATATGCCAAGCCCTTGGAATGGTAATGTCAAAAGGAGCGCTTAATAACGAAGAGATGAGCAGCTTATGGGCTGCATTAATTAGGCTTGCATCGGGGACACTTACTGTTGCATTAGTGGTTGCAATGTTTAAAAGCAGTGATTTTAAACAAGCACTCACATTAAAAGGGATTAGCGGTAAACACTGGTTTTTTGTTGCTGTATTTTTAGGTACTTTTTTAGGTTTGTGGCTGCAACTCGGCGCCGTAAAATACACCGATCCTGCGATAGCACAGACCATTTTTGCTACTGCCCCATTGATTGTAATGAGTATTGGTTTTTTTAAGCGTGAGCCTGTTACCAATAAAATGCTACTTGGCGGCCTACTTGCGCTTATTGGCGTAGGTGTATTGCTTGCTAATTAACGTGCTGATGCGTTGACTGTTTAGCCATTGAGACTCTACAATAGAGCATTAAAAATTTTATTCTTATTTGAAGGCTCCTTCCATGGTTTTACCTGATAAATTTATATTCTCGATGAGTCGAGTATCTAAAGTTGTGCCGCCTAAGCGCACTATTTTAAAAGATATTTCTTTGCATTTTTTCCCTGGCGCAAAAATTGGCGTACTTGGTTTAAACGGTTCTGGTAAATCAACGTTACTACGTATTATGGCAGGCCTTGACCAAGAATTTGAAGGTGAAGCATACCCTCAACCGGGCACTAAAATTGGTTACCTACCGCAAGAGCCTATTTTAGATGAAAGCAAAACAGTACGTGAAATTGTTGAAGAAGCAGTAAGCGAAGTTAAAAACGCGCTAAACCGCCTTGATGAAGTATATAACGAATATGCAATGGAAGGTGCTGACTTTGATGCACTAGCTAAAGAGCAAGGTGAGCTTGAAGCAATCATTCAAACTCACGATGGTCATAACATTGATAACGTATTAGAGCGTGCTGCTGATGCGCTACGTTTACCTGAATGGGATGCTAAAATTGAGTTCCTATCTGGTGGTGAGCGTCGTCGTGTTGCTATTTGTCGCCTATTACTTGAAAAACCAGATATGCTTATCCTCGATGAACCAACTAACCACTTGGATGCAGAATCTGTCGCGTGGCTTGAGCGCTTCTTACATGATTACGAAGGCACAGTTGTGGCGGTAACGCATGACCGTTACTTCCTTGATAATGTAGCAGGTTGGATTTTAGAGCTTGACCGTGGTGAAGGTATTCCATGGGAAGGTAACTACTCATCGTGGCTTGAGCAAAAAGATGCCCGCTTACAACAAGAGCAGAAATCTGAAAAAGCACGTCAAAAATCAATTGCACAAGAGCTTGAGTGGGTACGTTCAAATCAAAAAGGTCGTCAAGCTAAGTCTAAAGCACGTATGGCACAGTTTACTGAAATGCAGCAATCTGATTATCAAAAACGTAATGAAACTAACGAGCTGTTTATTCCACCTGGACCACGTTTAGGCGATCAAGTAATAGAAGTTAAAAACTTGAAAAAGAGCTTTGGTGATCGCGTACTGATTGATGATTTAAGTTTCACTATGCCAAAAGGTGCCATTGTCGGCATTATCGGTGCTAATGGCGCGGGTAAATCAACTTTATTCAAAATGCTTAGTGGTGAAGAGCAACAAGACAGCGGCGAGATCAGCTTAGGTGAAACAGTTGAACTGGCAACCGTTGATCAGTTCCGTGGCAATATGGATGACAGCAATACAGTTTTCCAAGAAATTGCTGATGGTCAAGACGTGTTAAAGATTGGTAATTTTGAATTTCCAAGCCGCGCGTATGTTAGTCGCTTTAACTTCAAAGGCAACGATCAGCAAAAGTTTGTTAAAGACTTATCTGGTGGTGAGCGCAACCGCTTACACCTAGCTAAGCTTTTAAAAGCGGGCGGCAACGTAATCCTACTGGATGAGCCAACCAATGACTTGGACGTTGAAACATTACGTGCTCTTGAAAATGCGATTTTAGAATTCCCAGGTTGTGTTATGTGTATATCGCATGACCGTTGGTTTTTAGACCGCATTGCAACACACATTCTTGATTACCGTGATGAAGGCCAAATAAACTTCTTTGATGGTAACTACACTGAGTATGAAGAATGGCTTAAAAAGACGTTAGGGTCGGCAGCTACACAACCTAAGCGTATTAAGTATAAAAAGATTGGTTAAGTTCTAGGTTCTAGGTTCTAGGTTCTAGGTTCTAAACATATTTTAAGCCCTGCATTTACGCGGGGCTTTTTATTTTTGAAAGAAATAAACGCTTGCGCCTTTCTAGTTAAGTATCTTCACTTTATAAAATAATCACCATGAAATACTTATTTGCACTGATTTTAGTAAGCATGAGCTTATTAAGCTTTGCCGCCGAGACTGAGCAATCTCCCAAATTACCGATGCTGACCTTTAATATGGCAGATGGTAGCCAAATTAAAACCCAAGACCTATTAGGCAAACCGTTTATTTTACATTTTTGGGCAACATGGTGTCCGTATTGTAAAAAATTGCAGCCTGGACTGGATAAAATTCATCTAAAATATCAATCTCAGGGCCTGCAAGTAATTGCTGTGAGTTTTCGTGAAGATGAAGACGCTAACCCCGCTCAATCATTACTTTCGCGTGGTCATCATTTTCAAACCGCAATAAATGCAGATGACAGTGCAGAATTATTAGGAGTTCGTGGTACACCCACTACGCTTTTTATCAATAAATTAGGCAAGGTTGTACTTGCTACCACAACATCAGATCCCCAAGATCCTATTCTTTATAAAACAGCAGCAAAGCTAGTTAAACCCTAAGACTAACTCTGGCCTATCATAACTTTAGCGACTATGCTTAAGGTATGAGCGAACATCATTTTAGCCACAAATAAAGGTATGTTGAATTATGAAGAACCGCCGCCAATTTTCTCGTGTTTTATTTTCAACTGCTGCCCAATTAGATTTAGCCGATAATCAATACCCGTGCAAATTATTAGATATTTCGTTGCACGGTGCGCTTATTACTCGATGTGATGCGTTCACTGCAAATAAAAACGCTACAGGTCATTTATGCTTTACTTTACCGCAAAGCGATATTGAAATTAAAATGGCTGTCACTATTTGTCATATAGAGCAGCATCATATTGGCTTAAAATGTACGCATATTGATATTGACAGTATTACTCATCTAAAACGTTTAATTGAGTTAAACCTCGCAGATGACGCCTTACTCCACCGTGAACTCGCGATGCTTATTCACGAACAAGAATAGACTGTTAAAGATTTGTTGATTACCATAGCGTAAACTGATTACATAGCGCCGTTATGACTTTAAACCCAGATTTACCTTTGGTATACCATTCAAACTACTCATTTAACTTTGATCCTAAACATCGCTTTGCGATGAGTAAATTTGCGCATTTACACGACTATGTTAAACAACTCGGCTTAGTGACTAATAATTTAGTTAAACCTGAATTAGGCACGCCAGAGGCACTTGAGCTGATCCATTGTCATAACTATATAAATGATCTTTGGTATAACCGATTGGATGAAAAAGCCATGCGCCGTATTGGGCTGCCTTGGTCACATGAGTTAATGGCGCGCACATTCACCGCCCCGCAAGGCACTTTAAAAACCGCACGTCTTGCTTTGCAACACGGTATTGCTTGTCATTTAGCTGGGGGCACGCATCATGCGCATACTGACTTTGGTTCAGGCTATTGTATGGTGAATGATTTAGCATTTACCGCGCAAACGCTTATACAATCTGGTGAAATTACCAACGTGCTTATTTTTGATCTTGATGTGCATCAAGGTGATGGTACTGCCGCGATGTTGCAGCATCAACCTTATGCTTATACGTGCTCTATTCATTGTGAAAAGAATTTCCCGTTTCGTAAATCAGCGAGCGACCTAGATATTGGTTTAGCTAATAATATGCAAGACAATGAATACTTAGGTATTGTTGATGATACGTTGCGCTTTTTACTAAAAGAGCTTAACCCTGATTTAGTACTTTATGACGCAGGTGTGGATGTGTGGCAGCAAGATGGTTTAGGTAAACTTGATATTAGTTGGCAAGGCATAGAAAAACGCGACAATTTAGTACTAAAACGCTGTATAGAACATAATACTCCGGTGGCTACTGTCATTGGAGGCGGTTATGACAGAGATCACCTGCGCCTTGCAAAACGCCATGCTATTGTTGTAGAGCAGGCTGCGCGTTTTTAAATAAACATTCAAGACTTACAAAACACGTGACTAAAAGCAGCTTTTACAGCGATTTTTTACTACAATTTAAATTAATATATTGATTGAGACTACTATGCGACTGCCGCTTATTTTATTATTTGCCTTTATGAGTACTTTTACTACCGCCGAAGAAGAAGTTGTAAAAGAAGAACTCCCACCAATGAACCCCGCTTACAGTGCAGAGCATGCTATGGTTCTTGTGAATCATGGCTCACGTATTTTTGCTATTAGCCTACCGACGTATAAACTGCCTCATGATGTTCAAGTGGTATATCAAATTGATAATCCTGATGTTGCTTTTTTAAGCCTAGTGCGTGACGCTGATCTCATCACCATCAAACCAAAACCATTTAATATTCAACATTTAATGCGTGGTGAAGAGATAACAATTACAGCTGATGTTTATGAAGGTCATTACAAGCGTGGTGGCAGTTTAGTTTATTCAGATAGAGCAATCGTTATGAGTAAACAACTTTACGCACGCGAACTCACAGACTTGGCAGAATCCTCTCAATGGCAAGAATACGATATGATCACTCTTAAAAATAGTGAACGAATTTACATCCACAAAATTACCCAAGCCCCGAGTTTTAATCACCTCATTTTTGCCGACTTAACCAATGCCTGCATGCAAAAGTTCCGCACATCTAAACGTATACCGAAAGAAAGTGAACTCACATATAAATTTGTTAACTGCGGCACTTTAAAGCCGTTGTATTTTGATAGTGAAGATTTTCAATAGCTTAATCACTTTTTAAGTAAAATATAAGCAAAAGCTTTTAAAGTAGTTATACGACTTTAAAAGCCTCTAAAATTAAGACTATAAACCTATAAATCAAACACTTAAAAAAACCATTAACGTTCATTTACAATAATAATGTACAGATTGTTATAAAAAGAGGGACAGTCGTGTAAATTCACGCGATGCTCATCGATAATCGGTACAACAATGGCTATTAAAACTAAATTATTATTTTCCTTTTTGCTTTTAGGTTTGCTCCCAGCAGGCATTGTATCGATATTATCTTTATATCTGTCTGCCCAAGCATTAGAAAAACAAACGTATAACCAACTTTCATCTATAAGTCATATCAAAAGCAATCAACTTCAAGATTATTTTAAAACCACAAAATCAGATCTGAACTTATTAACAACTAATTTTGAAAGCCTATCCAAGCATAATTCCAACTTATCACTATCAGAGCTTGCTGCATTAAATCATCCGTGGTTCGATGGGTTTATAACTGATAAAGGTTATTATGATTTATTTTTAATTAGCCCCACGGGCTTTATAGATTACACAGTAACAAAGGAGGCTGATTATTTAACTAGTCTTACAACTGGGCCATATAAAACTTCAGGCCTAGCAACACTTTTCAACAAAACTTTAAGAACTCGCTCATTTGAAATAATTGATTTTTCAAAATATGCACCGAGTAACGATGAGCCTGCGGCATTTATTGGTCAACCGGTTATAATTAATGGCGAAGTCGTTGCTGTTATTGCACTGCAACTATCCATTGACGCAATTAATAATATTATGCAAACACGTGATGGAATGGGGCAAACAGGCGAGTCATACTTAGTCGGTGACGATTTATTAATGCGTTCGGACTCTTACCTAGATCCAATAGGCCACTCTGTTGTTGCTAGCTTTGCCGGTAACGTAAAAAATAATGGCGTAGATACCGTTGCAGTTCATAATGCCCTTCAAGGCCATACAAACACGAAAATGATTATGGATTATAACGGTAACCCTGTTCTGTCCGCTTTTAAACCCTTTAAATTTGAGCGATTAAATTGGGTTCTACTTGCCGAAATAGATGAAGCTGAAGCATTCGCTCCTATTTATTCTTTATATTGGATAATAAGCATCATTGCCCTACTTTCCTTTGCTGTCGTAATTATTGCCGCACTGAGTATTACTCGCTCTATTATTAAACCCCTCGGTGGTGAGCCTGCACAAATGCAGATAATCAGTAAACGCATCGCAAGCGGTGATCTAAGTCAGGTGTTTGATTTAGATACTCCTAAGATTGGTGTATACGGTGCTATGGCGAAAATGAATACCTATTTGCACCAAACAATAAGCACAATATCCCAAGCAACTGACAGACTTGCATCCACCGCAGCGCAAACGAGTACTGCAAGTACTCAATCAAATGCAAGCTTACAAGAACAACATGCAAGCATTGAACATGTTGCCAATGCTATTTCACAAACAAACGCATCTATTGAAGAAGTATCTGAAAATGCTCGCGCTGTGGCTGATTTAAGTATTAAAGCTAAAGAAACAACATACTCTGCAGATGTTCATTTACAACAAACAATTGTAAAAATGAGTTCACTTGAGCATACAATAAATAATACGGAAGTAGTGATCAAACGCGTCGAGGATAACGCACAAACGATTAATAAAGTACTTGAGGTTATCCGTTCTGTCGCAGACCAAACAAACCTTTTAGCACTTAATGCAGCCATTGAAGCAGCTAGAGCAGGAGAGCATGGTCGAGGTTTTGCCGTTGTTGCTGATGAAGTTAGACAACTAGCTAAAAAAACACAGAATTCAACAGCCGATATAGAAAACATGATTGAATTACTGCAAGCAGGTACACAACAAGCCGTTGTTGAAATACATAAATCTATAGATGCCACAGAATCAACGATTACAACAGCAAATCACAGTGCTGAGTTATTAAAACAGAGTGTTGAACAAATAGACTATATAGCTCGTCGAGCTGAAATCATTGCAACAGCAGCGCATGAGCAAAGCAGTATGTCTGAAGAGATAACCCATAACATTGACTCGATAAAACAAGCTGCTATTGATAACGCGGTAGGAGCTGATCAAGTATCCGCTGCGAGTATAGAGCTGGATCAACTCAGCAAACAATTGCAAAAAATAACGCATGATTTTAAATTATCATAGCAACAAAAAATGACAGCTGTTATGCAACCTTAGTTGTAATCAAAGAGCTGCTGTTGCCTTAATGTTGAGCATTGACTACTGCCGGGACTGTTAAAACATTTTAGCGCTTATAGGTCTGTTGTATAATAAGTGATAGGCCTAGCTGCATACTTTCATTCGATTGCCCAGCAAAGCCAAGCCGGGCATTGCTATAGTTTATGGGCTTTAAACTGCGCACTGAATTAGCAAAGTAAAACTCGACTTCGGTTTGCAAGTAAACACTTTGCTTTGCTAATTGTGCTTTTAAATGCTGGGTGTTTTTATTAAAGTTTACCCACATTGCCATGCCGCCGTCGGGTTTTATGTACTCAATAGGATAACCTTGTGCTTGAAGCTGCATTAAGTAGCTATCCATCGCTTCATAGCGTTGTTTATACAGTTTGGTCATACGCTTTAAATGGCGCTCAAACCCGCCTTCTTTCATCCAATGTGCGACAGCTAATTGCATAATTACATCGTTCTTATGATTCATCAGCTGCTTCCAGGCGGTTAATTGCGCTATCACTTCAGGGGCTGCGCAGATATAGCCAATACGCGCTGCTGAAAACATTATTTTTGAGAACGTCGATACGTAAATAATAATGCCGGCAGGGTCATCCGCAGCCATAGGTTGTAATGGCTGACAGCGATAGTGAAATTCATGGTCGTAATCATCTTCAATGATCATCACATTATGGGAATAACACAACTGATAAATCTGTAAGCGCCGTGTTGGCGATAAAGTCACTGTGGTCGGGTACTGATGCAACGGTGTTAAGTACAGCATCTTTATTGGGAATCGCATAAGCTGGGCTTTTAAATCATCGACACATAAGCCTTCATCGTCTTGCTTTATATCGACCAATTGCGCGCCACATGCAGCAAATGCCTTTCTTGCTGGTGGGTATCCTAGCGTTTCAACAGCAATATTATCGCCCTTTGCTATAAATGCTTTAGCGATTAAAAATAATGCCTCTTGTGAGCCATTACAGATCAGAATATCGTCCGTATCTAAGTTACGTGTTTTATGTAAATATTCTTTAATCTGTACTTTTAGTTCAGCGCAACCGCTTACTTCTCCATAGTGTAATTTACTAATGTCGATATGATCACACACATGGCTAATTGCACGTTTAAACTCTTTTTGAGGGAAACTTGCTAAGTCAGGTAGCCCCCCTGCAAAATTATATTTATAAGCATTTAAATCCATACCAACGCTAGGCACTTCAAGTGTGTTAGCGAATTGATAAGGTGTAGGCTGCAAGGCGGGTGCAGTTTTTACGCCAATGCTGCTTTGAATAGGTAAACTATCTGTCACCCGATACCCTGAGCGCTCATTTGATATTAGCCACCCCTCAGCAACTAATAATTGAAGTGCATTCATAATCGTATGACGATTTAACTGGTATATATCCGCCATTTTTCGGACGGAGCTAAGCTTACTTGCAGGTGCAACATCCCCGTTAATAATTGCTGTTCGCAATCCCTGTGCTAATTGCAGATACTTAGCTTTGCCTGGCAAATCCAATTTAATATCAAGTGGCTGCATACTTTATTCCTTCCGTATAACTGTTCACATAATCCTTTCACGCTAAAACTGGTCTATCAAAAAACTAAAAACTGGTTGTTTTAACATGACCAAATAAGCGTACATTATTTGTTTTAAATAGTCTGCAATAACCAATAATAAGGCGCTTTATGCTTACTCAGCAAACACATCAAACTAATAAAGTTATTTTGGAACCGCTACGCGACATTCATTTAAAAGGTTTAAGCCTTGCAGGGCAAGATCCACAAGTATGGCGCTGGGTATTAATGAATTACACTCGAACGACAGAAACTCTATATGATTGGTTTATCAATACCGCACAGTTTAACCCTACAGAACAAGTAGTCTTTGCCATTATTGATAAAGCTTCAAAGCACGTTGTAGGCACTACACGCATATTCAGATTAGATAGTCAAAATGACATTGCTGAAATTGGCCACACATTTATTAGTAAAAATTTTCAACGTAGTTACATAAACACCCACGCCAAATATTTGCTATTGCGTTACGCATTTGAAACTTTAGGGTTGGTACGTGTTGCGTTTAATACCCATGAAAAAAACATCACATCCCGTAACGCAATTGCTCGACTAGGTGCCCGCTTTGAAGGCATTAGCTATAAAGATAGGCGACTTACTGATGGCTCATACCGAAACACCGCCAAGTTCAGCATCATTGATGAGCAATGGGCCGCTATAAAATTACAACTAGAAGGTAAGTTATAATATGTACCCTGCTCCTCACTTTCAAGAACCTAATATCGAACAGTTACATGCTCTTGTTAATACTTACCCGTTAGCCAGCGTTTTAATGCCTAATAAGCAATGTAGCCTGAATGATATTTGCCACATACCATTATTATTTGATGCTCAACGCGATATATTTATTGGTCATGTTGCTAAATATAACCCTCTTTCATTGCTTGATGGTCAACCTGTGAATTTACTGTTCACAGGTGATGACTGCTATTTATCCCCCTCCTATTCAAAGAATAAAACATTACCAAGCTGGTTATATTCCTCTGTTTTAGTCACAGCCAATGTACATATCATTCAGACGTTTAGTCAAAAGGAGTCAGTAATGGAACGGCTTACAAGTCACTTTGAGCAAGAATTTACACCGAATGAAAACCCGATATGGCAGCTTAATGATGTACCACAACAACACCGTAATATTATGTATCAAGAACTTAGTTTTCTTGAGTTTGAACCGACAAGCTGGAAAGGTAATTTTAAGCTAAGTCAAAATAAGGCTACGATAATTAGAGAAGAAATAAAAAATAACCTAATATTAATCAATAAAGTAAGTATTGCTAATTTGATGAAAATATATTGATACTCGCTTTAATCAGGTTTTACAACGGTAAGTTGATGTACTCGTAGATACCCAAGTTACCTGAAGGTGCGAGTGTCATTGGACTTAAAAGCGATTTAGATATTGATTGAGGTGTGGTCGTTAAATGTGCAAGTAAAACAAAAAACGCCTTTTAAAGGCGTTTTTAAATCTGTAGTTTTATCTGCCACAGCTTATAATATTTGGTTTTCTTTCCAAACTTGCTCTTTTGCCATACGCTTTTTACGTTTGTCACATGGGTCATCGCAATCACAGGCTTTATCAATGCCTACAGAGCCAAGACCGCCACAACTACTGGCCATAGATTTCTTTTGTACTACCATACCCACAGCCATCGCAGCGACGATTAAAAGTAGTAAACCAAAAGTAAGAAGAAAAAGTGACATTGCTTAGCCCCTATTGATCAGCAATAAAATAATACCCAACAAGTTGCTGGGCTGACTGTATTATAAACTGATTTAAACCGCGCTACAAATAGGGTTTAAATGCAGGGCTAGAATAAGTGACTAAGCCATCTTCTGATTTAGCAATCAGATAAACGGGTAAATCATGCTCCTGTGCATAAGCTTTTGCTTTTTCCATCCCCATTACAGTCAATGCTGTTGCAAGGCCATCTGCGGTCATTGCTGATGGGTGTAACACGGTCACAGAAACAAGATCATGACGACTTGGCATACCCGTTACTGGATCGATTAAATGGCTGTAAGTCACTCCCTCCATTTCGTAAAAAATACGATAGTCACCCGAGGTAGCAATACCATTATTTCCTGGAGCCAAAACCTTATGTACTTTGCGAACACCGAGCTCGGTATCAGGCTGCTCAATAGCGATACGCCAATCTAGATCATTAGGCTTTTTACCTGAAACTCTAAGCTCACCGCCAATTTCAACCATGTAGTTCGTTAAGCCATGGCTCTCTAGTAACTCTGCTACCTTATCAATACCATAGCCTTTTGCTGTGGCAGAAAATGATAGCGCTAAGCCATCGATTGATTTAGCTAAACCTTGATCTGTTAATATCAACTTATCAACACCAATTTTAGCAATCATTGCTAACAGTGCTTCATTAGTTGGTCGCTTAGTGGGCTTTTTATCAGGGCCAAAACCCCATAAATCAATTAATGGTCCCATAGTCACATCAAGGGTTTTAGTTGATTTCCCTAAGCGAATTGATTCACTGACTACAGCTCTAAAGTCACTACTGATAGGCATTACTTCGCCTGCTGGTAAACGGTTAAATTGATTTATTTCAGAGTCTTTAATGTACGTAGACATGGATAAATTAATGTCTTTCAATAACTGTGTTACTTCAGGCAACAAGTTAAGCGAGGCTAGTTTTTCTTGCTCGGCAAATACTTTAATGTGATAAGTTGTGCCCATCGTTTTACCTTCAAGGTATAACTCTTGCGGCTCATTTTTACCACAACCAGATATGAGTAAAGTGAGAGTAAGAAAAAATATGGCAATTAATGCCTGCGGGTGAAAAACTCTATTCATAGCAGCCTACTCAGGTTAAATTTTAAATATAAAAAAGCCCCGTAGCATTAGTTACTACGAGGCTGATATTCTAACCAAAACTAAATTGTTTTGATATGGGTGTTAGCCACCGAAATCATCTAATAAGATATTTTCGTCTTCAACACCTAAGTCTTTCAACATAGTGATAACAGCAGCGTTCATCATTGGAGGACCACACATGTAGAACTCACAATCTTCCGGCGCTTCATGTTCTTTAAGATAGTTCTCAAATAACACGTTATGGATAAAGCCAGTATAGCCTTCCCAGTTATCTTCTGGTTGTGGATCTGAAAGCGCTGTATGCCATACAAAGTTAGGGTTTTCAGCGGCTAAGCCGTCAAAATCTTCAACGTAGAACATTTCACGTCTAGAACGTGCACCATACCAGAAACTCATCTTACGCTTAGAGTTCAAACGTTTAAGTTGGTCAAAGATATGTGAACGCATAGGCGCCATACCAGCACCACCACCAACAAAGACCATTTCAGCGTCAGTATCTTTTGCAAAGAACTCACCAAATGGGCCAGAGATAGTTACTTTATCACCTTCTTTAAGTGACCAAATGTACGATGACATTTTACCACAAGGTAAGCTTAAGTCTCTTGGAGGCGGCGCAGCGATACGCACGTTAAGCATGATGATGCCTTCTTCTTCTGGGTAGTTAGCCATTGAGTAAGCACGAATTGTTTCTTCGTCTACTTTAGACTCCAGCTTGAAGAAACCAAAATGGTTCCAATCGCCACGGTACTCTTCAGGTACATCGAAATCAGCATATTTAACGTGATGTGCAGGGGCTTCAATTTGAATATAACCACCGGCACGAAACGGTACTGACTCGCCATCAGGTATTTGTAGTTTAAGCTCTTTAATGAACGTTGCTTTGTTATCGTTAGAGATAACTTCACAATCCCATTTTTTAACACCGAAAATTGACTCTTCAAGTTCAATTTCCATGTCGTTTTTAACATTTACCTGACACGCTAAACGACAGCCTTCACGGGCTTCACCTTTAGAGATGTGATCAAGTTCAGTTGGTAAGATATCGCCGCCACCAGAGTGAATGTGTACACGACACTGACCACAAGAGCCACCGCCACCACATGCAGATGATACGAAAATACCTGACTCAGATAGTGCACCTAATAGCTTACTACCTGCTGATGTTGTAATGGCTTTCTCTGGATCGCCATTTACGCCGATGATGATGTCACCGCTTGCAACTAACTTAGATTTAGCACCAATGATGACTAAAACTAGCAGTACAACGATAGCGATGAAAACACCAACGCCTAAGAAAATCTCATAACTCATGATTTATCCTCGCTACCTATTAAAGTGAAATACCAGAGAATGACATAAAGCCAAGACCCATTAAACCAACAGTGATAAAGGTAATACCTAAACCACGTAGGCCGTCTGGCACGTCTGAATACTTCATTTTCTCACGGATACCAGCAAGTAAAGTAATTGCCAGCGCCCAACCCACACCAGAACCGATACCATAAACCACTGATTCAGTGAAGTTATAGTTACGTTCAACCATGAAAGATACTGCACCAAAGATTGCACAGTTAACTGTGATCAATGGTAGGAAGATACCTAACGCGTTATAAAGTGCTGGGAAGAACTTATCTAATGCCATTTCAAGAATTTGTACAAGTGCTGCAATAACACCGATGAATGTCAAGAAACGTAAGAAGCTAAGATCCGCTTCTGGGTAACCAAGCCACTCAAGTGCACCAGGTGCCAGAACTGCATGATAAACCAAGTTGTTAACTGGTACTGAGATACCCAGTACCACGATAACTGCTACACCTAGGCCGATAGACGTTGTTACTTTCTTTGATACTGCAAGGAAAGTACACATACCTAGGAAGAAGGCTAAAGCTAAGTTTTCAATGAAAACTGCTTTTACGAATAAACTTATATAATGTTCCACAGTCTGCCCCTTACCCTTTCGCTTCTACTTGGTCTTTCTTATAAGTACGAAGTACCCAAATGAATAAACCAATGATGAAGAATGCACTAGGCGGTAAAATCAATAGACCCATAGGTTGATACCAACCACCATCTTGTACAAGAGGGATGATTTCAGCACCAAACAATGTACCTTTACCAAATAGCTCACGAATAAAGCCAACTGTCAGTAGCACAACTGAGTAGCCTAAACCATTACCGATACCATCAAGGAACGACATAAGTGGCGGCGACTTCATCGCGTATGCTTCAGCACGACCCATTACGATACAGTTAGTAATGATTAGGCCAACGAATACAGATAGCTCTTTTGCCGTAGCATAAGAGAACGCTTGTAGTACTTGGTCAACAACAATTACCAATGACGCAATAATAGTCATTTGCACGATGATACGTACAGATGACGGGATCTGGTTACGGATCATTGAGATAAATAAACTTGAAAAAGCCGTTACCAAGGTCAATGCAATTGACATGATTAATGCATTTTTTAAGCTAGATGTTACCGCAAGCGCAGAACAAACACCGAGAACTTGGAGCGCAATCGGGTTATTAGCAAAGACCGGACCAAACAGAACCGATTTCATTTCTTTTGTATCAGCCATTATTTCAATGCTCCTTCACGTACTCTCGCTAGGAAAGGGCCAAAGCCGTTTTCACCAGTCCAGAAGTCAATTGCATGATCAACACCGTTTGAGGTTAAAGTTGCACCTGATAGACCATCAATTTGATGTTCATTTTTAGCACCGCTTTTTACTATATCAACGGGTAATGCTTTACCTTGAAATGAAGCAGTCCATTGTGGGTTTTGAATTTCCCCACCCAGGCCAGGTGTTTCATTATGCTTATAAAAGTTAATATCTTTAACTGTTTCGCCATCGCTTTCAAGTGCAACAAAGCCATACATAACACCCCAAAGACCATAGCCTTGGATAGGTAAAATGATTGCATCAGTTGAACCGTCAGCTTTTTTAGAAATGTAAACTGGTGACTCTGTAGTCATACGCTGAATGCCTGCGATATCTTTGATACCGTTTGCTTTTAGTGCAAAACTAATTTTTTGGTCAAATTTACTTTTCTCGAAATCAAAAGTATTTGGGTCAGTGTCAACAAACTCACCAGTTTTCATATTAACAACACGCGCTTCGATTTTTGCATTGAAAGTATCAGAGATATTTTCAACAGCATCGATACCCGCTGCTGCTAAGATATTCTTTTGAATATCCTGCGTTTTGTTAGCTTGCTGCAATGGGCGAAGCTGAACTGAAGCAAACGATACAATGATTGCACACACTAAACATAGTGCTACAACAACAGATAGCGTTTTGCCGATTGATTCGTTATTACTAGACATTACGTGCCAACCTCCGCTTGATATTAGCCTGCACTACGAAGTGATCGAATAATGGTGCAAATAAGTTAGCAAATAAGATTGCTAGCATCATACCCTCTGGGAATGCAGGGTTAATTACACGGATCATTACAACCATTACGCCAATTAGTGCGCCATACGCAAATTTTGCTTTATCTGTAAATGCCGCTGACACTGGGTCTGTCGCCATAAAGAACATACCAAAAGCAAAACCACCAAGTACAAAGTGCCAATGCCAAGGCATTGCAAATACAGGGTTAGTGTCAGAGCCAACTGCATTTAATAAGAATGCTGTTGCAACCATACCCAAGAATACACCTAGCACAATGCGCCAAGAAGCAATTCGAACGTAGATTAAGAACAAGCCACCAATCATCACTGCAAGGGTAGATGTTTCACCGACTGAACCTTGAATGAAACCGTAGAACGCATCCCACCAAAGAGCTATGTTGCTGTAATCAAGAGAACCAACAAACGCTTGACCTAGCATAGTTGCACCAGAGAACGAGTCTACTGCTGTCCATACTGTGTCACCTGAGATTTGTGCAGGGTATGCGAAGAATAAAAACGCACGGCCAGCTAATGCAGGATTTAAGAAGTTACGACCAGTACCACCAAAAATTTCTTTAGCGATTACTACACCGAATGTAATACCTAGTGCAACTTGCCACAAAGGAATGGTTGCAGGCAAGATAAGTGCAAATAAAACAGAGGTTACGAAGAAACCTTCGTTAACTTCATGCTTACGCACTGAAGCAAATATAACTTCCCAAAAACCACCTACAGCAAATGTTACTGCGTAAATAGGTAGGAAGAAACAGGCTCCGTAAAACATTTTAGCGCCCCAGCCGGAAGCAGCGGTTAATTCACCACCAAACATCTGGAACAGGCCAACTTGCCAAGTATTTGCTAGCTCAAAACCTTGTGCTAATGCACCTGCGGCCTGATGACCGATATTGAACATACCAAAAAACATTGCAGGGAACGTCGCCATCCACACTAAAATCATCATGCGTTTTAGGTCGATGTTGTCACGAACGTGTGTCGCGCCTTTATTTACGTAACCCGGGGTATAAAAAATAGTTGCAGCTGCTTCATACAGCGCATAGAATTTTTCATGTTTACCACCGGCTTCAAAATGCGGCTCGATATCTTCTAGAAATTTCTTTAAACCCATCTCTTAGCCTTCCTTCTCGATCGTAGTCAAGCAATCGCGTAGGATTGAACCATACTCGTATTTGCCTGGACAAACGAAGGTACATAACGCTAAATCTTCTTCATCAAGTTCAAGCGCACCCAAAGAGATTGCACCATCTAAATCACGTGCAATTAAATCACGTAATAATAGCGTAGGTAGAATATCTAAAGGCATAACTCGCTCATAGTTACCAAGTGGAACCATGGCGCGCTTTGAACCACCTGTTGACGTTGTCATTTTGAACAAACGACTCGGCGTAAGGTGTGATAAGAAAGTACGTGTCACAGAGAATTTATCACTACCTGGACGGATCCAGCCAAACAACTCTTTCTCACGACCTTCAAGTAATACAGATACTTGAACATGGTAGCGACCTAAGAATGCTTGCGGACCAGCAGAAGTAGCACCCGCTAATACCGAACCAGAAATAACACGGTTATCACCATCTTCTAATTCGCCAGCAACTAAATCATCTAATGCTGCACCCAATTGAGTTTTCACTAAACGTGGGTTTTTAACACGCGGACCAGCAAGCGAAACAACACGATCTGTGAAGATTTCACCAGTAAGGAATAAATTACCAAAGGCGATAACGTCTTGGTAACCAATATGCCAAACTTGTTTGCTAGCAGAAACAGCGTCTAAGTGATGGATATGTGTGCCAACAAGGCCAGCCGGATGTACGCCACCAAACTCATGTACTTCTACTTGAGGAATTGATGAACTAGGTACTTGGCTACCTGCTTGTTTACAAACAAATACTTTACCATCGGTCAAACGCGATACAACAGCTAATCCTGCTTCGAATGCTTGCACATGCTCAGCAATAATAACCGCAGGATCTGCAGCTAAAGGGTTAGTGTCTATTGCAGTAACAAAGATAGAGCTAGGATTTGCATCCACAGCGGCAACTTTGCTGAATGGGCGAGCACGTAGTGCTGTCCATTGACCAGACTGGATAAGTACTTCTTTGGCTTTTTCACGATCGAGGCTCGAAAGCTGCTCAGCCGAAAAAGAGTCAAAGGTGATTTGCTCACTGGCGTTTACTTCGATAACGACAGATTGCAGCACACGTTTTGCACCACGATTAATTTCTTTTACTGTACCAGAAGCTGGGGCAGTAAATAATACACCTGGGTTCTTTTTATCTTCAAAAAGTACCTGGCCTTTTTTAACTTGGTCATCCACACGAACATGCATGGTTGGACGCATACCAATAAACTCTTCACCTAGCACAGCTACACGTTTGACGGTAGAACCATCATGAATAACTTGCTGAGGTGCGCCCTCTATGGGTAAGTCCAGACCTTTTTTTATGTTGATCATACGCACTTGCACTACATTAACGGAAAGAAACTGAAAAATCGAACCAACCACGTCGCTTCTTTTAGTAATCTCAAGCTAAATTCAAGATAACAAAGAACCACCTGTCAAATTACAAGACAAGCAACGCAGTAAAAAACTTCTCACATATATTGCCCGAATTTTAACATCAATCAGGGTCACTATGCGAGTCTAAATATGAAATTTATACGACAGGAGCGCTTATTTAGCTCAATAGATGCATTTGAATAAAATTCAATATAGACCAAAGTGCTATTGCTTGCGAGGTAGGATGAAAATTAAACAGCAATTAATCAAAAATTAAAACTTAAAGACAAAAAAAGTCGCCTAAGCGACTTTTCTATTCATGATTATTGATCAATCTATCATGTTTGCGATTGGTGCTACTGAATCTACATCTTGTTCGTAATCAACTGTGTCGATACCAAAACCGAATAAACGTAAAAATTCATTGTGGTACCCCACGTAATCAGTTAATTCGTCAATTGTTTCTGTTGTTACGCAATCCCATACTGTTTGAATCCGGGCTTGAACATCATCTTCCAACTCTTTGTAGTTTTGGAATAAATGACCACCGTCATCAAAACGTGGTGACTCGCCATATAAATTTTCAGTGAACAATGCGTGAATTTGTTCAATCGTGCCTTCATATGTTCCATCCGCTTTCATTACTTTAAATAAAGCAGAGATATAAAGCGGCATAATAGGAATAGCAGAACTTGCTTGCGTTACTACCGCATTTAATGATGATACGTATGCTTCGCCATTTAATGCTTTGGTTGATTCTTTAATAGCAACTGTTGCGCGATCTAGATCTTCTTTCGCTTTACCAATTGTCGCATGACCATATATTGGCCACGTTAATTCTTTACCGATGTATGTATAAGCACTGGTTTTAAAGTTATCAGCTAAAACGTCAGCTTCTTTAAGTGCTTCTATCCACATTTCCCAATCTTCACCACCCATCACTTTAATCGTGTTGTCGATATCATCTTGATTTGCGGCCTCGACTGTAATGTCGTCAATTTCACGTTTTGATGTATTTAAGTTTTTGGTCGTAACTGCATTCCCAATTGGCTTAAGTGTTGAAGAATACACTTCACCTGTATTTGGATCTGTGCGACGAGGAGATGCAAGACTATAGATGATTAGATCAACTTTACCTAAATCAGCTTTAATTGTATCAATCGCTTTTTGTTTGATTTCGTTTGAAAACGCATCGCCATTAATATTTTTAGACCATAAGCCTTCAGCGTCAGCTGCGGCTTGAAATGCAGCGGTGTTATACCAACCAGCTGAACCTGTTTTACGCTCTGTGCCTTCTTTTTCGAAGAAGATACCTAATGTTTTAGCACCGCCACCAAATGCAGCAGTAATACGAGATGCAAGGCCATAGCCTGTTGACGCACCGATAACTAACACATTTTTAGGTGCATTTTTTAATGCGCCTTGCTGTTTTACATAGTTAATTTGTTCTTGTACGTGCTCTGCACAACCTACTGGGTGGGCGTTAGTACAGATGAAACCGCGAATTTTAGGCTTAATGACCATTGATCATCCTATATCTATCTCAATAAAAATTAGCGCTAGTTTAAAGGCTAATTGTAAAAATACAGGTCTGATCAGTAATAGTTACTCTCAGACCTGGCCGTTAATCTAATTTTGATCCACCTAAACAATTTGGCGAGTCAGCAACTTGGCCGTTATGTTCACTAAATTCTGTCGGTGTAAATGTATGAATTGCCAATGCGTGAATATGATTAGCCAACTCATCTTTTAAAATCTCATTAATTTGACGATGACGTTGCAGCAAACGCTTACCGCTAAACTCTTCACTGACTACTATAACTTTAAAATGAGAGTCAGTACCACGACTATGCATGTGGCTTTCGTTCACTACATTTAGATGCTTGCAAGCAATCGCATCTGCTAGTTTGGTTTCAATTTGCTGTTGCATTGACATAATTAGTCACTTAAAAACATGTTTATAGGTTCACTATAACAAGTAAGCCTATAAATTGGCTAGCTAGGCGTTGGTAAAATGTATCTAAAAGTCAAACTTATACGGGGGTGAGCTAAGGTTGTTTGTTTTGGTATGGCGTGTTGGTAATCACGCTGACTATCGCCATGCATTATTAAAGTACTGCCGCTGTGTAACTTTAAGTCAGTTACTTTATTTGTCGCTTTATGCTTAAGCTTTAGCACCCGCTCGGCGCCAAGTGAAACACAAACGATTGTTGGCTTTGGGCCTAGTTCAATTTCGTCATCACTGTGCCAGCCCATCGTATCGCAACCATCGCGGTAATAATTAACAAGTAATGAATTTAAAGGCTGCTTTAAATGACGCTCTAAACGTTCTCGCATAGCTAATAAAACAACAGGCCAAGGCTCGATAATTAATTTACTGTGTGAGTACCCATATTCAATCTCATTATCACTGATAAAGCATTGTAAGCGCGGTATTGGGCCTGTTCGTCCATATACTGTTGTACTAGGTTGTTGCCAAGGTAAATTTTGCTGTAAATGATAGAATAAATTGAGACTTTTTTGCGCACTCAGCGTCATTCTTTGATAAGAAAAGCCATTTGGTAACTGTTGGGGGTTGGCGTTTGGCCGTTGCATGTTAGAATTTACCTATCATTTGATTACTGATCACTAACTATTATGACCACGCAAGCACAGTTCGGCGATAAAAAATTTACTCTTGAACGTTTTCCTCTCGATCAAAAAAATCGCAGCTTACAAGCTTGGGATTCTGCTGACGAGTACCTAATTGACTATGTTACGGAGCATTATCCTGATTGTCGATCTTTGCTGATCCTAAATGATAGCTTTGGCGCGTTATCTTGTTATTTTAGCAAACAACAGTTAACAGTTTGTTCAGTAAACGACTCTTATATTAGTCACCAAGCAGCGGCATATAATTTAGCAGAAAATAAAATTCCAAGCACAACATTTAGCCAGCTAGATAGTTTATCTGCTTTGCCTGAACAAGTTGACTTAGTTATTTTAAAAGTGCCGCGCACATTAGCTTTTTTACAATACCAGCTATCAGAACTCAGTGAAGTGCTTGCACCAGGAACACCGGTTATTGGTGCAGCTAAAACGAAAGATGTACATAACTCGACCATTAAAGCATTTGAACAATTTATTGGTGAAACAAAAACCAGTTTAGCTGTGAAAAAATCACGTTTGGTAATTAGCCAAGCACAAGGCGGTTATAAGCCTGCAGACTTCCCTGTGAGCTGGCCTCTTGAGGGAACTGATTTTACCATTAGTAATCATGCGAATGTGTTCTCTCGTGACTCGCTGGATATTGGTGCAAGATTCTTTTTTGATTACTTACCGCAAACCAATAAAGCTAAACGTATTATTGATTTGGGCTGTGGTAACGGTGTTGTTGGTTTAATGACTTTATCACGCTGCCCTAATGCAGAAGTCACGTTTGTTGATGAGTCATATATGGCTGTTGAATCAGCACGTTTAACCGTTGAGCTAAATATGGAAAACAAGTTTGAACAATGTGCATTCATCGAAAACGATTGCTTAACTGGTTTTGAACGTGAAAGTGTTGATATCGTGCTATGTAATCCGCCTTTTCATCAAGCGCAAGCGGTTACCGATCACATCGCATGGCAAATGTTTAAACAAGCTAAGGATACGTTAAAAAATGGCGGTGAATTACGCATTATTGGTAATCGCCATTTAGACTATCACGATAAACTAAATCGCATGTTTGGTAATTGTCAGTTGCTCGGTTCAAATAAAAAGTTTGTCGTATTAAGTGCAACCAAAAATGATGGAATGTTATAAAAGTGATGAAATACATTTTGCCTTGCTGTGCTTTATTAGCACTGTCGGCCTGTAGTAGTCAGCCTAACCAGATGATCTTAAACCCGGTCTATCAAGGGGGGAAATTAAGCTCAATAAATAATAGCGTGAGCACCAGTGTGATTGATTTACGTGGCGATCCAGCCACCTTAAAGTTAATCAAATCAGACAAAACTCAAACTATTGCCAGCCCAGGGCTGACTGCATCATTAAAAAGTGCCTTAGATAGCGCATTAAGTCGTAATGGTGCCAGCATTTCGAACCTTGCAACCACGCGTTTTGAAGTGGATATTCATACCCTGCAAGCCGTTGTGAGCGAAAAAATGGTTTCTCACACTAGCAATGCAAAAGTTGAATTAGGCGTGCGAGTTATTCGTAGCGATAGTAATTTTAGTAAAGTTTACCGCGGTACAGCCAATTTTGATGGCCCACTAAGTCACGACAGAGCTAAAGTTGAAGGTCAGCTCAATAAGTTGACTGTGCAGTTAATAACACGCATGGTATCAGATCCTGAATTACTCGCATTTTTAGAAGGTTAAGTATGAAACGTCTATTTTTATTATGTGCATTATTAGTGTTTAGTCAAAACCCCATTGCTGCGACTGAGGGACGTTTTGTGCAAAAAGATAATATGTTTCCACGCGTGGAAATCACGACCACAATGGGAAAAGTAATTATTGAAATGGATCGCTCAAAAGCGCCAATTACAGTTAATAACTTTCTCACCTATGTAATGGACGGCAGCTATAAAGGCACTGTATTCCACCGAGTAGAACGTGACGTTGAAAACGAACGTGACTTTGTAATACAAGGCGGTGGCTACGATAAAGAGTACGATGGCGTTTATGAAGGTGAGCCAATTTTTAACGAAAGCGGTAACGGTTCAAAAAACGATATGTACAGCATTGCTATGGCTTATCAAGATCGTCAGCCACACTCAGGGACTCGCCAGTTCTTTTTCAATATGGATGATAATGATCATTTAAACCCTGGTAGAGAATGGGGTTTTTCAGTATTTGGCATGGTGATGGATGGATACGAAACACTCGATAAAATTATGCAAGTTGAAACCGGTTTTAATGAAAAAATTGGTTATGATTTTGTGCCTAAAGAGCCCATTATTATTTTAAATATTGCCGTATTAGAGCCCACTCCTCTGTAATACTTAATCATGGGGCTCACAGCCCCTACAACTTTGCCAATGAAGGCGTTATGAAAAGCAACTTATCTATTTCTGAATATTTTTCTTACTTTAAAGACAAACGTCTGATCAACGTATTCATTTTTGGTATGAGTAGCGGCTTTCCATGGGTTCTCATCGGCTCTGTTATGTCAGCATGGCTCAAAGATGAGGGCCTTAGCAGAAGTATGATCGGTCTATTTGGTATAGTGTTTGGCGCATACAGTATTAACTTTTTATGGTCCCCTTTGGTCGATAGAGTCAAACTTCCTCTACTTTATAACTGGCTCGGTCAACGACGCAGTTGGATCTTATTTTGCCAGTGTTTTATTTTACTTGGCGTCATCTTGCTCGCAGGACTCGATATTACGGCGCATTTAGGTATCGCTGCGGCTTTATGTTTACTCATTGCCATTGCTTCTGCCACTCAAGATATCGCTATTGATGCTTTTCGTATAGATACCCTCGATGAAAACGAAAGCCATAAAGCAACTGCGGCTGCGGCTATGGCAACCTCAGGTTGGTGGAGTGGTTATGCACTACTCGGTGCAATTCCATTTTATATGGCTGATATGCCAAATATTGACTGGCCACAAGTCTATTACTTTTTAGCAGGGTTAATGTTGCTACTTATGAGTTGTGTTTTTTGGGCTAAAGAGCCGAAATCGAACCGCGAAGCAGTACACGCTGAGCTTGAACGCATTTATCAAGCAAAACTGGCATCCACTCACGACAACCATATGTCAAAAATATTTGCATGGTTGGCTGTCACTGTGATCGACCCATTTAAAACCTTCTTTGCACGCAATGGCGTAAAAACAGCGCTCGCCTTACTTGCTTTTATCTTCTTATTTAAAATTGGTGAAGCATTTTTAGCGCGTATGTCGATCGTGTTTTATAAAGAAGTTGGTTTTTCTAATA
Organism: Pseudoalteromonas porphyrae; assembly: GCF_001298125.1. Classification (NCBI taxonomy): domain Bacteria; kingdom Pseudomonadati; phylum Pseudomonadota; class Gammaproteobacteria; order Alteromonadales; family Pseudoalteromonadaceae; genus Pseudoalteromonas; species Pseudoalteromonas porphyrae. The sequence goes on along the minus strand of NZ_LHPH01000007.1, from coordinate 38,819 downwards.
CACAAATAGCAAACTACTCAAAATTAGGAACAGGCTTAATTACAATTGTTTTTGCGTTTTTAGGCAGTATTTTTAACCATAAATACGGGATCGTAAAAGGCTTATTTATTAGTGGTGTTGCAATGGCAGCGTCTAACCTCATGTTCTCATGGATCGCACTAGCAGGCCCACAAGAGCACTTATATGCGATGGCTATTATTGTTGATGGCTTCACTCAAGCATGGTCGCTAGTCGCTATGGTGGCGTTTATATCTATGCTATGCGATCGTGCATTTAGTGCCACTCACTATGCATTATTAGCATCATTGGGGAATTTAGGGCGCACCTTACTTTCAAGTTACAGTGGTGTAGTGATTGATGATTGGTTAGGTGGAAATTGGTCGTTATTCTTTATTCTAACGGCGTTGATGGTACTACCATCATTAATATTCTTATATCTAATAAGACATAAGCTCTATCAATTAGAAAACAGTTATCATAGTAAAAGCGGAACGAAAATTTAGATCTGGTGATAATTAAAATGACATGGGGCAAGGATTAAACAAATACTGTGCATCCTTGCACTTCTATTATAAACAGCTTAACAACGCGCTAAGCTTTTATAACTGATCTTCTTTTAGTAAACCTAACCCTTCATATGGGTCAACTTCTAACGCATCACAATAGCGCAAGAATTCAATTACATCTAAGCGACGCTCTTGATTTTCGATTTTACCAATAAATGAATGCGGAGTACCTAGTACTTGTGCCAGGCTACGCATAGTGTGACCTTTCTCATGGCGTTTGCTTTTTAGCCACTTAGTCAATCTTGAGTTTTCTTCTGAAGAAACTGTTTTACCCATCATAAAAAACATCTCCTACTAGATGATTTAAAATTAATTTAGTCTAAAAGTGAAATTTTGCCCGTCTCACTCTTGGATACATTATATACTATTCAGACTCATGTGAAATAACTAATTTCAAAAAAGAACCTTTTACAGGAACGAGTTATTACAAGAAATACATGAATTGCAAAATGAGCAACAATAGACCTATTTAATGATTCGTTCCTCTTTAATGTAACAAATTATTTATATAATGAAACTATTTTTAGGATAATAAATTTAAACACTAAAAATCAACAACTTAAAATCAAACAAAAATACATATTTAACTCGGAGAACAAGAAATGTTTCGTTTACTGTTTTTATTACCTATTATCCTATGCGTTATTTGGTACTTTTTTCTTAACAAAAATGGTGTCCCAATCAAGCAGGGAAAAAAAGGCTTTATATACATATTAGTATTTTCGACCCTTGTATTAAGTTTCTTTATTTTAATGATACAAGTCACTCACCATAAATAGTGAGTGACTTAGTCAATTTCCACTTAACTACACTCGCGTAACATTAAAAAGCAATGAGTAAAATAAGGATTAAAACGGTGGCAAAGGTTAAATCCTGCACAGCCACTGCACTGGCTCGTTGTATTGACTATTATGTTGAAGGAGTGCCAAAATCGATTGTTCTATTAAATAAATCAATATTGATCTGTAATACCTTTGGAGCGTGCTGACCTTTGTGGATTGAAATTTACTCAATCTAGGGGCGATTTAATCGCGGCGCGAGGTTTATAACCTAGCGGGCTCGATAACTGCTCCTGCGTTATTCTACTGGCTCACATCCATGTGAGAATAAGTAAAAATCGAGCAAAGCTTCCGCGCCTGCGTAAGACATTATAAGTGACTATTAGTATCATATTGTTATTCACAACAATCTCCGCTAGTGTAATCACCTCAATCATTCAAAATGCTACAGCACAATTTATCGAGTTCTGATTTGCCGTAAAATAACAGTGTTTTTATATTTTGAGCCACTAAGCTTTATAATTTACAACTTTATCAGCCTACGCAGACTATTTACTTTTGCCTGTGAGTCTTGCTACTGAGTAAATATTTTCAGCCCAGCGCTTCCTTTTAGGTGTAATAAAAAATCGAAGGCTTTACGATAATAACCTTTGCGTTTACCACTTTTTATAGATTTTAAGCAATAAAAAAGCCGCTATTAAGCGGCTTTCGTATACAAATAACGATTTAAACGCTGAAACTAGCGCCACACCCGCAGGTGGTTGTTGCATTTGGGTTAGAAACAAAAAAGCGTGCGCCTTCAAGTCCTTCAGTGTAATCAACTACACCATCAACCAAATACTGTATACTCATTGGATCAACCACTAAGGTGACGCCATTTTTTACGATCTCTAAATCGCCTGGGTTTGCTTTTTCATCAAAAGTAAAACCATACTGGAAACCAGAACAACCACCGCCGGTTACATAAACACGCAGTTTTAGTTCAGGGTTTTCTTCTTCATCAATTAACTGTTTAACACGAACCGCAGCTGCATCGCTAAACTTAATCGGTAATTCTTCTGACATACCAAGACCCTCAATTCCTACATTGATCGGATTATCTAATACCCGAGTGTTTTAATCAAGTATAGCGTTTATTTACTAAGCGCGAATACCTATAAATGATTAGGGCGTGTTAACCTTTGTGGATTGAAATTTCCAAACACACTGCTGTAAAATAAATCACGAAAGGTTAACACGCCCTAAAGTAACCGCCCATCGTTTTAAGTCAAAAATAGCACTGCTTGTGGTTTACTCTTTAAACACTGCTCATTATTAAAATGAATAACTGTAAATGGCATATCCCCACACCGCTGAGAATAAACCTAACGCGATAAAAACAGCAGCTGATCCCATGTCTTTGGCTCGACCAATCAATATATTGTGATCTAATGTTACTGCATCAGCCAGCGCCTCAAGAGCTGAGTTAATTATTTCGGCAAATAAAATAAATACCAAACTACTGATCAATAAAAATAAATGGCTAATAGATGATGACAACACAACAGCAAAAGGCAGCAATATTATACTCATAATAAGCTCCTGTCTAAATGCTGATTCGTGCTGCCATGCGGCTATCACGCCTTTATATGAGCAATGTGTCGCTTTGATGATTCGAGTAAACCCTTTGCCGTTTGGTTTGTTCACACTATGTATCGTATTGACGTTTTTCATCACTTTTCCTTCTGTTAACTGAAATAAATTTAAAGGCTCTGCTTTACTTGCACGCGCCATTGCCAACTATCCACATTACGACCTGTTGTAAGTGGTTTTATAATATCCATATGGATCACGTTGCCTTCACTTGAATGTGATGAAAATAATCTTGCACCAATGCCAATGCTCTGCAGTGTTTCATCAGTACTGTTAGTCGCAAATGATTCACCCCATGCTTTACCGCTATCAGCAAATGCCGCCCAAGCAACATTGACTAATTGATACAACTCCCAATGAGGGTTGTAACGTAGCTCTGCGGTTGCTGACCATAGATTGTCACCATGTTGATATTGCTGTGCATATCCACGAACTCCAGTGTCTCCACCTAAAGTAAGCGGTTCATCGTAATATTGATTTTTTTCTGCTCGCCACTGCGCTTTAAAATAACCAGCCCAACGAGGGGTTAGATATTGATACACCTCTAATTCAGTAGCTAACGCCTGATGATTGGGTTGATCTTTGCGCCAATAAACTTTATTACTAGTAGAGAGCAGGATGAGCGTATTTTGCCATTGCACACCTTTTGACAGAATATTTTCAACGTGAATACCTTTGCTGTCGTCTGAATTTAATGAGCTAATATCCACTCCTATTTTGCTCATCAATTGCCAGCCCAAATTAATATCTTCGCGATGATCAATAAAACGAATATTAGAAAATGTCTGATAGTCTGCTTGGCTATACTCCATGCCTATCCAAGGAAAGGTAAAGCCTCTATCTGATGGTAGCTCAGTGAGTATTGTGCTGTTTAAATTTTCAAAATGATGTCGCTCTTTATTCATTCCAAAATGCATACGTACGGCGCTTAATTTATGCTGGGTAATTAAATGCCCATATGCCAGAGCAAACTGGTCAACATCATGAGAAAATTGCCATGCTAAAGTCCCGTTTTGATAAATGCTGTCGCGGCGATTCTCCTTGAATATCGATGCAGAATGTTGCTGCTTTGATGATTGCTGATAAAAAGGCTTTGAATAAGCTAAATAGGTCTTTTGTCCATCATCGTTATCAGCAAACTCAAATTCTAGAGTTGATTGCTTAGGAAAGTTAAGCGGCATGCTGAAAGTAACTTGATAGCCTGAACGCAAATGGTCTTTTTTATATTGTACGCCAGCATGAATACCTAGACCGAGAAAGTTATCTTCTTTAAAACCAAAGGCATATTTATTATTGCCTGCTCGTCGGCCAAAACTGATATACGGTACGAGTGACCAGGTATCCCATGTTTCAACTTTAAGTTCATTTTCTAGCGAGTCCTCACAACCTGCGACTAAGCTGACTCGGCTTTTACGTAAGAATGAATATTGGTTTAGAATACGTTCAGCCTCAACAAACTGCGCGCGAGAAATGACTTCAGCTTGTACAAAAGGAAGTAGTTTTTTCACAACGTGCTGCTGGGTATTAATATGTAACCAATTCGCTAAGCTATGTATATAAAAGCTATTGGATTGTGTTTCATCAAACAAAGGGTGACTAACAAAAGTAAGCTTATCAAGCGTAAATGGCTCTTCACTAGCGGCAACTGCTGTACACTCAACCTCCTGACTACTTATCGTAATACTATTAATAAACAATATGATAAAGCTTAGTTTAATGCTTTTCTTAGTTAGTTTTTTTAAACAATTATTCAGCTCGCCCCCTAAATAAAATACACATACCTGTAGCCGCAAAAACAAGCTTATAGTTTTCATTTATTGCCCCCTTCTGGCTTTAGATAAAAAAGAGGCGGGGTAACTTTAAACTCGTCAGCTATATTGACCTTTACTTCAAACAGCGAGAGGAGTGTATTGGCAATTGCATCATGTGAATGAGCGTGATCTTGGTGCAATTTTGTTTTTTCAATATCAATATAAGGCGCAGAAGACCAAGAAATTATTGGCACATGGGTTTGTGCATCCGGTGCAAATGCATAAGGCATACCATGCAAATAAAGCCCATTTTCACCAAGAGACTCGCCATGATCACTGACATACAACATCACGGTATTATATTGCGCAGCATTGGCTTGCAAAAGTTTGATTACTTCTGCCAAAAAATGGTCCGTATAACGAATGGCATTGTCATATGCATTAACTATTTCGTGTTTGCTACACTCTGATAGCTCTGCCGATTCGCAAGCAGGTGTGAAAAATTCAAAATCAGCTGGATAACGCTTAAAATAAGCAGGTCCGTGATTACCCATTTGATGTAAAACAATCAGTGTGTCTTGGGTTTGTTGGTCAATGTATTGCTGTAAATTGACCAACATGCCAACATCGCGGCATTCCACATCACATAGTGTATTAACCTCTGAACGGCGATAGCTTTGATACGCCAACCTATCAGCAACCCCCTTTGAGCTAGAATTATTGTCGCGCCAACTTACTCGTACTGAGCTTGCAGCGAGTACATCAAGGATATTTTGAGTGCTCTTAGCCTCACTCACAGTAAAATCATCGCGACCGAAGAATGAAAACATACAAGGCACAGACACAGCGGTTGATGTACCGCAAGAGCTCACTTGGCTAAAATTAATTAACCCCACTTGCTTTGACATATTTGGCGTTGTGTCACGAGGATAGCCATTTAAAGTAAGGTGATCAGCTCGGACCGCCTCACCGACCACTAAAATCATTAATTTAGGCTTTAATGTACTGCTACTTTTGCTTATTTTCGTCGTGAGAGTTCTAAACTCTTTGGTGTTTACCGATACGATTTGTTCGGCTAAATAATCTAGTGCTGAATAAATTGGATATAAAGGATTAGTATAATAACGCAGCTCCTTATGTAGGCGAAAAAAGCTAGTATATTGAGCACTAAAAGGCGCGATAAGTATGGGGATCAACATCATAATCGCCGTAATACTCAAAACTTGCTGACGTAACCGCTGTTGCCAAGTAGTTCTTTTCACTTGAATTAACAACAATAGAGCTGCGGGTAAAATCGCCATAAAAATGATTCTACTGAACAACCCTAAATTAACTATTTCTTGTGCTTCAGCGAAATTCGTTTCAACAATATTTTGGATCATCGTTTTATCTATCAGCACCCCTAACACAACGCCATAATAATCAACCATTGCAGCAATCAATAGCATCACCAACACCACTATTTTGACTGGTAGCAAAATATTAAGAACAAACATAACGAAAATAATCAGACTAAAAAGCAGCAAGCTTAACGAGATAATAAAACTTAGATTTCCTTGCCAAGGATATAAAGCATCAAGCTTGTCAAAGAACACCGTATTCGCCATTAAAACGATAAATACACAGCTGACAAGCAATAAAATAAAAGGGGAAACAACAAGTCGTTTTTTAACCTCTTCGAGCCATTCATTTAATAAGTAAAATTTTGATAATAAATAAGTAAATGTTTTTTTTTGCATGATTTTTATAGCCAATTCCATTGTAGGAAAATAGCTTAGCGTGATGAAAAAATGAGTGCTGTATGAAGATGTTGTAATGTGTACAGGTACACATTAAAAATTTATAAAATGTAGCTTTATGTAGGAATTTGTTGTGTTCAGCTCTTTTATTGAGGGATTTAACTTGATAACAACTTGTTTATATTCAATGCTCTAAAAAGCTATTTAAACCGCTAAACTTGTTAAAGGGAGTATTGGATATACAGTATCTGAGTAAGCACCCTAAACTTAGGTTAAGTACTTTATAACGATGAGTTTTTCGTCTAATTAGGCTGGTGTTCGGTTAAATACCACCGTAAACTTAGCTCCCCCTAATAGCTCTGACTGGCTAATAGATACTTTACCACCATGCCACGCAGCAACTCTCACAACGATTGCCAACCCCATGCCATAACCTTGCTGTATAGCGTTGCTTTCTCCTCGAGTAAAGGGCTTAAATACTTGTTCGCGCATTTCTTTTGAAATACCAGGGCCATCATCTGCAATACACATAACCACATTATTGCGTGTTTGCTGCGTTGTTATCTTTACTTGCTTTGTAGCATATTGCTGTGCATTTGACAGTAGATTATTAATTAGCATAGATAAGTAATTTTCATCACCATCGATGACTATTTTTTCCTTGGCTAATTCAGTTATATCCATTGCAACCGAGCAAACATCGCTTGAAGTGAGACTGCACACAACTGATTTTATCAAGGTATTTAAATTAAGCGGTAAACGTTTAACTTTAATCATTTTTTGCTCTAAGCTGGCGTAATTAAGTAAAACGGCAACGAGGTTTTCCATCTCTTGAATATCTCGACTCAAATGACGGACATACTTTTCTTTATTTTTTGGATTGTTTGTTTCACCCAAGGCTTCAATACCAAAACGCAATCGCGCTAGCGGGGTTCGTAAATCATGTGACACCGCATTACTTAATAATTTATTATCTTTAATTAACGTGTTTATCTGTTCAGCCATAAAGTTAAACTCATTTTCAATATCAACTATGTAAGATGAGTTTGAAACCCTAATGCGAGCAGAGAAATCCCCTTCACCAAAGCGTTTTGCCGTGCTTCTGAGTAACTGTAACCGCTTAACTAAAGGGTAGAGCCAAATGAAGGCACACAGTAGAATCCCTGCATAAAATACGGTTGTTAAAATTATTTGTAGAGCAAGATTATCTTGTTGTTTGGCTTGTTGTGGGATACCCAGTGTCAATACTTGCTGCTGAGACTGTAATAGCTTATTCACGGTGATCAACTCAGCTGATTCAAGAACCAGTGGATCCCCCTGATTAAAACTTTCTCTTAAGCTAATTGGTAAAGGAAACTCAGTTAAAGGCGTTAACGTCAGTTGCTGTTGGTTTTGCTGTTGCCACATTGCTACAAATTGTACAACGTTGTCGGTTTTTTCAAGTGTATTCGCCAATGAGGTAATTATTTGCTTATAAGTGCTAAATTCATCCGTGTGCTTTTTATCTTGGTATTCATTAAAAAAACTATCTAAGCCCCAACCTAAAAAGATGATGGCGGTAAATATTGCGATAACCAATGAGAATGTTAATTTCTTCACATTAAGACCAAGCGTCGGCTACAAGCAAATAACCTTTACCCCACACGGTTTTGATCCTGTATGGATTATTGGCGTCATCACCAAGCTTTTTACGTAATCTAGATATAACAATATCAACACGGCGGTCAAATCCATCATAGTCAATACCATTTAACTGGTGAAACAATTCCGTGCGATTAACCACTTGCCCCGCTGATTGCGCTAAATACCAAAGTAAATCAAATTCGTTAGATGAAATAGCGACAGACTGTCCGTGTAGTTTAGTTGCCCGAGAGTTAGCATTAATACTAAGCTGGCCAAGCTGTATTTGGTTTTCGCTTACATTTGCTGTGTTAGCATTGGTTTTTACGCGCCGTAGTAAAGCTTTAATTCGAGATAATAATACCCGCGGTTTCACCGGTTTGGTTACATAATCATCAGCGCCTAATTCGAGCCCTAATATTTCGTCCATTTCATCATCACGGGCTGTCATCATTAAAATGGGTCCTTGATAAAAGTTACGAGCCTCTTTGCACACATCAAAACCATCTTTTACAGGCAACATAATATCTAGCACAACAAGCTCTGGCATATCGGCCTTAATCAATTCAACCGCTACATCCCCTCGATTAACCAAAGTAACTAAGTAACCATGCTCTGTTAAATAATCACTAAACCATTCAGCCAATGACATATCATCTTCAACTAGCATGATGTGCTGGCGGGGTATTTCTTCAATCAAAATAACTTCCAACTTGATTTGGGCCGTTTAGAGGATTCGAATACCCATGACACAGTGATAATCGCGGTAGCGAGATTGCTGTCTTGCTTGCTTTTTCGCAGGGCGTAATGACGTGTTTTATCTGATTGAAAATCAAAACTAAATTCACCATTATTTATTTTCGTCCAGCACTTTAATTTATGCAATGTCGATAACTCTACTAAGCAATAATCCCCAAGTTCTACTTGATGCCATTTAAACGTGACCTGCTGGTAACACGTCTGCCCTTTTCGCAGTGCAACACAACGCTTAGGCGTCACAAGCAATTTGTTTTCATTAGGTAACGTATGGTTAGCAGCATACGCGTTATTCGTAATCAGTTGACATAGTAACAATAAGCTTAAGTATATAAACACTTTACTCTGTGGATTTTTTTGATTAGTTAGTATCATGATTTACTCACTTAAAATACATAACTAATGCTTGAACTGATGCCAGTATAAATGTCTTTTTGCTTATTAAATAATGGGCTTTCGTTGTACCCAAACTCTGACCCTACAAATATTTCAGAGCGGAATAACCAACTTTCTGAAAGTGGATAGGTTACTCCTAGTGACGAATCAAAATTAAGTGTTGATTTACCTGTAAATGGTTTGAAATTAGTTCGGGCGGCTTCATCTTCTGACACACCATAATAATAATCATTGAGCTTAGCGTCTCTAAACGACAATCCAAATAAGCCATGAAAATTCAAGTTCCTCACTTGCCAATTACGCCCAATAAGAGCCGAGGCAATAGTACCGCTATTTTCACTCGTTAAACCCTGCTTAAGAGTGAATTGCACAACATTCTCACCAATATAACCCGTTACTCTACCACCGAGCATGGTGTTGACATCTCGATCGTCAATACCTTCAAAATTAACTTGATTCTCTTTTTTTCTTAAACCTGTTCCCGGCCCGGTAAAAACAATATCAAATGACCAATTATTTTCAGCGTAAGCTGTGTAGCCAAAGACAAGCGAGTCAGGTGCTTGGTTAGCAAAGTCGATAAAGAAGTTGTGCCAATTATAACTGCCAATGAGTGTGGTACCGAGGTCGAGATCGTCGTCATGAGCATTAATCGTTGAACGATTAAATGTGCTCAAGCTTAAACCAACTTCAAAGAAGTTCTCAGGGGCACTACCTTGATCAATATTTAGACTTATTTCTCTGGTTAAATCTGCGGCATAACTAAAAGATGAACACAAAAAAGATAAAACAACTGCAGATAGGAGATGTTTGACAGATAAACACATTACGCGCCGACTTCCTTATTGATTAATCACCCATTCATTATATTCTTTGATAATCAAAAAAACGTATCAAGATGCTGCGTTTGTAACAAAATGTAGGCTTTGTTATTTTTTATAAAACTAGTCCCGAAATAATAAACGATGCATTTAATCTAATCAATGTACAAAAACCGCATAACTATCAAAACACTCACTCTTTAAATTTCCCTGTTTCATTCATCACATCAAGCAACGCTCTATTCATTCTTTTTATAAAATCGTCTTTATATGGATAGCTAAACTCTCGGCTAAATCCTATGTGCGCGGTTCTATGACTAAGCTCATCTTTTTCTATAACTGTAACCGTATTATATTGCGGGTAAGTTTTATTTATGCTGTTTAGTTCATATTGTGTGGCTTTTCTATCGTTGACGTAACAATCTATTTTATTGGTAAGTAATTTGATTACATTCGCTGCGGTGCTTTTATTTTCCCATAACTGGATTCGCCCTCGTGCAATTGCTTGTTTATAACGTTCATCCAGCAGTAAATAACCAGCATTCATTCCTAAATGAACAGGTTTATTAACCGGTAAATCTAAATTTAATGCAGCTTTTAAATCAACATTTTCACGACAATAAGTCACCACAAATTCGGTCCCTAACGCCACCGAATATGACGAAATAAAAGGCCTTGAATCATAATGTAAATACGGAGGAACCACGCCAATAACATCGCCTTTTTTAACGGTAAGTAATGCTCTTTTCCATGGTGTTGGAATTATTTTAACGTGATAATCTAGCTTTAATTGAGTACTAGCACGTCTCAATAAATCAATATAAATCCCTTTTACTTCACCATTTTCTAAATAGCTATACGGCGGATAATCATCGTCAGCTAAAATAGTAACATCTACGTTGCTATGACTTGTAAATGCACACATCAGCATGAGTAAGCCCGTAATCAGTATTAAACGCTTTTTTAAAATATGCATGTTTTTACTATTAGTAACTCCACTTTTGTGAGTAATCATAGCGAAACCCTACTGATAATGAACTAAAGTCAGCTAAATAATCAAAGTCTCGGTAAAGGTATTCAACATGTAAACGTAAGTTTTCTGCAGGCAACCATTCAAGCGTTAAATTTGCGCCATTATAGTTTTGCGTTTGATCGGCTTGGTGTCCATCATCAAAATCAAAATAACCCATTTTTACTTTATAATTTTTGCTAAGCGGATAAGCCATTGATACATCAAGTGTATGCCCGTCTCTATCCAGGCTTAAGTCTCTATTGTATTCTTTTGCTTGATATCCCAGCGCAAAATACAAACCACTATCAAAAGAGTAAGCTACTGATCCAGCAACAATATTATTATCTCCCAACGCTTGTTCATTTTCATAGATACCTTTATTTGTATACGTCAAAGCAACATGTAAATTATTTTTATCATAACTTACCCCACCATTGATAAGGTCACTTTTATTATCGCCTTGTGCGCCATTAAATTGGCTAACCAGCATCCACGTAAAATCACCTTGCGTTATCTGATAAGTAAGCAGGTTATTTACAAAAAAGAGACTTTCAGGATCATATGCAAAAGGGCTATTACCGTGGTTAAAAATATCGACGTACTCAGCAATAAACAGGTACTGAGCTGGGCGCTGTTTGCCTATACCGACCTTCCCATAAGGGCTATCCAAAGCAACATAGACTTGCCTAGCTTTACCAAAATCACCATTGTTTGATAAATCAACGCCCCACTCACCATGGAGAATCCCTTGCCATTGGTCGTTAAATTCTACCGTTGATTTAATACCAACATGAGAAAGTGCGTCTCTTACATCCCATTGAGATTCGTTGTCTTCATCAATATATCCGAGTGTTGGTCTTATTGTTGCGTAAATTTTAACATCTTTTTTAATAGCCTCAGGTGATGATATCGGTAATTGCAAATCAGGAATTGGGGGGATTATTGCGACATTTGACGCAACAGAAGAACCCTGTTTTTTATTTTCAAGCACCTCAATTCTTTTACTGATACTCTCAAACTGTAGTGTTAATGACTCTAAAGCAGCTAATTGCGCACTGATTTTATTTAGCTGTAATTTTAAGTTATTTAGTTCTTGTTGTTCATCTTGAGCGTATACTGAAAACGAGCAAGATGTAGTTAACAAAAAGCAGATGAGCTTTATTTGCATGAATGCGCCTTACCATTTAAACTTTTCCTAAGTGTAGACTATGTTTATATATACATAACAAAAAACACTCGTTCTTATTCAGTCAAAAAGTGAAATATTATGAAAATCAGAACTAAATTCTCCATCGCTTCAGGCATAGTGGTATTTATCGTTATTTCACTACTTGCAACAACAACATACTTACTTGTACAACAAACGCTAAAAAAGTCCACCGACGCGTATGTGCAGGATAATGCATCACTGTTATCACAAAGCATTAGCAATTGGCTGGTTAGTAAATCAGCACAAGTTAATGTTTTAAAAAAACAGATTGAATCAGACTTCTCTAAAGATAATTTTCAAGCTGGGTTAGAAAACCCAGCCTTTTCAGATGATTTTTCATTAATGTTTGGTACGCTAAGCGATGAAAAAGGGCTTCGCTCTAATGATAAACAGAGGGTTAATCCACCTGGTATCGATTTTAAAGAAAGACCATGGTACAAGTTAGTGCAAAACAACGATGCGATCTCATTTACCGCACCTTATGTTGATGCTGCTACAAACGAACTATTATTATCAGTTGTCACTGCAATTAACACTTCTAGTGGTTTTCAAGGTGTTATTGGTGGTGATTTGAGCTTAAATGCCATTGCTGATAGCGTAAATACCATTAACTTTAACGGCAATGGTTTAGCATTTGTTGTCGATGGCACAGGTAAGATTATTACTCACCCGACCACCAGCCTCAGCAATAAACAAACTCAAAATATTTACCAAAAATCCCCAACTGAAAGTAAGCAAATTTTAGAGATTGAGCACGAAGGACAAACAAAGTTACTCTACTTTTATCCCTTAAGTGATAACGCTGGCGTTGATTGGTCTTTAGCCATGCTACTTGATAAAGATAAAGTGTATGAATCCCTAACCGTCTTTACAACACGTACCTTTTTCATTGCTATTTTAAGTATTGCTTTTTGTGTGTTGGTCATCAGAACATTGGCAACAATACTATTAAGACCGCTAGATGAACTAGAGCATGCAATCAGTGAAATTGCCTCTGGTGGCGGAGATCTAACTCAACGATTAACTGTAACTACAGAAGATGAATGTGGCGTGGTAGCTAAAAGTTTTAATCGCTTTTTATCGTCATTACAGATATTAGTGACGGGCGTTATTGATAAAGCGAATAGTGTTGAAGCGCAAAGTGCAGCAGCAAAATCATTATCAACCGAATCAAGCCGCTCCCTGAACGAACAATACCAATTAATTGATAGTCTAGCCACTGCGATGCATGAAATGAGTACCACCTCATCTGAAATTGCCTCCAGCGCACAAGAAGCTGCAACATCAGTAACCTTGGTAAATGATTCAACGAGTTCAAGTAAAACCTTGTTTGAAAAAACCACATCAGATATTACTAATCTATCGGATTCAATTTCTAACTCCCAAGAACTGAGTAATCAATTAGCGGAACACAGTAATAGTATTGAGCAAATACTTTCTGTAATAAATAACGTAGCAGAGCAAACCAATTTGCTTGCACTAAATGCAGCAATTGAAGCAGCAAGAGCTGGGGAGCAAGGGCGCGGGTTTGCGGTTGTGGCCGATGAAGTAAGAACCTTAGCCTCAAGAACGCAAAGCTCAACAACAGAAATAAAAGCAATGATTGAGCAGATTCAACTGTTTTCATCAAAAGTACAGCAAGCTATGGAGCAAAGTAAGCAAAAGGCATCGCAGTGTGTTGAGCAAACTGAGGTTGCCAATCAATCTTTAAACACTATTTCTATGTCAGTTAAAGACATTATGGATAGGAACTTTCAAATAGCTGCCGCGATTGAAGAGCAAAGCACGGTTATTGAAGAAATTAATAAAAATACAATTAATATTAAAGATATTAGTGTGCAAGTGGATGAATTTGCTAAAGAGCAATTTGAAACCAATACAAATCTAGCTGAAAACGTAAATGCTCAGCAAGATTTACTGAAAAAATTTATTGTGTAATTAAACTTGCTGGTATATGCCCAAGTCACCTCAAGATGTAAGTGTCAGTTGGAATTAAAAGCGATTTAGACAAGGCATTGATTGTAAATAATGCTTGCCCCCTTGTTAAAATCAATAGCGCAGTATAAATCGCTTTTAAACCAACCCTTTGGGCATTTCACAGACGCTTACTTTCATCGTTGTAACTTCTTAAAAGGGACTGCCATTACTGCAAATAACGCCTTGATATTAAACACCTGTGAAACGCTGAATTCTGCATTTTGAGGTGGTTTGGGCATAAATATACCTGCAAGCTCACCTTCTGCATATTGAAACTGTATTAATAATACGGCGCACTAAGCCGTCTATTTACCACTAATAAATCCCCCCATCCCCCCGTACTTATGCCCTTGAAATGAGCCTGATAAAATCAGAGGTTATCCGTAGATAATTCAAAAATCAAAAGGACTTACTGCCGTACATTTGATAAACTGCCCGCCTAAATGGGTGGCGAGGAAAAATGCATGTGGCTTGAAACGCTTAGGCGTCGCTTGGCTAAGCCAAAAACATCGGTGCAACTGTGCTTACTAGGTGTATGTGCTGGTTTAATTGCTGCGTTTTTTATCATCTTATTTCGTTTAACAATTTTATTCTTTCAAGGTTTATTTCTTGAAACACCTGATGACTTTACAACACTTCCAACCCTTGAACGGGTATTAATGCCCATTGGCGCGGCCTTTTTGATTGCCTTATTTGCAGCCCTAACAGGTTTTAAACATTATCGCTTAGGCATTCCCTTTGTTATTCACCGCATAAAGCGTCACTACGGACAAATGCCGTTATATAACACAGTTAATCAATTTGTCGGTGGTGCTCTGGCGTTAATTAGTGGTTTTTCTGTTGGACGTGAAGGGCCTTCAGTACATATGGGTGCAACGGGCGCAAGCTTGCTTGCTGATAAACTGCACTTACCTCACAATGCTATGCGCACGCTAAGCGGTTGTGGTGTGGCTGCGGGTATTGCCGCTTCGTTTAATACACCACTAGCAGCCGTCATTTTTGTGATGGAAGTGGTGCTCAGAGAGTATAAAATCCACATATTCGTCCCCATTATGCTTGCCGCCGTAACGGGGGCCCTTGCCACTCAATTTGTATTTGGTGATGTCTCTGAGCTTGCACTTATTGTTGTTAACCCCTTAAGCGGTTGGCATTACCCATTTTTAATCATTTTTGGGATGGCTTTAGGCGCGGTTGCTTTTGCGTTTAACCAAAACCTGATGATGATAATTCGCACGTTTAAACCCCTAAGTATGTTCCCGCGTTTACTATTGGCCGGCGTAATTGCAGGCGGTATAGCTTATATGGTCCCACAAGCGATGGGCTCTGGTATGAGCGCTATTACTATTGCAATTGAATCTCCTGATGATGTACAACTGTTAACAACCATTTTAATTGCTAAGTTGCTTGCCACCTTATTTGCGATTGGATTGGGTATCCCCGGTGGAATTATAGGCCCAGTTATTGGACTGGGTGTATTAATGGGCACTCTCATGGCATTTTTTGCACAATTTATTAGCCCCGGTGCTGATATAGCCGGCACTTATAGCGTATTAGGCATGGCAGGCTTACTCGCTGCCACACTGCATGCCCCGCTTGCCGCTTTAACAACCGTTATGGAACTGACCTCAAGTCCTGAGATTATTGTCCCTGCTATGCTGGTTATTTCGACAGCCTACGTCACTGCATTACAAATTTTTGGTAATCGTTCTATTTTCTTGCAGCAATTAGATTTTCAAGGTTTGTCGTATCATGTATCCCCTGCCACTGAGGCATTACAAAAAGTGGGGGTGATGGATGAAATGGATGAAAACTTTAAATTGCTCTACTCCGCGGATAAAGAACAAATTAAAACCAGCCTTGATGCTGTGAGTAGTCAAACACCCTTGATTGTTTACGATACTGAAAATGGCTACCGTTTAGCTGAATACGATTTAAGTTTAATGTCAGAACAAAACATATCAATAAATTACATTAACTTACAAGGCGTTAGTAGCCAATCAACACTTGCTGATGTATTTGACTTACTAAAAGATAAACGCAGCGGTGCTGTGTATATTTATAACTTACTCGATAACCAACAAATTATGGGAATTATGCGCTGGGATCAGATCCGCCATATCCTTACTATACGTAATAGCTTACTGTAACAAAAAATAAGAGAACACTATGAGCGCGCTACTAGTTTATAAAGCCTTACATGTATTTTTTATGATTGCCTGGTTTGCCGGCATATTTTACTTACCACGCCTTTTTGTTTATCACGCCATGAGTGAAGAACGAGCCTGTAATTCTATGCTTAAAGTGATGGAGCGTCGCTTGCTCTATTTTGTAACCCCTTTTGCCATATTAACAGCCGTATTTGGTGTACTACTCATTGTTGAATATGGCCGGGAATGGTTTAAATACAGCATGTGGTTGCATTACAAATTAGTACTCGTCATCGCACTGTATATATACCATGCGTATTGCTTTAAATTACTCGCTGATTTTAAACATGACCGTAATACACGCAGTGATCGCTTTTATCGTATTTTTAATGAGTTGCCCGTGTTAGCGCTATTAGTCATCGTATTTTTAGCCATAACTAAACCAAGTTTATAAAAAATTTGCTATAGTACCGCGCGATTGCGTGCCCATCTTTGATGGTTAGATCGCGCCCCTTTTCAATGTGATAGGAATAACCCCATGTTAAGTTTCCAAGGTGAAAATATTCTTTCGGTCAATCAGCTTGATCGTGACTGTATTGAACGTATCTTTGCAGTTGCAAAGAAAATGGAGCCATATGCTAAAAAGCAAAAACGCACAAACGTGCTTGAAGGGGCAATATTAGCAAACTTATTCTTTGAGCCAAGTACGCGTACTCGCGTAAGTTTTGGTACTGCTTTTAATTTATTAGGCGGTTTGGTTCGCGAAACAACCGGTATGCAAAGTTCAGCTCTTGCCAAAGGCGAGTCGCTCTATGACACCGCTCGTGTTATTTCAGCTTATGCCGATGCAGTCGCCATGCGCCACCCTGATTCAGGCTCAGTTGCTGAATTTGCAACCGGTTGCTCAGTGCCTGTCATAAACGGCGGCGATGGCCCAAACGAGCACCCGACACAAGCACTACTTGATTTACTGACTATTGAACGTGAACTTCACCGCTTTGATCAAAACATTGATGGTATGCACATCGCCCTTGTTGGCGATTTAAAATATGGCCGTACGGTGCATTCGTTATCAAAACTACTGTGTCATTATAAAAACATTAAGTTTTCGATGGTCGCACCTGACGGCTTACAAATGCCAAGCTACATTTTGGATGCTGTTGATAATGCGGGTCATAAAATAGAAATTGTTGATAAAATGGAAGGCAATTTAGCCGCTGACATTGTCTATCAAACACGTATTCAAGAAGAGCGCTTCCCATCACAAGAAGAAGCAAACAAATACCGTGGTGGCTTTAGAATTAGTCAATCTATTTATAATGCCCATTGCAAACCCAACTCTATTTTAATGCACCCACTGCCGCGAGATAGTCGTATGGAAGCTAATGAGCTCGATAACGATTTAAACCTAAATGACAACTTAGCAATTTTTCGTCAAGTACAAAATGGCGTATTAATTCGCATGGCTCTGTTTGCACTTACACTTGATGTTGCCGATAAAGTAGAGCAATACGAAGTTGCAGTGCCTTGGTTTAGCCGCAAACGCGATAGTTAATTTTTAAAGTGACAACTTAATAGGATTTTTCATGACAATTAGCCAAGATTTATTTGCCCGCGCACAACAATCTATTCCGGGTGGTGTTAACTCACCAGTACGTGCCTTTAATGGCGTTGGCGGCACACCGCTATTTATTACCAGCGCACAAGGCCCATTTACTTTCGATGCCGATGGCAATCGTTATATTGATTATGTAGGTTCATGGGGTCCGATGATTATGGGCCATAATCACCCTGCAATTAAGCAAGCAGTGCTTGAAGCGGTAGAAAATGGCCTAAGTTACGGCGCACCTACCGAAGCTGAAATATTAATGGCCGAAAAAGTAAAAGAGCTAGTTCCATCAATCGAAAAAGTTCGCATGGTAAGCTCAGGAACTGAAGCCACCATGAGCGCAATTCGCTTAGCTCGTGGCTTTACTGGCCGTGACAAAATACTTAAATTTGAAGGGTGTTACCACGGTCATGCTGATTCACTACTAGTGAAAGCAGGCTCAGGTGCATTAACTATGGGCGTGCCTAATTCACCGGGTATTCCTGAAGATTTTGCTAAGCACACATTAACAGTGTCGTTTAATAACCTTGATGAAGTGAAAGCCATTTTTGCAAAATATGCAGATGAAATTGCGTGTATTATTGTAGAGCCAGTGGCCGGCAACATGAACTGTATTCCTCCTATTCCTGGCTTCTTAGAAGGCCTGCGTGAAGTATGTGATGAATATAAATCAGTGCTTATTTTTGATGAAGTAATGACCGGCTTTCGCGTAGCACTTGGCGGCGCACAGGCTTATTACAACATCATCCCTGATTTAACCTGTTTAGGTAAAGTTATTGGCGGCGGTATGCCTGTGGGCGCGTTTGGCGGTAAAACGCAGATCATGGATTACATAGCTCCAGTTGGCCCTGTCTATCAAGCGGGTACTCTTTCAGGTAACCCTATTGCAATGGCCGCAGGTTTGAAAGCGCTAGAGCTACTTAGCGTTGAAGGCCTACACGCTAAGCTTGAAGCGAAAAGTAAAGCAATCTGTGAGGGTTTTGAAGCAGCAGCAAAAGCTGCAGGTATCGCCCTTACAACTAACTATGCCGGTGGCATGTATGGCTTTTTCTTTACTGATCAAGACAAAGTAACCACTTACGAGCAAGCTACACAATGCGATTTAGAGCGCTTTAAAAAGTTTTTCCACTTAATGCTTGAAGAAGGCGTTTACTTGGCCCCATCAGCATTTGAGGCAGGTTTTGTATGTTCTGAGCATTCAGAGCAAGAGATTACAGATACGATTGCCGCTGCACAGCGCGCTTTTGCTAAACTATAAGTATTAGGGTGTGTTGTTCTTTCGTGATTAATTTTGCAGCAGACTGTTTGGTATTTAGGCAAGACAGCGCCTATGGTGCGTGGTTGTTCCCCATAAATCGACGATAACGCAGTATAAATGCCAAACATGCGCTGCCCAAAGAGTTCTTTCTAGGGGCGATTAACTCTTTGTTACCTACATGGAGGAAAGGTAAGGGGCGTGAGCAGGACGCGGAAGCTTTGCTCGATTTTTACTTATTCTCACATGGATGTGAGCCAGTAGAATAACGCAGGAGCAGTTATCGAGCCCACTCGATGACAAACCTCGCGCCGCGATTAAATCGCCCCTGGATTGAACAAATTTCAATCCACAAAGGTCAATACGCCCTCGTTTTAATGTAATTAAAAAGCCCGTAAGGGCTTTTTTTGTTTATAGGCTAATATTAATGAATGATATTGCAAGTAAGCTAGGTCTTACTAAACAGCATTCACTATTTTGCCTATAACAAGAGAGCACTATGTCAGGACTACGACGCGCAACTTCCCCTGCTATCAACTTGATGGCAAATTTAAAATACAAAACTAAAATTAGTCTAGTATTTGGTATTTTATTAGTTCCCCTAAGTGTTAGCCTATTCTTCTTACTCTCGTTATTAACCGATAGTATTCATGTTTCAACAATGAAACGTCAAGGTTTACAAAGTTACAGTGCTTTACTCGAAAACCAAATGAATTCCCAAACAAATAAAAATGCTGCTATTGCTCGCAGCTTCGGTTATCAAGTTAGTGACTCTCAAAACAAGGATGCGCTTGAATTAGTCTCTATCCAATCGCAACTCGCTGTGGATGATCATTTAGCCAGTGCTTACTTGAACCGCGCACTGGTATCTCCCATCCCAGCTTTAATAGAACAAGTTAATTTAACAAGCAATAGCGCAAATACAGTTTTAACTAATAAAGGCTTTACTCCTGACACATTTATAGCGCTGTCAAATTTATCTAAATCCTTACCTCAGTATGAAGAAAACATTGAAAAAACCTTATTCGTAGCCACAACGGCTAACAAACAAGTGAGTAAAATTTTAACTCCTTTGATAAATAAACTACAGCAAAGTACCCTTAACTTTAAGCGCGCCATCGACAGCAAACTATTAGAGCCCGATAATTTAGAAATAACACAGGCCGAGTTTTCTCAATTACATCAAGCAGTCACCAGCAATATCAAAGAACTTATAAAGCAAAGTGTGCCAACACTTGAGCAACTAATTACTGACAAGTTACAGCAGCAACAATGGATCAGAAACATTGTATTAATTGCTTCAATATTAAGTTTGTTGAGTGCATTTTATTTATTAATTGGTTTTTATTTTGCTGTAGTGGATGGTATTACCCGATTTGCTGGCGCAGCAGAACAAGCTGCTAATGGCGATCTAAGTGCTAGATTAGAATCTATCGGCAGTGATGAAATGAGCATTATTACAGCCCGTTACAATGCATTACTAAAAGCATTTAGTAATCTATTAGCAGAAGTAAAAAAAACAACCGTAGATTTAAGCAGCGCTACGGTATCACTTGAACAAGCAAGCCATCAAACAAGTCATGATGTAAGCGAGCAACAAGGGCGTGTAAATACAATTCACAACGCATTAAGTGATATGTCAGACAGTGCTCATGCTGTTGAAGAATCAGCAAATCAAGCAATGTTAATTGCGCAAAATGCAGCCCAACATGTTAAAGAAGGCTCGCGTAACACCATGGAGCTTGCTCAGTATATGCAAGACTTACAAGTGGAGTTTAGCGAAAACCAACAAGCACTCGATCGCCTAGCCGTGGATAGCCAAAATATTGGTAATGTAAGTAAAGGTATTAGTGAAATAGCTGATCAAACCAACTTATTAGCGCTAAATGCCGCTATTGAAGCAGCGCGCGCTGGAGAGCAAGGCCGTGGTTTTGCTGTTGTTGCTGATGAAGTACGAACACTTGCTTTACGTACACAGGCACAAACTCAAGAAATACACCAAATTATCAGCTCATTGCAGCAAGCATCAGATGATACACAACAAAAAATGCGTTCAAGTGTAGAGAAGATGGTGCACTCAGTGCAGTCAGCAAATGACACTAATAATGTGCTACAAAATGCAGAAAAAAGCATGCAAGAGATCAAAGTACAAGGTGAGCAAATTGCGCAGCGTGTGCAATTACAATCCCAAGCAACAACCCAAGCGTTAAACGATGCCCAACAAATTAGTCACTTAGCAGAGCAAACCCAAACATCTGCGCAGTCTAGCCTATGTGATGCGAAAAAAATTAGTCAGCTTTCAGAGCTACTATCCGATGCAATGCGATTTTTTAAATCTTAATGTATGCTATAAAAAAGCCAACTTATGTTGGCTTTTTTACTTAGAGACTTAACGCTGGCAACTTGGCCTTGGTTCGAACTCGCTAACCCTAAGTGGTAGTTGAATAACTTTACCGCATCCCGGTGGTGCTTGTTTTCCTGTCAGTTCATTAATAAATGCCCAGCGAATCGAAGCAGGACGTGTATCGGCAATTGCTTGTGGGTTAAGCGGTTTAAGATAACGGATATACGCTTCAAGCGCCCCTACACTGCCTGTTAAGCCCGTACTTTTATTATCATCACGACCAAGCCATGCGACCGTTACTGTATTTTGATCAAACCCTGCAAACCAGCTATCACGCAAGTCATTACTCGTGCCTGTTTTACCCGCTAACTGAATTGACGGAAAATGGGCATTTAAACGTTTTGCGGTACCATCTTTTGTCACTCGCTTCATCGCATACTTGGTCATGTACATGGCGTCTTTTGCAAACCTTGGCTGTGATTTCACCTTATGTGAATACAAAACACTGCCTACAGAATCAGTCATTGCTGAAATCGATGTCAGCGCTCGGTATTCACCGTCAGCTGCAAGCGTGGTGTAAAGCTGCGCCACCTCAAAGCTCGACATTTCAAGTGCACCTAATAATAGTGAAGGATAATGATCTATTTGCTCTTTAACACCCAGTTTATTAAGTGTATCGGCGACGTTATCAACACCAACATCCAAGCCCAAATTCACTGCTGGAATATTAATACTTTGACTAAACGCTTTATAAAGCGGCAACATACCACGAAACTGACGATCAAAGTTCTCAGGCTGCCATACTTTTCCTTGCTCATTTGTCACCTGCAAAGGTGAATCATCTAACAAGGTGGCTAAGTTATAATTAGGCGAACCAAGTGCCGTTAAATATACCGCAGGCTTCACCAATGAACCAATATTTCGTTTAGTATCAAGTACACGGTTAAACCCTAAAAAGCGCGGATCACGTCCCGCAACTAAAGCCGATACACCGCCTTTTTCTACATTAACTGAGATCATCGCCGCTTCTAACTGCTCTGTCGTTGAGCGCTTCTCTAAGTACGGTAAACTATTTGCTATAGCCTCTTCCATCGCAGCTTGTTTTTGCAAATCAAAATAGGTAAACACCCTCACACCGGCATCTAGCACCTCTTGATCAGGTAATAGTTTTTTCAACTCACGATCAACTAACTCCAAATAACCCGGGTATGATTTTGTAATGCTGTCTTTCATTGGTGACACAGTAATAGGACGCTTTAGCGCTGCACGGTACTCTCTGGTATCAATTAATTGATTTTCGACCATTAAACGCAATACTAAGTCACGGCGTTCCATCGTCCGTTCACTATAACGACGCGGGTTGTAATATGACGGACCTTTAACCATTGCCACCAGTAAGGCTATTTGGTCAAACTCAAGTTCATCAACGGGCTTTGAAAAATAAAAGTCTGACGCTAACCCCATGCCATGAACACCTTGGTTATAGGATTGACCAAGGTATACCTCGTTTAAATAGGCTTCTAGGATCTGATCTTTTGAATAACGGTAGTCTAAAATTAAAGCAATAAGTGCTTCGTTGAATTTACGCACCAGCGTGCGCTCACGGGTCAAATAAATATTTTTAGCTAACTGCTGTGTTAGCGTACTGCCACCTTGAACCGTACGACCGGCTTTAATATTACTATACAAAGCACGCATAATTGACCACACAGACACACCATGGTGTTTATAAAAATTTTGGTCTTCAACCACCAGCAAGGTATCTTTTAGCATTGGCGGGAATTTATCAAGTGGTACAAATTCGCGATCTTGTTTTGAGTCATTGCCAATACGTGCTATTTGCACCGGCTCCAAACGCGCTGAATTAACACGGCGCCCAAACTTATCTTTAATCGTCGCCAGTTTTTGCCCCGCGAAACGCAGCTCAATTTCACTCGCTTGCTCAAACCCGTCATAAAAATCAAACTCACGACGGTAAATTTTGATACTGTCTGGACCTTTAATATATTGGCCAGTACGGCTTATTTTATTAACGGAAGAATAACTTAAGCGTTTGAGCTCCCAAATAACTTCGTCACTAGATAAAAACTGTCCTGGATAAAATGTCATTGCTCTGGCGTATACTTGCGCAGGCAGTTGCCATTTATTACCTTCAAATTGGCGCGTTACCTTTGCATCAAGATAAATCAAATATAAACTCATAGCGACGATACCCGCTAAAGTTAACTTCCAGAAAATAGACCATAGCTTACGCCCAATACTGCGCTTTTTAACATTTTCAGACGCGTTCTTTTTAGCTTCAGTTTTTTTATTGGCAGTGGTTTTACTCACCGTTTTTTTTGCGGCTTTAGGTGTCGAGCTTGGCTCTTTTTTTGCAGGGCGTTTTGAAGACGTTTTTGTTGTTCGCGAGTCTTTTTTATCAGTCATTGACGTTGCTATTTATTTCCAGAAGTTAATTTTACAGAGGTAATGACGACAATATTAACACCTGTAAAATTAACAGTCACTGAAACTTAGCGTGTACACAACCAAAGTGAATGGATCACGGCAGGTATAAAAAAGATAAAACATAGAACGATATTAATGATGAGATCTTTACCCACACCCGCTTTTAAAAATACAGCTATCGGTGGTAAAAATAACGACAAAATGATCAGTACTAATTTGTTATCCATAAGGATCCTTATTATAGTTTGGTAATAATTTTGACCTAAGCATAGCCAGTAATCGTTATTTTTCCTATGCGAATGTTCTGATTTTTCCGTGTCTGTATTGTCTATCGCACAAAAAAGCCCTAACCGCAGTTAGGACTTTGTTTTGAACACACAATTATTTAAATTTGCTATTACTGATTAGTTACCACGCACAGAGACAAACTCAGGATAAGCATCAATACCACAATCGTGCTGATCCATTCCATTTAACTCTTCTTCTTCTGTGACACGAATACCTATGGTTTTCTTCAAAACAGTCCATACAATGACTGACGCTATAAATACAAACCCTAAAATACACACCAAACCAATTAACTGATTAACAAAGGTTGCCTCTGCATTCGTAACAGGCACTAGCATGATACCAAGTACCCCGCATACACCATGAACTGAAATTGCACCAACGGGATCATCAATTTTAACTTTATCCAGCGCTACAATGCTAAATACCACGAGTGAGCCACCTAAAACACCCAATAAACACGCCATTACCGGCGAAGGTGATAAGGGGTCTGCCGTAATCACAACGAGTCCTGCCAATGCACCGTTAAGCACCATTGTTAAGTCTGCTTTACCCCATAGCACTTTACATACAAACAACGCTGCAATTGCGCCAGTGGCCGCAGCGGCATTGGTGTTTAGTAATATTTTGCCTACGGCAGTTGCATTTGCTGCATCTGAAATTAATAACTGAGAACCACCGTTAAAACCAAACCATCCCATCCATAAAATAAACGTACCCAATGTTGCTAACGGCAAGTTAGAACCCGGAATTGGATAAATTTCACCATTTTTACCGTATTTACCTTTACGAGCACCAAGCATTAATACACCTGCAAGCGCCGCCGCTGCACCTGTACCGTGCACAATCGCAGAACCTGCAAAGTCAACAAAACCCATTTCAGATAAGAACCCTCCACCCCAAGTCCAATAGCCCTCAATCGGGTAGATAAAACCGGTTAATACAATTGCAAATGCAAGAAAAGCCCATAACTTCATACGCTCAGCAACAGCCCCCGATACAATTGACATCGCAGTTGCTACAAATACAACTTGAAAGAAGAAGTCTGACTCCAAAGAATGATCTGCATCAGCAGCTTGCGTGCCTATTAATGCGCCAAGCGAAGGGACTAAGCCACCTTCAGTGTTGTCTACATACATAATGTTGTAGCCAACCAGTAAAAACATGGTGCATGCGATTGCATACAACGCCACATTTTTAGTTAAAATTTCAGTGGTATTTTTTGAACGCACTAAACCGGCTTCAAGCATGGCAAAACCTGCAGCCATCCACATCACTAAAATACCTGAGATTAAAAAATAAAATGTATCTAACGAGAATTTGAGTTCTATAATCGTGTTTTCCATAAAGCCCCCTTAAATTGCTTCTTCATCTAATTCACCCGTACGAATACGGACAATTTGATCCAAGTCGTAAACGAAAATTTTGCCGTCACCTATTTTTCCTGTTGAAGCAACCTTAGTAATGGTTTCAACAACACGTTGGCAATTTTCGCTACGAGTAGCAATTTCGATCTTTATTTTTGGAATAAAATCGACTTGATATTCGGCGCCGCGATATAACTCGGTGTGCCCTCGTTGACGGCCAAACCCTTTAACGTCAACAACGGTCATTCCTTCAATGCCTAAATCAGCCAATGCTTCTCGCACATCATCCAGTTTAAATGGCTTTATTATTGCACTAATCATTTTCATAGTGGCCCCCTTCGGACGCTTATTGTTATCCTGTTTCCTTAGATAATCCAACCTTTGTGCCACTATTTAAAGCTCTTATTAAACAAGAGCTTATTAATTAAAGTTAATTTTAAGCAATAAAAAACGCACCATATAGGTGCGTTTTATTAACATTTCTACAGTGCTGGTGCAGCACACTAGCTTTGTTGTACAACACAATCTCTGTCTTGCGCTTTTGCTTGATATAACGCCTTATCTGCCAAGCGCATCGCACTCGTTAATGTTACATTTTGAAAGTTTGCTAAGCCAATGCTTACCGTAATGGTAAATGACTGACCATTTATAACAAAGTCATACGCAGCAAGACGTGATCTAAATGCATCAAGTAGCGGGTATGCTTGCTCTAAACTGATGTCAGCCAACACAATTGCAAACTCTTCACCACCTACACGCGCTACCGTAAAACCTTTGAAAGAGCTGCGTAATAAAGACGCAACTTGCTTTAATGCCTGATCGCCTGCTTCATGACCAAACTTGTCATTAATCGCTTTAAAAAAGTCAATATCCAGCAATGCTAAGCTATTTTTACGTGCTGTTTCCTTTAAAAGCGACTCTGCAAATTGATAAAAGTAACGTCGATTATATAAACCAGTTAAATCATCACGATATGCACTTTCTTTAATATCTGCGATTAACGAAAGTTGCTCCATTGTTTGCAATACCCGACAATGGAACTCTTCGTTCATAAATGGCTTTGTTAAAAAGTCATTAGCGCCATACTTTATAAAGCGTGCTGATAGGCCATGTTTGCCAGCCCCAGATAACCCTATGATGGCTAAATCATCACGCCCTCTAAAATTGCGCACCGCTTTAACTAATTCAAAACCATCCATAGTAGGCATAGCGTAATCAGTCATGAGTAGTTTAATTTCAGCGTCTTTTTTTAGAATTTTTAGCGCTTCTTCACCATCATGGGCCACTTGTACATCAAACAACTGCTTTTCTAGCATTTGTTTCATCAATGAACGACTTAGTAACGAGTCATCAGCAACTAATGCTTTACATCCTTGATTACGTAATAATTGTGCAACCAATTTTACAGCGTAATGATACGAATCACGGTTGTCTTTAATAACATAATCAACAACCCCTATCTCGAGCATTTCTTGGCGCTTGTATTCATCAATTTTTGAGGTTAAAACAACTGTAGGAACATTTTTTTCCAACGTGTATTTAACAACCTCACCGTTCATTGCGTCGGGAAGAGTTAAGTCAACAAGCGCCAAAGTATAGTTTTGATTGCTTATATATTCTTTAGCCTCTGCTAGTGACCAAGCAAAATCAACTGCTACATTAAGGTAGTGGGCAACTAAATGGCGCAACACTTGCTGAACAACTTTACTATCTTCAACCACTAAAACTCTTTGCATAAATCTTCTCTATACTGCAGATGGATTTTGCTTGTTTTATCCCTTCCCTAAGAAACAACAAAGCACAACGTAATAATTTAGCATGGAATATACTCCACTCTTGTAATAATCAAAATCTATTAAGGTTAATATACGCATAAAGCATACTTTCTTTGAAAAAAGCTAATATAAACTTCTGCCTCTTAACGATTAATACTGGTAGCTAGTCTCATTACCTTTGTTATTTTCTAAAAAATTATCTTTAATAGGCTAACTTTCGTTTAAAGGATCCCCCATGAAGCTTGTCAGTATCATTAGTTTATCTCTGGCCGCACTAACAGTAAGTGTAACAACCAGTAGTTATGCCACAGACAATCAACGCCGAATCGACGTTGACAGTAATGTTGTAACTCAACATAAAGCGCGTATTAATGGTGAGCGTTTTTCTTATACCGCTACCACAGGTACACAGCCGGTGTGGGACGATAAAGGCGATGCGGTTGCCACCTTGCAATACACTTACTACGAGCGAGATAAGGTCGATGATCGCACTAAGCGCCCATTACTAATTTCATTCAATGGCGGGCCAGGTTCTGCATCTGTATGGATGCACTTAGCCTATACTGGACCACGCGTATTAAAAATTGATGACGAAGGTTACCCAATTCAACCTTATGGCGTTAAAGACAACCCATATTCTGTGCTTGATGTTGCTGACATAGTTTACGTAAACCCTGTAAATACAGGGTACTCGCGGGTAATTGAAAATGAAAAAGGCGAATTATTAAGCAAAGATGCACAAAAGAGTATGTTTTTTGGCGTAAATGCCGACATAAAATACTTAGCAGAATGGCTAAATACTTTTGTAAATCGTAATGAACGCTGGCGCTCACCAAAATTTTTAATCGGTGAAAGCTACGGCACTACGCGTGTATCTGGCCTTGCTCATGAACTACAAAATCGTCAATGGATGTACATCAACGGTGTTGTTTTAGTGTCCCCTACTGATATTGGGATTAAACGCGATGGCCCAGTAAAAGCCGCTAACCGCCTGCCATATTTTGCTGCCACTGCCTGGTATCACAAAGCACTAAGCCCGGAACTACAAGCTAAAGATCTAGATGAATTACTGCCTGAGGTAGAAAATTTTACTATCAACAAACTAATTCCTGCACTTGCCAAAGGTGGTTTTATTGGTGATGAAGAAAAGAACGCGATTATTAAACAAATGGCGCTTTATGCAGGGGTATCTGAAAAATTTGTTCAGCAAAACAACCTTGATATTCCAAACAACTTCTTTTGGAAAGAACTATTACGTGAACGCGGGCAAACACTGGGGCGTTTAGATTCACGTTACCTAGGAATTGATAAACGTGACGCTGGCGAATCACCTGACTATTGGCCTGAGCTAACGTCGTGGTTGCATTCATTTACACCGGCCATTAACCATTATCTTCGTGAAGAGCTTAACTATAAAACAGACATAAAATACAACTTGTTTGGTAATGTTCACCCGTGGGATCGCAGTAATAACAAAACAGGCGAGAACCTACGTTTAGCAATGGCACAAAACCCATATCTTAATGTACTTGTTCAAGCCGGCTACTTCGATGGCGCAACAAACTACTTTGATGCTAAATACACTATGTGGCAGCTCGATCCAAGCAGTAAAATGCGCGATCGTTTAAGCTTTAAAGGCTACCGTAGTGGCCACATGATGTACCTACGTCATGCCGATTTAGAAAGTTCAAATAACGATTTACGTGACTTTATGCTCAAAGCATTGCCTAAAGAAGGTCAAGCTGCAAAATACTAATCGTATTAACGTTTACAACAGCCCGCTTATTGCGGGCTTTTTTTCACCCATGATTTTGATCTACCCAAGTCGCGTATTTAGGATGTTACAAGGGCTTAGGGTCAAAGCGTTACCTTGTGTAATAATACCTTGGCTAAATCGCTTTTAATTCCAACGACACTCGCATCTTTAGGTGGCTTGGGTATATACTCAAACTATTGATCTCACGTTTTTGGAAAACACAGATGGCAGAAAACTTCCGTGTCATGTTTGCAGGGCTAGCGCCAGATACAGAGCAAGCACAAGCGATCACCCAATTAGCTACAAAGCTAAAAGCCCCCACAAGCAAAGTCGCTGCCTTTTTTGACAACAAACCTCTATTTGCACCATGTGAAAAAGAAAAAGCATTAAAACAAGCCAAGTTACTTGCCAGTGTTGGTATCACAAGCAAGTTACTGCCACTAAATAATTCAGCCTCGGCAACAAATAATAACGACACAGCAAGCTTACGTGACGAACGTATTTTTAATGCCCTTGATTACATTACAAGCAGCTTAATTCGCATAGAAGAAAAGCTCGACGACTTAGAACAGCGTTTACCTGCTACAGCACAACAACCTTTAGAAGATGAAACCGATGATTGGCAAGATGACGACTTACTCATCGATGACGAACTAACAACCCCGGTAAAAAAACGCAGTAATATTTTATTATATTCACTGATATCGATGGTGATCCTGCTATTAATTGTATTGGGCTTATCGTTTTTGTTTCCTGATTTTTTTAATATTTTGGATAGTTAAAAGGTAATATACGCTTAAAATGAGCCAACAAAGAGCCACAATCCGTCAAGAAACCCGAAGAAAACGCAATTCACTGTCAAATAATGAACAAAAAATTGCAGCCTCTGCGCTCAAAGTGAATTTTACTCAACATTTAAAACTACAAAAAACAACTCAAAATGCCCATGTAGGTATTTATTTAAGTAATGATTCAGAATTAGATACATCATTGTTAATAAAAGACCTTTGGTCTAAAAACCACACCACCTACCTCCCTATCATTCACCCATTTAACGGCACTACTTTATACTTTCAGCGCTATGAAGAAAATTCACCCATGAGGCCAAATCGCTATGGTATCTTGGAGCCTAAGTTAAATTGTAGTCAGATATGCCCACTTGCAGAGCTTGATTATCTACTTATGCCATTAGTTGCATTTGATGATCACGGCAACCGTTTAGGGATGGGGGGTGGCTTTTATGATAAAACGTTGGCGCGCTACGAAAAAGAAAATTGGCAAAAACCACAACTAATAGGCCTTGCACATCAATGCCAACATGTGGAAAATTTACCAATTGAATCGTGGGATGTACCACTAAAGTTCATAATCACACCACAGAAAATCTATCATTGGTAAGCAATTAATTTGTATACTAACGTTTAGCAACTCCACCTATAGAGCATAAAACTATGACACAAGACGAATTAAAAAAAGCCGCTGCTTGGGCAGCCCTAGAGTTTGTAAAAGAAAACACGATAGTAGGTGTTGGCACCGGCTCAACGGTAAATCATTTTATTGACGCCCTTGGCACAATAAAAGACACCATTAAAGGTGCGGTTTCAAGCTCTGATGCATCAACTGCAAAGTTAAAAGAACTAGGCATTGAAGTATACGAATTAAACGATGTAGATGGCCTTGATGTATACATAGATGGCGCTGATGAGATCAACACCCTAAACGAAATGATCAAAGGCGGCGGCGCAGCTCTCACCCGCGAAAAAATAATTGCAGCCGTGGCTAAACAGTTTGTATGTATTGTTGATGATACGAAACTAGTCGACACACTTGGTGAGTTTCCACTGCCAGTCGAAGTGATTCCAATGGCGCGAAGCTATGTAGCCCGTGAATTACTAAAGCTTGGCGGCGACCCTGTTTATCGCCATGGAGTGGTGACTGATAATGGCAATGTCATTTTAGACGTTCACAATTTATCAATCACTCAAGCAAAAGAATTAGAGCTAACAATTAATCAAATTGTTGGTGTAGTAACTAACGGCTTATTTGCCCATCGCGGTGCAGATAAAGTCATTATAGGCACCAAAAATGGGCCACAAATTAAATAAATAGGATGAGGATATGAGTAAGGTATCGTTAGCAAAAGACAAAATTAAAATTCTCTTGCTTGAAGGTGTGCACCAAAGTGCAGTTGAAACACTTAAACGTAATGGTTACAGCAACATTGATTACGTAAAAACATCGTTACCTGAAGATGAGCTAATTGAGCGTATTAAAGATGTGCATTTTGTCGGCCTTCGTTCTCGTACTCATATCTCAGAAGCTGTTTTAGAAGCCGCAGATAAACTCGTTGCGATAGGCTGTTTTTGTATCGGCACCAATCAGGTTGATTTAAATGCAGCCCGCCAGCGCGGCATTGCAGTATTCAACGCGCCGTTTTCTAACACTCGCTCTGTTGCTGAACTTGTACTAGGTGAAATACTCCTGTTGTTCCGTGGTATTCCTGAGCGTAACGCCATTGCACACCGTGGCGGCTGGTTAAAAACGGCCAATGGCTCATTTGAAGCAAGAGGTAAAACACTCGGTATTATTGGTTACGGCCACATCGGTACTCAACTGGGTATTATGGCTGAAAATATCGGCATGAATGTTGAGTTTTTTGACATCGAAGACAAACTAAGCCTAGGTAATGCCAAGCAAGTGCATAACTTAACGCAATTATTACAACGCGCCGATGTTATAAGCCTACACGTACCAGAAACACCGCAAACCAAAAACCTTATTGGCACAGCAGAGCTTTCAGTAATGAAGCAAGGCGCAATATTAATCAACGCCTCTCGCGGTACTGTGGTTGATATTGACGCCCTAGCCGAAGCCCTTACAGAGAAAAAGTTAAGTGGCGCAGCCATCGATGTATTCCCTGTTGAACCAAAATCTAACGCAGATGAATTTATCTCGCCACTGCGTGAATTCGACAACGTGATTTTAACACCGCACATTGGTGGTTCAACACAAGAAGCACAAGAAAATATCGGCATTGAAGTTGCTGGTAAATTAGCGAAATATTCAGATAACGGCTCAACAATTACTGCTGTTAACTTCCCAGAAGTATCGCTTCCAGAGCTTGCAAATCGTAGCCGCTTATTACACGTACACCACAATCGCCCTGGTGTACTAACACAAATTAACCAAGCGTTTGCCCAGCACGGCATCAACATCGCCGCGCAATACTTACAAACAGACGAAGCCATTGGTTATGTTGTAATAGATGTGGATACCGATCACTCTGAAGTCGCACTTAAAGAATTAAGTGCAGTAGAGGGAACGATTAGAGCGAGAATTTTGCACTAAAAGCTAAGCTGTAAGCGAAAATAATAAAAGCCGTGCCTGTTAAGTTAAGCACGGCTTTTATTTAGATTAGCAATCGTCTTTCTAAACCAGAACAGAGCATTAAACATAATGAAGAAATCCAGCTTGATTTTATTGAAATTATTCATTTAAGCGGCTATCTACGACATGCAGTTTACACATTTCACTCCTGACGATTTAGCAGCTACCTACTTTATTCTTACTGCTTGCCAACATTAAGAAATTCCGCATAAACTTCTAAATCAATGTGATCCCCAACAATCGGTATATAACTGTCCATACCAAAGTCAGAACGTTTTATTTGACCTACCGCGCTAAAACCAATGGTGTATTTCCCTGTCATCCAGTTGTCTGCTCCACCGTGAAATGTGGCTTTAAACGTCACTGGTTTAGTAACGCCTCTAAGCGTTAAATCGCCTGAGAAATTAAAACTGGTATCAGATACAACCGTAACGGTGTGACTAGTAAATGATGCTTGTGGAAAGCGTTCACTGTTAAACCAAGTGTTATTTTGTAAGGTTTCTGCTAACTCAGTATTATTAATATCGATAGAGCTAATATCCACCACTGCGTTTAATGACGCGACAGCCATATTATTAGGATCAAAGTTCAGTTGTGCATCAAATTGATTAAAACGTCCTACATAGGTTGATAACCCTAAATGTTGGATTTTAAATATTAATGCAGCATGTTGATTATCTAGCTGATATTCACCTGCTTGAAGCGCTATCAACTCAGATTTAACAGTGGGTGCAATCCAACTCACACAACTTGTCAGTAACAGCGCACCGCACATGACTGAGACCGAATGTATAAATGTTCGCGTTGTATTCTTTAATGCTGAGTTCATAGTAGTTAAGCCATTAGTGATGTGTTAAGTATTGGTAAAACAAAACGTCATTTTTCATATAAATCAAAATATATACCCAAGCCACCTCAAAATGCGAGCGTCGTTGGAGTTAAAAGCGATTTAGGCAAGGCATTGATTGCAAATAATAGTGGTTCTATTGTTCAAATCAATAACGCAGTATAAATCGCTTTTAAACCAACCCTCTGGGCCTTTCACAGGCGCTTACTCTCTACGTTGTTACTTCTTAAAAGGGACGACCATTATTGCAAAGTAACGCCTTGATATTAAGCGCCTGTGGAACGCTGAATTCTGCATCTTGAGGTGGCTTGGGTATATAATGCCTCATATTTTCCATTTTCACCTCTCTTTTATATTCATGATGGAGTAAAGACCACTGTGAACACTAAAGACGAGCTACTTACCTTTTCTCTTTTGAATACTTAATCTTTTGAAATTGATTAAATAGCTCACATGAATCATTAACAATTTCGTAGCCATCATAAAAAGACATTGAATATTCCCTTGTAACATCCATAAACCCAATAAGTGGCCAGTGACCTTGGGCTGCTTTATTCAATGAGAGGTATTTACCTGTGAGGCCGATATGGCAATTATTAATTTTTAATACATCGAGATCAGATAAACCTCTAATACTGATTCTTTCTTTACCTCGACTAAAGCAAGAAGCCATATTTAGGCATAAAAAATTACCTTCTTCTGTTTTGAGGAAGTACCCAGCAACCTTAATTTCGACTTTATTATATTCATCTGGAGAACTTATTAAGTTGATAATACTGACATAAGGAGTGCTTATTTTCATGTCTGAAAAAACGTTGAAAGAAACAACCAATATGATAAAAAATATAACTATTTTCATTTAATAACCTTTCGCAATTGATACTTTTGAGTGATTAAAAAATGCCACTTCGCTATCAGAATGACAATTAAACCCAGTAACTTAAAAATAACGATTAGGGCTTGGCTTTTACCTAAGCATTTTATGTTCGTAGCGCTTGAAACCTCAATACTGTTTTAAGTTTTTCAGGTGCAACTTTACGAGGATCACTTCGATATATCTCCCTATGTATTTTGGATTGGCGCTAAATGCCTGCATTTTTTGCAAACTCTTCCATTTTTTAAAGCTGATTGGTTCGTCTTCAAAAATGCCTAAATGCAATATTTGAAAACCAAAGGGGTCAAACCCTGACTTCAGACATCATAATTATTAACTGTCCGCAATTTGCTCTAAACCGTCATTCAGTTTATTATTTCACTCGATGATTGTATCAAAATAGGAACTCTTCTATCGCTGATACACTAACAAAAAATAAATTCAAAACGAGTGGTTCTACAGGTTCGTTAAACGTTAAAAATGGTATTTCAATATGAGAAAAGAGTTTTTATTTAAAGTTAAAGGTCACACTATTAAAGTAGTTAATTCTTGGATGCGCGGCGTAAAATTATATGTTGACGGTGATTTACGTGATCACGATTCTAGCTTGTTCGCTAATGGTAAAATAGCACTCGTTTGTGCAAAGTTAGGTGATTATGGCGTGCTAGAAATTAATCCATTATCGTCGTTATTCTCTGTAGAAATTGATGCATTTCTAATTTTAAATAATTCACAACAACATGTTTACAGCTCACATAAACGCTTGAGTTTAACTGAACAAAGAACAGCGCAATAAACTTATGGCCGAGTTAGTGAAGGAATGACCTATAACATGCACTTTGTTATTAGTGACAAGTGAAATTGGCCATATATTTACTGTAATAACTTAAAAATAACAATTAGGGCTTGGCTTTTTTCTAAGCATTTTATGTTCGTAGCGCTTGAAACCTCAATACTGTTTTAAGTTTTTCAGGTGCAACTTTACGAGGATCACTCAGATATATCTCCCGATGTATTTTGGATTGCCGCCCAATGCCTGCATTTTTTGCAAACTCTTCCATTTTTTTAAAGCTGATTAGTTCATCTTCAAAAATGCCTAAATGCAACATTTGTACGCAAAGACCTTCAGACGAACGTTCAAAATTTAGCTGCGCTAATAATGGATTTTTCTTCTTTGCTTTTGCCACTTCAAGCATTTCTTTAAAGAAGTATTCATCCACAAAATCGGGTTGGCGTATCAT
Organism: Pseudoalteromonas porphyrae; assembly: GCF_001298125.1. Taxonomy (NCBI): domain Bacteria; kingdom Pseudomonadati; phylum Pseudomonadota; class Gammaproteobacteria; order Alteromonadales; family Pseudoalteromonadaceae; genus Pseudoalteromonas; species Pseudoalteromonas porphyrae. The sequence goes on along the minus strand of NZ_LHPH01000007.1, from coordinate 3,225 downwards.
CAATTTATATACAAAGTCGTCTTTGTTGATCACACCGGTAAAGTTCGCTTTTGCAGCATCAGTAATGTCCCAAACGCCCTCCAGAAGATATACCGTAAAATCATAATAACCCTTTGGCGTCACATCCATTTTTTTTAGCGTCATTTTTATCGTATAGGCTAACGAATATAAAGCGCCAATTTTTTCAGTAAATATGCTTTTTGCCGGACTGCCTGTGCCTTCGATTGTTATAAACTTAAACTCAGGCACATCTATTATTTCAGGTTGATTTTTTGGAAGGTACAGCGCTTTCTCTTTTTTCCTCCATTCATATTTAGCTTGCATAAACATCCTCTTTTATACCTAAGCAGATTAAACGCTAAATATTAAGGCGTTCTAGCTAAGGGTCTCATTAAAATATCGATTAGCTTACCTATTCAGCCAATGCCAGCTCTACACCCAAAGTTGCATGTATTTGTGTTGTATCGTATAAGATAATATCTGTATCGCATTGCTGTACGAGCAAAGCTATTTCTGTGCAGCCAAGGATCACTGCTTGAGCACCTTCTCTAGCAAGGGCGTTAATAATATTTATGTATTTAACTTTAGATTGTGGGTTAATCGTTCCTTGGCACAATTCATTATAAATAACATCATGCACAATTTGTTGATCCGCTTTATTGGGCACAACCACATCAATTGCGAACTTATCGGTGATACGTCCTTTATAAAAGTCTTGCTCCATTGTAAACCGCGTACCTAACAACCCTACTTTACTAATATTATCACGCAATAAAAATTGCGCTGTTGCATCAACGATGTGCAAAATTGGAATCGATAACTCTCGCTCAATATCAGGTGCCACTTTATGCATCGTATTGGTACAAATCATTAAAAAATCAGCGCCCGCTTGCTCGATTGATTTAGCTGCACTCGTCAATATTTTAGCTGTTTCTTGCCAATTACCTTCATGTTGAAGCTTTTCAATATCATCGAAATTAACACTGTGTAGAAAAATCTTAGCGCAATGCAAGCCACCAAGCCTAGCTTTAACGCCTTGATTAATTAATGTGTAGTAGCTTGAGGTTGACTCCCAACTCATTCCACCTAAAAGTCCAATCGTTTTCATTAATTTCACCAATTTTTGTTATAAAACCTAATTAGTAGGCATTGCTCAGCTTTAAGCTAAGTATAGTCACAGGCTTTATTAAACGAAGAAGAAAGCACAAAAAATAAGGTTAACGGTCTTTATTTAAACGCCTTATCTTTTATATATGTGATAAAGCACTTACTCTTTCAAATCAATCGCATTTATAGTGCCCCTACATTTTGAACATTAAACCTAACACATATTCACTTTACCTCTAACATATCAGTACAAAAAACCAGCCAAAACCACAAGTGATTAACAAATTTATTCCCTATAAAAAACACACCTATCACAAGGCCTTCACCTAGCTATTTATGAAATCCAGGTTGTTTTAATCACGAGCCAAAATTCAATTTAAAACAATAAAATACAAAAACTTAAAGAAAACAAGGCAACATTGAAAACGTATTCACACCCGATTTTAATTAGCACATAATCAATACTAAAAAATGATGGTTCCACCCTCAAGAACCAATAAGAAGAACAAAAACCATTTACATTATGATACAAAAATGCAATAAATATAGAACTTTAATAAACAAGGAGATAAATGGATGAAAAAGTTAATTATTGCCACGGCTTTACTTTCACTAGGCTATAGCGGTTCGACTTTAGCTGCACATGTTGAATGTATGATAAACGGCACACCTACACAGCAAGAGTATTCAGTTGATCATTGTTCAAGCACAACAAATTCGCCTCGCCCAGGTGTTGCGTTTAGGTTTGTTAGTGATAGACCTATCCAGGAGGTTACTTGGAGTTACAGTGCATCTAACTCAGGAACTTGGCGATGCGGCACGTCATCATATTGTACATTTAATGAAAATGGCCGTTTTGGTGAGTTTTTAGCTGATGCTAATGCTTGTGTTACTAGGGTGTTATATACTGACGGTACTTGGGAAAATAGCAATTATTGTGCCTTCGGTATTTATAATAAGCCGTATTCTTCAATCCCATATTCTGAATAAAATAAACTTCGTTATGCGCTAATCTATTCATAGGTATGCGTGGAGTTAAAAACGAGCATTTTAATTTAGAAATTAAATAGTAAAAAAAGCGCGAGATATACTCGCGCTTACAACTTACAGCTTTTTATAACTCTGCGATCTATTCACCTTTCGCTTTTAAATTTATAAACTCTGCTAGCTCGTTTGGTTGGCCCATCAAAGTAAATATTTGCTGATTAATCTCTGTCATTGTTTGCCCTGCGGGTAAACTGGCTGACACTGTTAATAAACCTAAACCTTGTGTGAAGTCTCTAATTGCCTGTGCAAGCTCGTCACTAACAGGGGCTTGCTGTAGCTGCATTTCAACCATTTGCTGCATTTGTTCTAGCGTCATGCCTTGCTTACTTAATACTTGTTCAACAAGGGCTTTAAACTCGCCTTCGTTATTAAGTTTAATTTCAATACTACGAGGCTCAAGTTCTGAGATAGCTTGCATTAATAAAGTTTGTTGCTGTAATTGCTGCTCAAGCGGCAACGCCTGTGTACCTTGCGCTTGTTGCATTTTACCCATTGCTAGTGAAGCTTCCATTAGTGCTTTTGATTTAGCTAAACCTAGATCAAAGTTAAGCGCAACAATCTGGTTTGCGTTGAGCGAAAAAGCAATATCGCTGTCGCCAGAGTTTTCGTCGTAGTTCATTAGCGTGTGTAAATCGTAACTTGCTGAGGCAAGTTGGTTATTTGCATCATTTGGTAGTTGCGCTACAAACGCATCACTAAATTTAAAGCCTTTTAATGACAGCTCTGTACGCGGTGCTATTTTATCAACCTCGTAACCTGCAACTGTAATACTGCTTATTTGCGCAATACTTTCGTTATCAAAACCTTTGATTTCAACACCTGATAATTCAAAACGCAACAAATTAGCCCGAATTCAGGTTCCAAGTGCACCAAACCTTAAATCACTAATTAATAAAGACTTCTTCAGCTGTCTGATAATTTAGTATTTTCCTTGGGCGAGTATTAATTTTCATTACAACCTCTTGGAGTTGTTCATTAGTTATAGTTGAAAAATCAGTTTTCTTTGGGAAATAACGCCTGATCAGACCGTTTGTATGTTCATTTGTTCCTCGTTGCCACGAACAATAAGGA